>JAQWMJ010000020.1:0-7329 GCA_029246845.1 Thermodesulfobacteriota bacterium
CGAGGCCAGCAAATTCGACAAAGTTCTCCACTGTTTTTTTTATGTCGTAAAAATCAAAATTTTCCTTATCCCACATTATATTATTTAATTCTATCGAACATATTGTTGCAACTTCCATTGTCTGAGAAATCTTCTTGCTTGAATTATGAAATACATTACCTATTTCGAATAGCTTAAGCCTTTCATTCCCATGATTTAAATTATAGGAGGCATTTTTTAAAAGAGATGAAATCAAACTTGATCTTAAAAACTTAGAATCTTTAGATATAGGATTAAGGATTTCAATTTTCTTTAAATCATTAAAAATATCATCATCCGTAAAACTAAAATTTATTACTTCGGAAAAACCGTCTTGAGAAAGAGACTCTCTTGCTCGAGCTGACAATTCTCTTATATCCAAAACAGGATTTTTAAGTTTTTCTCTTATAGAAACTTGTGGAAGCATTGGAACTATAGAATCATATCCCCTCATTCTTGCAATCTCTTCTATCAAATCATGCTCATGCTCTAGGTCAAATCTATAGTCTGGAACTGAAAATGTATTTTTAGAATGATTATTTTTTTCTGGCAGTAGGCTAATTGACAATGAATCTAATATTGAGACAATCTCATCATCACTAATTTCTATTCCCAAAATATTTGAAACTTTTTTAAGATTTAACTGAACACTTCGCGTATTTTTTAAATCTGATGAAGTATCAATATATTCTTTAGAAATTTCTCCAGAGCATATCGACTGAATTAATTCTGCCGCGTAGCTTGCGGCTTGGCTAACAGAATATTCAGAAACATGTCTCTCAAAACGATAAGAAGACTCCGTGGAAATGTTTAACAACTTTGAGCTAGCTCTAACCTTACTTGGAGTAAATGATGCGCACTCAATAAGTATGTTCTTGGTTTCACTATTCACGCTTCCCCTTTTGCATCCTATTATTCCCGCCAATGCAATGGGTCCTGTATCGTCAGAAACAACTAAGTGATTATCAACTTTTTTTGATTCATTACTTAGAGTATCAATCTCACCTTTTGCAGATGTTGTTACAGATATTTTTTTTCCATCCAGTTGATCAAAATCAAAAACATGAATTGGATGGCCAGTACGCAACATGAAGAAGTTTGAGGCATCCACAATGTTATTAATCGAGGTCATGTTCATCTTAGCAAGAAAATTCTTGAGCCAAAAAGGTGAAGGACCAATTTGAATATTATTTATTTTTGTTAGGGTGTATCTTATTGTATCGTCTGAGTCTAAGTGGACAGAGACTCCCTCCAAAGAATCAACTTTTTTGTAAGCTATGTTATGTTCAAACATTGGATTTGTAAATTTAAAATTTAGTGCCGCAGAAAGCTCCCGGCAGATTCCAAAAACTGAAAGGCAGTCACCTCTATTTGGAGTTATAGAAACATCTATCATGTAATCATTCAGTTCATTTATTTCGCAAAGTTTTCTTCCAACCTCTAAATCTTCTGGTAAAATAAAAATTCCGTCCTCAAATTCATAGCCCAGTCCAAGCTCCTTAGAAGAGCAAAGCATTCCAAAAGATTCAACATCTCTTATTTTAGATTTCTTAATCTTTAGGCCTTCTGGAAATTTGTCTGAACCTAAAAGCTTAGAACCTATCATTGCAAGTGGCACCTTGTCTCCAACGCTTATGTTGCTGGCTCCGCATACAATGGTGTACGATTCATCTCCTGAATCCACAGAACAAAGCTGCAATTTATCAGCATTTGGATGCTTTTCGATAGTTTTAATATTTCCAACTACAATATTTTTATCCAAAGCTGAAACTTTTACTTCTGATACTTCCTCAACTTCTAGCCCAATCATAGTAAGAGCCTCAGAAACTGATTGAATCTCCAATTCTTGGTTTAAAACTTTACTTAATTCACTTAATAAAATAATCATATATAAATCTAACTCCTCTATTATATTAGATTATTTTATGAATAAGTAAAATTTTTTATATTTTGCTACAATTCATTATCAACATGATGTGGAGAAGTGTTGATAAATCAAAAAATTTTAACATAAACACCCGAAATCATTGAATTATTTTCCTATGCAAAATTTTGAAAATAGCTCATCATAGATATCTTCGTTTGAAACTTCACCTGTAATATCAGCAATAGAATCTATAAAGCTTCTTATTTCCAGAGATACAATCTCCATGGGCCCTCCATCAACAAAACATTTTTTTCCGTTTATAAGATTTTCAATACCAATATTGAGAAGATCAACTTGTCTTTCAGTTGTTAAAACCCCTTCGCTAAAATCAGTATCTTTGTTTTCGCCAAAGCGCGAACATATTGTGTTAAGCAATTCCGTCACTCCTTTATTCTCTTTAGCAGCAATAAAGTGGTCTCCATTAGGCATTGAAGGTGGCCTACCTTCTCTGTGATCTTCCCACTCTTTAACTCTCTTATGAAAAACATCGGTCTTATTTATAACAATGAGCCTTTTTCCACGTGGAACAAAATCAAATATGTGGTCCACATCACCAACATGTCCTTGATCCACAAGAATTATAACAACATCTGAAAACTGAACTTTATCCTTTGCTCTTTTTATTCCTTCAACCTCTATTGAGTCTGAGCTATCTCGTATTCCGGCTGTGTCGCAAAAGACAATTCTCATACCATTGTAAACAATGTCTGCATCAAGAATATCGCGGGTAGTTCCAGGTGTCGAGGAAACGATGGCTTTTTCTTCATTTAATATCGAATTAAGAAGGGTGGATTTCCCCGTATTTGGTGCACCAAGTATTAAAACTCTCAATCCGTCAATAAAAAGCCTACCTTTAGAATAGGTTTCTAGTATATTCTTACAGTTTGAATTTAAGTTGTCTAATAAACTAATGATTCTTTTTTTATCAATTTCAGGGAGCTCGTCTTCAGGAAAATCAACTCTAGCTTCAATTTCAGACAATAAGTTTATAGCTAAGTCCTTGATTTCATTGAATTTTTTACGAATTTCTCCATTAATGTTTTTAGTAGAGAAGTTGGCAGCAATCTCGGTTTGAGAAGCTATTAAAGTTGCCACAGACTCGGCTTTTAGCAAATCAATTTTACCATTCTGATAAGATCTGTACGAATACTCACCGGGTCCTGCTATTCTAGCGCCTAGCTTTACCAGCAGCTTTATTACTAAGTTAGGAACGACACGCCCGCCATGAGTGTGAATTTCAACAACATCTTCGCCTGTCAAAGAATTGGGTGATAAAAAAAATATACAAATCACCTCATCTATAACTCTTCCATCGGATTTAATATCTCCCAGATAAGTCTTTCTAGGTTCAAGATTTACAAAATCTTTTTCATTCTTCGCGACAAAGATTTTTTTAACAATCTCGAACGAATTTGAGCCACTTATTCTTATAACTGCCACAGAGCCAGGCCCTGTTGGCGTACAAATAGCACAGATAGTATCATCCATCAGTTGCATCTTCATGTTCATATAACAATATAAACATATTTACCGTAAAGAAAAGAAAAGGTTTTTTAAGTTTTCTTTGCGATATAGACCACATTCTGATATAATATTGTCGTTCTGTTTACCCCTAAAATATAAATTACGGAGGAAAATTAATGAGTTTAAGCTTTGATTTTTCAGATGACCAAAACATGATGAGAGACGCAATTAGAACCTTTTGCAAGGAAGAAATTGCACCCCTAGTTGAAGAAGCAGAAAAAACTGAATCCTTTCCTCAAGAATTGTTTCCTAAAATGGCTGAGATGGGACTTCTTGGAATATGCTTTGATGAAAAATATGGAGGGCTAGGTTTAGACAAAGTAACTCAATGCATACTTGCTGAGGAACTTGGTAAAACTTGTGCTGGGATTGCTAAAGGTGTTGCCGCACATGTTGACCTCGGATCTCTGCCTATTGCAAAATTTGGAACAGAAGAGCAAAAAGAGAAATACCTGACGCCATCTATTGCAGGGGAAATAATAGGAGCTCTAGCTATTACTGAGCCTAATGCGGGCACAGATGCAAGGGCTATTAAGACAAATGCTGTAAAAGACGGTGACTCGTGGATAATGAATGGAACAAAAACCTGGTGCTCTAACGGAGTGATTTGTAATTACGTTATTGTTGCAGCCTATACTAATAAAGAAGATAAAAAAAATGGTATCAGCATCTTTATTGTAGACAAGGGCACACCTGGGTTTGAAGTATCTAGAAAAATTCATAAGTTAGGTCACAGATCGTCTGATGTTGCCGAATTAGTTTTTGAAAATTGTAAATTACCAAAGAATGCTTTACTTGGAGAAGAAGAGGGCAAGTTTCAAGCTTTAATGGAAACATTAATTGCTGCTAGAATATCCCATGCTATTAAAAGTGTAGGTCTTGCAACAGCAGCCTTTGAATATGCTCTTAACTACTCCAAAGAAAGAGAGGCTTTTGGAAGGCCTATTAATAAATTTCAAGCTATCAGTTTTAAATTAGCCCAGATGGCTGTTAAAATTGAAACTGCAAGACTTCTTGGATATAAAGCTGCATGGCTTTATGATCAAGGGAGACCTTGTGTAATGGAAGCCTCAATGGCAAAACTATATTCTGCAGAAGTTGTTCAATGGTGTGCCAGTGAAGGCGTTCAAGTCTTAGGTGGATACGGATATGCAACTGAATATGACGCGGAGAGGTTTTATAGAGATGCTAAATTGTCATCTATTACTGAAGGTACCTCGGAAATTCAGCATGTAATTATTGCCAAGGAGCTTGGAATTTAAGTATTTTTTGTTAATCTAAAAGAATAAAAAAGTAAAGGAGAATAAGAAAATGGGTACACACATACCAAGTATCGAAGATACAAAAGAATTACTAAAGAAAAACCAAATTGGAATAATAGGTGTAGGTGAAACTGAACAGGGAAAAATTCCTGGTAAAAGTTCTTTTCATTTTTTATCAGAAGCATCTAAGCTTGCAATTGAAGATGCAGGAATTCAGAAATCTGATGTTGATGGAGTAATCACTGCTTTCTCATTAGTTGAGGAGACTTTCATGCATTGTACTACCTTTGCAGATTATATTGGAATTAATCCTAAATATTTTGAGTCTGTTGCAATTGGTGGAGCTACTGCAGTTTGGATGACAGCTGCTGCGGCCATGGCTATTAATTCGGGTCAAGCCGAAGTTGTTCTATGCGTTAGAGGTGACAATACTCTTTCCGGTATTTCATCTACAGGAATGATTGCTCTAATTAGAGAAATGTGCCATGGAGAATTTGAATTTCCATTTGGTCTAACAACACCTGGGGGCTACGCTTTAATGGCTAATAGATACCTTCATGAAACTAATGGAAAAAGAGAGCATCTTCATTCAGTTGCTGTAACTATGAGAGAGCATGCAAAACTAAAAGAAAATGCCATGATGAAAGATGACTTAACATTGGATGATATAATGGCAACAAGACTACTTGCTTCTCCATTAACAAAATTTGACTGCTCAATTGTTTCAGATGGTGGGGCTGCATTTATTGTTACAACAAGCGCTAAAGCTAAAGAGCTTGGTTTAAAAAGAGATCCTATTTATCTGCATGGTATGGGCCAAGGATTTTCACATCAGTATCTAACTTCATGTGAAAACCTGGAGCAAATTTATGGTGCAGTTGAAAAATCAGGAAAAAAGGCATTTGAAACTGCAGGGATGACTAATGATAATGTGGACATTACATTCCTATATGACTGTTTTACCATAACAACACTATTAGAACTTGAAGGTTTGGGAATTGTTCCTAAAGGACAGGCTGGAGCATATGCGCTAGAAGGCAGGCTGCATAAAGATGCCGACACACCTATAAATACTCATGGTGGTCTTTTGTCACAAGCTCATTTGGGAGCTATGCATCATGTAATTGAAGCAGTTTTACAACTTAGAGGTGAAGCTGGGAAAAGACAGGTTAAAAATCCCAACGTTGCCTTAGTTCATGGTAACGGTGGAATTGTTTCTGCTCACAGTACTATAATTTTAGGAAACGAACCAGTTAGTTAAAAAAAACAAATTAGGAGATAACAATATGTCAGAAGAAAAAAACGAATATACAAAACCACTTCCAGATTTTAGACCGGAATGTAAACCCTTTTGGGACGGAACAAAGGCTCACAAGCTTATGTTGCCAAAATGTAAAGAGACCGGTAAGGTGTTTTTCTATCCTAGAGCAATAAGTCCATTCCCAGGTTCAGTAAATATGGACTTTGACTGGGTTGAGTCAACAGGAAAAGGAAAAGTATGGACTTTTTCAGTACATTATATGGGACCAACTAAAGCATACAAGGGTGAAACTTATGTTGTAGCACTAGTTGAACTTGATGATGGAGTTAAAATGATGTCTAATATTGTGGATTGTGATCCAGAAAGCGTAACAATTGGAATGGAAGTAGAAGTGGTCTTTGAAGACGCAACTGATGAAGTAACTTTTGCTAAATTTAAACCAGTACAATAAATATTTTATAGGTGATAATAATGGACGATAAATTATTTTATGAAGATATTGAAGAAGGAACAGAACATGAATCCAGCGGTAGAACTGTAACTGAAGCTGACGTTGTCAACTTTGCTGGACTATCTGCTGACTTTAACAACATGCATATCGACGAAGAGTTTGCAAAAAATACTGTTTTCAAAACAAGGGTGGCCCACGGAATGTGTGTACTATCAATTGCAACTGGTCTTTGGTTCACGATGCCCAGACTGGCAACAATTGCCTTCATGGGTCTTCAAGATTGGAGATTTTCTGGTGCTGTAAAACCAGGGGATACTGTTAAAATTACAAGAAAGCTTGTTGAGAAGAAAGAACATAAAAGACCAAATATGGGGTTTTTAAACTGGGAAGTTAACGTTGTTAACCAAGAAGGAGAAGTTGTTCAAAAAGGTATTTGGGTCATTCTTGTTCAAAGAAAAGATGCCTGATTTTCTTTCTAAAAGTATTTAAAAAATATAATAATTAAGGGTAGTTACCTACCCTTAATTATCTTTTTTATAAGTAATCAACTTAATTAATGTTGACTTTTCTTTAGTATATATGATAAGTTTGGATAACTCTAAAAAAGGAGGTATTTGTATATGTTAGGATATGTACTTGTACTCGTAGGTTTCGTATTTTTTGCTAACGGTATGACCTTATTAGGTAAAACCGGTGGTAAAGAAGTTGGTATGCTAAACGGTGCTGTTGCGATTTTAATTCTTATAGCGGCTTTTACAGGCGCAGGATTAGGACCGGAAGGTGCTGCTAGTACCACACTTATTTCAGTTTTTGCTCTTATTTACGTCATAGCTTTTGGTGTTTTCACTTTAGGTCATGATGGAAAAGGCTTAGGATGGTATTGTTT
>JAQWMJ010000034.1:0-9883 GCA_029246845.1 Thermodesulfobacteriota bacterium
ATTGGAGCATCAAATTAATCATTTAAAAACTTGTGATATCGATGAGGTCAATGTTGTTGTTGGATTTGCTAGTAATAAAGTTGAAGAATTCCTAGGTAATTATGATTCATTAGGAATGAAAATAAATACGATTTATAATCCCTTTTGGGAGACTACAAATAGTTTGTTCTCATTGTGGGCTGCAAGATTCCAATTAAATGCAGACGTCGTACTTCTTAATGGTGATGATGTTTTCGAACTTGAAGTAATGAAACAAATTCTATCAAATAAAGATGACATTTGTGTTCCTTATAAAGTAAAAAAGGAATATGCTGCTGAAGATATGAAAATACAGATTAAAGATGGCCTACTGTCATCAATAGGAAAGAATCTTAAAAATGCATCTGGTGAATCTGTTGGTATAAGGGTTTTCAGGAATGAAGGGGTCGAAATCTTAAAGAGGTCTCTAGAAAAAGAAATAAGGACTGAAAGCTTTAATTTAAAATGGTATGCATCAAGTATTGAAAGAATTCTTCAAAGAGGACATAAGATTAAGACTTTAAATATCAACAGCTTATACTGGCATGATGTTGACTATCCTAATGATTTAAATAATGCAAAATTAAATATAAACAAGATCTCTTCTAAAAAAACAGCCTCTAAACTTAAGATAGTATAAAAATATAAAATGCTTCCAATCATTTTATCTAACGGACTAGGAATAGATTCAGAAAATTTAGATTTATTTATAAATGAAAAAATAGGAGGATTAAGCCTAACTGAGAGAATATTATTAATTCTAGCGTCAGAAGGATTTAGTAATGCAGGATTAATTGCTGACATTCCAGAAATAAGCTTTAAAAGACTAAAGAAGAAGTACCCCGACTTTAAAATTCATCAATCGAAGAATTTATCTAATTTTGTTAATAAAGAAGATATTTTAATTTTTCAGAATAATGTTGTTATAAATAAGAAACAACTGCAATCCACTTTAGACATCATTAAAGATCAAAAAGAATCAACTACTATAAGAGGGGATAAAAATAGCGGAATATTATTTCTAAAGAAAAATATAAGTTTTAGTGATGGTACCAACTATAGAGACTTAAATAGCTTAAATGCAACTTTAAGGAAAATTGAGCCTAAAGATTCTCCAATAAAGCTTAGTGCTAGTGAGATAGGGTCTAATATAGGAAGGGATTTCCTTTTTGATCATATAAGTAAAAATGTTAGTGGCTGGTTCTCAAAAACAATTAACAGTAAAATATCTATTCCAATAAGCAAAGTTCTAATAAAAACCTCGCTCCATCCAAATGTAATAACATTCATTGTAGGGCTTATTGGAATATCGTGTGGAATTTTTTATGCAATAAATATGCCTTTTATAGGAGCAATAATTCTTCAGTCCGCTACGATTCTTGATAGGTGTGATGGTGAAGTTGCAAGAATTAAACTTAGGGAATCAAAGTTTGGACAATGGTTCGATACAGCTTTAGACCAACTTTCATACTTTTCTATGTTTCTGGGTATCAGCATTTGTATGAATAATCCAAAATTTTTTCCATTTACTGCTGATAATATTATCTTTAAGCAATTGTCTATATTAAATATACTTTTATATTTAATATTTTTAATAACAATCTTGTTTTTCATGCTAAGAAGAACTCAAAATGGAAGTCTTGCATATTACCCAAGCGAAGTTGATAAAATTGTTCCTTTAAAAGATAGATCTTTAACTTATCGAATAATGACAAAGTTTAGATTTTTATTAAAAAGAGAATTTTTTTCCCCTGCCATGATTCTTGTATCTTTAATAGGGTACGAAACTGCCACCATATTAGCATCAGTTTTATTGATAGGAGGCCTCCTCCACCAGGTGTCAGATTTTATAGAACTTAGGAAAAAAATTGATATTACTTATTAAGCTTTATAATGCAAATTGTTACTAAAAGAAATATTAAAAACCACGCGGTTGATAAAAAAATTAACGCATCTATATTCATTTCTTATACACCTTCCTAAAGACGATCGCAGTCAAGAAAACAAAAAGACTTATTAGTACAGCTTTTGATAAAAGTGACCATAAACTTTTCTTAAATATTATAGAATTAGTACTATTTATATCCTGTATTAACCATGAAACAAAAAGAACGACTAAAAGTAATGGTAGGTATATCTTAAATATTTTATTAAAGAATTTTGGGATTCTAATTAAACCCCCTCGATTTATCTCACCTATTGGATTTTTTGGTGCAATATAGAAAATAAATATTATAATTTCAACCAAAGCTAATATAATTAGAAGGATTGTTCCTGCCCAAAAGTCAAATTCATCTAAAAATTCTGGTAAAAAAATTACGGCTTGTGAAAGAATTAGTATTGTTGCCACTACAATCATAGAAGCTCTCTTCTGACTATAATCAAACTCTTCAACTACAAAAGTTATTACTGGTTGTAAAATTCCTATTGATGATGTTAGTCCAGCAACAAACAATAAGAAGAACCATAAAAACCCTATGAAATTTCCATAAATTATTCCATCAAAAATAACGGGCATAGCTATGAAACCAATAGTGAATGCGCCGGACTGAGCAATTAAGACCGCACCTGATATACCTAAAAATGCTACTGCTGCTGGTATAACGATTGAGCCTCCAAAAACAACTTCTACAAGTTCATTTATAGATGCCGAAGTTAGTCCTGATAGAGCAATATCCTGATCCTTTTTAATAAATGAGGCATAGGTAACAATAGCACCAAACCCTAAACTCAAAGTAAAAAAGACTTGTCCCGCAGCAGCAATCCAAACTCTAGGATTAGAAAGATATCCAAGATTAGGTGTCCATAAAAAATTTAAACCTTCTATTGAACTAGACACTGAAGTTTTCAATGTGAACGTATAAATAACAAGAAAAATACTCATTAAAAAAAGAGTAGGCATAGCAATCTTAACAAACCTTTCAATTCCATTAACAATACCTTTTGAAAGAATTTTATAATTAATATATATGGTAATCAAAAAGCATGTATAAGCATAAAAGGAAGGGGTAAGGAAAATCGAGTCTTTATTGACACCTATATAATTTTTAAAAATATCTCCGTAAAAAGACATCTTAACAGAGGGGTCAGTAAGATTGGATTGTAGATTTCCCAATAAAGAATTTATAGAATAACCTAGCGTCCAAGACTCTATATAGACATAGTAAATTGATATTACAAATGGAATCCATATTCCAAACAAAGAAAAAATTTGTATTGGTTTCTTGATATTAAGCTTATTCGATATACCAAAGGTGGTCCCTTTGCCAATAGAACCTCCATATCTCCCTATCCCCCACTCTATCCACATCAAGGGAATCCCGATTACTATAAAGCAAATAATATATGGGAGCAGAAAAGCTCCACCGCCATTTTCGGCAGCTTGGACCGGGAACCTCAAAAAATTTCCTAGCCCAACAGCATTTCCAGCCATTGCTAAAATCAGTCCATATCGAGTTAACCAAAAATCTCTTTTTTCCATAGTAGTTATATATAAAATAACCTCAAATTAATAATCTTGACAAATATTTTAATACGCTTATCTTATAAAATTCGGAGTTTTACAATGGTATTAAAAAAAGAGTTTAAAAATAAAGGGAAAAGTACAAAAGAATCAAAGAAGGCTGCTAGTCCGCAAAAAGAGAAAATAGTATCTTTAAAAGATGTGAGACCAGCTAAAAAGACTAAGAAGACTATAGTTTCTAAGGCAAAACACAAACTTCCAGTTAAATTTAAAAATGAAATAAAGAAAATGTTAAATGGAATGAGTGATGAAATTCTAAAAGATATAGCGAAGATAATTAAAACCGAGTCAAATCACCTCAAACATGATGTTGGTGATTTCTACGATAATGCCTCTAATGATAGAGAAAGGGACTTGTCTTTATCTTTAAATCAACGCGATAGACAAAAACTTGTGATGATTGAGGATGCGTTAAAAAGGATTGAGAGTGCTTCATATGGTAGATGCCCAGCTTGCCAAGAACCCATTGATGAGAACAGATTAAGAGTTATGCCTTTCACTAGATATTGTTTATCATGCATGGAAGAAGAAGAATTTAATACTAATAATCTTTAAATTTAATAATTTTTTTCTTATTTGGATTCATTATAATCCCTTTTTCTGTAATAATTCCGCTGATTAATTTGTTAGGAGTTACATCAAAGGCTGGATTTACAACTTTACTGGCTATAGAAACAATTTTTCCACTAATCTTTAAAATTTCCTCGGAAGACCTTTCTTCTATTTCAATCATCTTACCCTCTGGGCATTCAAAATCGAAAGTTGATAGTGGCGCAGCTACGAAAAACGGAATTTTATGATATTTACAAGCTATAGCTAACTGATAGGTTCCGATCTTATTAGCAACATCTCCATTCACAGCTATTCTGTCTGCTCCAACTATTGCCAAATTAATTTTCTTTTCCCTAATAATATGTGATGCCATAGAATCTGTTAGCAGGGTACAATCAATATTATCTTGCTCACATTCCCAGACTGTTAACCTTGATCCTTGCAGCAAGGGTCTTGTTTCAGTGGCAAAAACTTGTAATCCCTTATTCTTTTTATTAGCCGCTTTAATAACTCCAAGAGCTGTTCCAGGACCAGTTGTTGCTAAAGATCCTGTATTGCAATGTGTTAAAACCTTATTGTTATTAGTAAAAAGTTTAGATCCAAATTTAGAAATCAATAAAGAAACTTTTTTTTCCTCATTAAAGATCTTCAATGCTTCTTTGTAAAATAATTTAGATAAATATTCCCAACTCTTACCGATATTTAAATTAATAATATTTTCGAATCTTTTAATTGACCACATCAAATTTACTGCTGTAGGTCTAGCGGCAGCAATCTCTCTTAATCTTTTGTATACAATCTCGGGTAATTCACCCTTAGGCCTTCTTGTAAGACCCCTTAGAGCTAAGAAAGCACCAAAACTTCCTGCTACACCTATCGCTGGAGCTCCGCGAATGCTTAGATTCTTTATTAATTTAATAATTGCTTTATAGCTCTTAGCTTCAACATAGTGAACTTTAAAAGGTAACAAGGTTTGGTCTAGAACAAAAACAGTATTAGATTTAGAAAAATAAATTATATCTCTCATTTTTTTTTAATCACCATACTAATCCAATCGTTTTTATGAATTATACTCATTATGCTAAATTTTTCTTCAATTAATAACAAATTCAAGCTCGAAATACGAGTAAATAAAAATCCGGAAATTAAAAGAAACGAATTTGGATTTAATTTTTCATACATCTTATAAATATTTAATAGCAAGTATTCAATAGAAATATTTGCAATTATTAAGTCATAAGTATTTTTTGTATTATTAAGCTCATTTAACTGAAAATCTATATTAGACAAATTAGTGTTTAATTTTAGATTTTTTTTTGCTTGCTCTATTGCATCATAATCATTATCAATTCCGGTAATCTGAGATTTAAAAACTTTAAGGGAAAAAATACTTAAAATTCCCGAACCCGTTCCAATGTCTAGTATAGAATCAATTTTCTTTTCTAAAGAAAATATATATTTTATCTTTAACAAGAGTTCAAGGCATGAACTAGTCGTTTCATGATGGCCAGTACCAAAAGCAATAGAAGGATTAATTATAATTTCATTATTACTTCCAGTTGAATCCCAAGGTGCTATAATTTTATAATTAGAGCCAACACTGACAGGTGACAAGAATTTAATCCAATTATCTGCCTCTTCGCTTTTGAAAGTCTTAACTGTCGGGTTTCCAACCAAGGATGCTAATAAATTTTCTTTGAAATTGACACTATTATTACAAAAGCTTATAAACAAATCTAGGTCATACTTTATAGAAAATATAATTTCGACTTTATATCTTTCTTTTTCTTCATATTGAGTGAAAATACAATTAAAATTTTCATAAAAAAATAAGAAATCATTTTCTGGAATTTCTTTGCTTGTATACAGCTCTATGAAATACATTTATCTTAAAGCAAGTTCTCAAGATCTTCTATAAAATCTGATTCAGGGAACTTCTTTTTGTAAAAATTTATTAAAGTTAGCTTGTCTGCATCTTTTAAAGTTTTAATTTGCGATAATGCTATAAGGTATTGAGCTTCTTCACTATTTCTAACTAGATTAGGGATTAATGTCTCAGTATTATTCAATCTCCCTAAAGCTGAGCTAAACTCTCCCTTTTTGACATAATAGTTGGCTACATAAATTCCTCTCTTCAGAATGTACCTTTGGGCTTTCTTATATATTCGTTCGGTTTCTGGCATATATTCAGTACTTTTATAAACAGCGGAAAGAGTGGCATATATATCAATAATATCCTTAGCAGGATCAACATTTTTATCTTTACCAGACATTAACATTGAGTGTGATTTTAAAATTCTAAAAGTTGCATAGTCTCTTTTGGGATGATTAACCTGATTCTTAATAAACTCTGAATATTCATTTATTGCTAATGCATACTTTTTCTGCTTAAAGGCAACATTCCCACTTAATAAATATGCTTCCCTTGTATATGATGAATAGGGATACCTAATTTGGAGGGTAGTAATCATATCCTCTAATAGACTAAAATCAGTATGATTTAACACAAGATATTTCTTTTTCTTATCAATTTCTTTAACTATCAAATTGTAAATCTCCTCATCTGATCCAGTTAAGAAATCTTCTCTTTTGGAACAAGAAGCAATGATAATTAAAACAAAAAAAACTTTTAATAATCGATTGAACATAGATGCTATAATATTGTCGTGTCATTTTAATGTCAAGGATTAAGAAATGAATAGCTTCTTAGATTATACCGAAATTCAAATTACCTCAGGAAATGGGGGGGATGGCCTAGCTTCATTTAGGAGAGAAAAATATATTCCGTTTGGTGGACCAGATGGAGGGAATGGGGGCAACGGAGGAAGTATTGTTTTTGTTGGCAATAAAAATATTAATTCCTTGAGAGATTTTCGCAATAAAAGAGTCTTCAAAGCTGTTAATGGGGGGAACGGTGGGTCTAATAAGAAAAACGGAAGAAATGGAGATGATTTAGAAATATATGTTCCCCTTGGTACAGAAATTTATGATATGAGAGACAATGTTAAAATCGCAGATATCACTATTGAAGGAAAAGGAATAAAGATTTTAGAAGGTGGAAAAGGTGGTCTTGGTAATACTTTTTTCAAATCTTCAACAAACAGAGCTCCTACTAAAGCTAAAGATGGAAAGATGGGAGAAAAATTAAAGGTTGCGTTGAATCTAAAGACAATTTCTGATTTGAGTTTAGTTGGCTTTCCAAATGTTGGGAAGTCTTCAATAATTACTAAAATCACAAACTCAAAAGCTGAAGTTGGGAATTATGCATTTACGACACTTAATCCTAACATTGGGGTTCTTAAAGGGGATGTAGAAGATTATCTAATAGCCGATATACCAGGTCTTATAGAGGGATCTTCTTCAGGAAAAGGATTAGGGCACAAGTTTCTAAAACATATAGAGAGGTCGAAATTCCTGATTGAAGTTCTAGATTTATCATGTAAGGACTTAGACGAACTAAAGTCTCAACATTCTATTCTTATGAAAGAACTTGAATCCTACAATAAGGACTTACCCCTAAGAATTAAGTTGATAGTGTTAAATAAATTAGATTTGTGTCCTTTTGTAAATGATATTGAAGAATTTAATCCAATTAAAGATTGCAAGAAGATTTCTATTAGTTGCCATAACAATAATGGGATAGAATCACTGAAAGAAGTAATTGAGGACTTTAAGCTTTAATTAATTCTTGAATAAAAGTAACCCTATTATCAGATTTCATAATACTCTCCCCAACTAAAAAATTTGATATTCCCACTTTTTTTAAAGTAGCAACGTCTTCAGGGCCTGTTATTCCACTCTCACTTATCAGAACCGCATCATTTGGAATTTTTTTATAAAGATTCATTATATTATCGTTACTAACATTGAAATTTGATAAATCTCTGTTGTTTATTCCGAAAATTTTAATACCAGCCTCTATACCTTTAATCAAGTCTTCTTCGTCGTGAGCTTCGTAAAGAACATCCAAATCATTCTCTCTTGCAAGCTTCAAAAAATTGCTTAATTCACTTGAACTGAGAATTCTACCAATTAACAATATTGCATCAGCTTCATAAAACCTACTTTGAATAATTTGATACTCATCAACAATGAAGTCCTTTCTTAATAAAGGTAGAGTGGTAAAAGTTCTGACTGAGGGGATATAATCGATTTTACCCTTAAAGAAGATTTCATCTGTAAGAATTGATATTGCAGAAGCACCTCCAACTTCATATTCTAAGGCAATTTTTAGAGGCTGAAAATCTTCCAAGATAACCCCTTTTGATGGTGAAGCTTTTTTAATTTCTGCAATAATGTTGACAGTATCATTATCCAAGAAAGATGAATGAAAATCCCTTTTTAGATATGGCTTATTCTCGATACCTGACCTTAGGTCTTCAACAGGAAAACTCTTTTTTAATAAAGAAACTTCTTTTATCTTATTTGAAACTATCTTATCTAATATATCCATTGATTAACCAAGTATTTTTATGAAGTTGGAATTTATTTCACCTGATGTTATTTTAGACTCAATTTCAAAAAAAGCATCTTCAAGTGAATCAGCGTTTCCTGACACATATAAGCCCGCTCCTGCATTAAGTATACAAATATCTCTTCGAGAATCTTGGATAGTATTATTAAAAATACCTTCTGTTACGAGTCTAGATTCTTCGGGGGAGTTGATAACAAGAGAGCTAATAGATGACAATTTGAAGCCATATTCTTCGGGGCTGAATTCATACTCATGAATATCATCTCCAGTAATCTCTGCTATATAAGTATTGCTACAAATTGAGATTTCATCCATTCCATCAGAACCGTGAACTACCATTGCTCTTTTTACACCCTGCTTTTGTAGAACCTTTGCCATAACAAGCATTAGGTCTTTGTCGTAAACTCCCATAACTTGGGACTTTGGTCTTAATGGATTAACTAATGGGCCCAGTATATTGAAAATGGTTCTCATTTTTAACTCTTTCCTTATATGTCCTACGTTCTTCATGGACTTATGAAAATTTGGTGCATATAAAAAAGAAAAATTATTGTTCTCAATAGATTTTAATGAATCATTTAGTGAATTATCAAGTGGTATGCCCAAGCTCTCTATTAAATCTGCGCTTCCAACCTTACTAGAGACAGACCTGTTTCCATGCTTTGCAATCTTAACTCCAAGAGATGCGAGAATCAAAGAGCTAATAGTTGATACATTTAATGTCGACTTAGAATCACCACCGGTACCACACAAATCTAACAAATTAAAACTGTGTGATGGGGGAATATCAATATTTTTTAGAAGAACATTGGAGGCAAAAAAGATTTCCTCTGCAGAGGGTTTCTTAATCTTTAGAGCAGTCAAGAAAGATGCAGCTTGAGTATCACTAAGACTACCCTCCATCATAAGAGAGAAAATCGAGTCAATCTCTACTTCTGATAAATCTATTCCTTCACATAGTTTTTCGAGTATATTATTAATCATTGCAAGGCTCTTTTTGATATTGTATCAAGAATGCCATTTATAAAACCACAAGATTCATCCGAGCTATACTTTAGAGCAAGCACTATGGCCTCTTTTATACTTACTGGTACTGGTATCCCTTTCGAGAATAAAATTTCAAATACAGCAATTCTCAAAATATTTAAATCTACAGAATTAATTCTATCAAATCTCCAATTCTTAATACTTTGATCTATTTGATCATCGATTGGTTTAATGTTCTTCACACAGCCTTGTATTATTTCGTCAGCTTTATTCTTTATAACATTTCTTGTTACAACTTTTCTTGAATTAGAGAAAATATCCCTCAAAAG
>JAQWMJ010000054.1:0-15177 GCA_029246845.1 Thermodesulfobacteriota bacterium
CGGAACTCTTACACTCTCTGGAACTAATACCTATACTGGCACCACTACTATAAATAATGGAACCCTTACAGTAAGTGGAGCACTATCTGATAGTAGTTCGTTAAGTGTTGCCTCTGGAAAAACGTATACCCTTAGTGCGAACGACACTGTTGCTTCAATTGCAGGTGCAGGAACTATTGCAACTGGTGGATATACTCTTACGGCTGGAGGTGGCGGTAGTAGTACAACATTTTCAGGTGTGATATCAGGAAGTGGTGGTCTTACAAAAGCAGGAAGCGGAACTCTTACACTCTCTGGAACTAATACCTATACTGGTGCTACAACTATAAGTGCAGGAGCCTTGACAGTAAGTGGAGCACTATCTGATAGCACTGCAGTAAGTGTTACTTCTGGAAAAACTTATACTCTTGGTGCGAATGATACTGTTAGTTCAATCTCAGGTGCAGGAAATATAGTAAATGGTGGATATACTCTAACAGCCGGCAATTCTAGTAACCAGACATTTTCAGGTGTGATATCAGGAAGTGGTGGTCTTACAAAAGCAGGAAGTGGAACTCTTACACTCTCAGGAACTAATACCCATACTGGTACCACTAGTGTAAGTGCAGGGACTCTTACAGTAAGTGGATCTCTATCTGATAGTAGTTCGTTAAGTGTTTCCTCTGGAGCAACTTATACTCTTGGTGCGAATGATACTTTTGCTTCGATTGCAGGTTCAGGAACTATTGCAACTGGTGGATACACTCTAACGATGGGTGACGGTAATGATCATACATTTGCAGGTGTAATATCAGGAACCGGTGGTCTTACAAAACAAGGAGGAGGAAAACTCACATTGTCAGGGACTAATACTTATACAGGTGCTACGACTTTAAATACAGGCATTTTAAGTGTAACGGGATCTCTATCTGACAGCACTGCATTTACTGGTGCTGCTGGATCAACTTATGCAATGTATGTAGCTGATGAAATTGGTTCAATTGCAGGTGGAGGAAGTATAGCAAATGGTGGCTATGGTCTTACGGTTGGAGGAGATAACAGTAGTACGACCTACTCAGGTGTAATAAGTGGTACTGGTGGTCTTACAAAAGCAGGAAGTGGAACTCTTACATTAACTGGAGTTAATACTTATACTGGCGGTACGACTATAGAGGGTGGCTCTGTTGGTGTTGCTACTGCCTCTGGCGTTGACACTAATCCATTTGTAGATACTACTTCAATGTCTATTTCTTCTGGAGCAAGTTTTATCTACAATTTAAGTACCAATCAAACATTGTCAGGTGTAATAAGTGGAGCTGGTGGTGTCGCACACACAGGAAGCGGGACTCTTACGCTCTCCGGAACTAATACCTATACAGGCGATACAACTATAAGCGAAGGTGACATAAATGTTACAGGCAAATTAGGCAATGGTAGTTATAGTGGGGACATGACAATAGCGTCTGGTTCCCAATTTATCTATTCATCCGATAGTGATCAAACATTATCAGGCACTATATCAGGTGCTGGAGTTCTGGTAAATCACAAATCTGGCAGTGGCACATTGACTTTATCAGGTACTGTTTCGTATACCGGAAGTCAGGAGCTATCTTTGGCTGCAGGCCAATCAATTCAATTAGTTGAAAATAATAAACCTATAAATAATGATAGTTTGTCCAAAATAGATTTGCTGAATAATATCGATGAAGGATTTGGCAATTATGCTCACTTTGACATAGAAATAAATCCTTTTAACGAAATAAAAGAGCAATTAATTGTATTCGATAATAAAGAAAATAATGACCTAACAAGTTTATTGGTGGAAAAATAATGGAAGCGTGGGAATTCAATAGTTGTTTCAAATTTGGTGTAATGATAATTGAAGACGGTGGGAGTCTGTCATGATTAGATTTAAGTTTTTTATTTTCTTTTGTTTTATAATTTTAAACTTAGCTAGTCTATCGTATTCACAAAATGAAACCGACAATGTTCACAATCTCCTTTCTGAGTCAATAAAAATGATTGACAATAGGATGTATTCTGATGCAGAAAGGTCAATAAATTCTATAATTGAACTCTCCCCGGACTTTAAACCAGCAATTTACTACAGAGCTTTATCTAGAATGCATTTAAAAAAAATAGATTTAGCCGAAAAAGACTTTCTTTCTGTCCTGAATAGTGGGGAAAGCTTTCCTGATTTGTTTTTCTATCTTGGTTTAGTAAGCGAAATGCAAGAAAAAAATACTGATGCAATTAATTATTATTCAAAAGCCCTAACTCTTGATCCAATCAATTCAAGATATCACAACAATAGAGGCATGATTTATGCCAAGAATGGAGAATTTAATCTTGCGTTTGAAGATGTAAATAAAGCGATTGCGATTGATCCTCAATATGCTAGAGCCTATTTCAATAGGGCTCTATATTTCTATTACATAAAAAAAGACAAAAAACTAGCAATAAATGATATGAAAAAATCGAAAAATTTTTACTCGCTTCAAAAGCGACTTGCTGAATCAAATTTAGCACAGGAGGCGTTGTCCAAATGGATGGATTAAGAAAAGTATTAATTGCCATTTTTATCTTGTTTTTTGTTAGTTGCCTTGGTGGAGGTGGCGAAAAAAAAGCAGCTGGCAGTTCTGGGAGTGGAGGAGGATCAACGGCCTGTTCTTATCGAGGAGATGATTATTCTGGTTGTTATCCAGCTCAATATGCAACATCTACCTATGAAACAGCGGAGTATAACAACGCCTATGGATTGGGCGATACGAGTGCATCAACTGCGTACTCACGAGAACTTACAGGCTCCGGTGTAAAAGTTGGAATATTTGATACAGGAATAGATACGACTCATAGTGAATTTAGTGGAAAAACTATTACCGGTTACAACTACGAATCAAGTAATACTTCGGTGACTGACGGCAATGGCCATGGGACACATGTTGCTGGAATAATTGCAGCGAAGAAAGATGGTGTGGGTATGCACGGCGTCGCTTATGGAGTTACACATATTTATAGCTATGACATATTTAACGACAGTGGAACTTTTCAGGGTGCATATAATACAACAATTCCTAGTGCAATTTCAAAAGCTATAACAGCTGGTGTTAAGGTTATTAATAATAGTTGGGGTACAACTACAGCCATAAATGCTCGCTCAAAAAGCTCTTGGGAGTCGTCATATAGTACCTCAATTACATCCTACGAATCGCTTGCTACTAATAATATTATCAGTGTCTGGGCGGCAGGAAATCAAGGAGCAACTCAAGTTAGTTTTGAGGCGGGTATTCCACATTATTGGACCGGTACCGCGGACCATTGGATTGCGGTAGTCGCCATTGATACTGATGGAAAAGAGACATCATATACGAATCGGTGTGGGGTGGCGGCCGCCTGGTGTATATCAGCACCTGGCCATGCAATTTATAGTGTTGAGGATGGTGGAACATATAATAATAAGAATGGAACCTCTCAGGCAGCGCCACATGTAGCTGGAGCAATCGCAATACTAATAGAAACTTTTCCAAATCTTACTGCAAAGCAGGTAGTAAGTAGACTCCTTGCTACAGCTTCAACAAGTGGTTTGACAGGGTACTATGGAGAATCCTACTCTGAGGCAATTTTTGGCGTAGGCAAAATGGACTTGGATAAAGCGACGAAACCAATAGCTGTCCTCGGACTTTCAGTTGCCGGTACAAATACATCTAATTCAACAAGCTATACCCTTAACTCAACAAAGCTGAGGCTTTCCAAGGTTTTTGGTCAAAATAGAGTAGTCAATAGAATAATTCAAAGAAAAACTAATTTTTCCAAACAAGCTGATAAAACGATGATGGCGAGCTTTGATTCATATGATAATGCAATATTTTATGTAAACATGCTCTCTCTCACTAGCGAATCGATTTATCAACCTTTTGATCTTGATTCTCTTTTATTTAGAGATGTCCAAGAGCAAAAAATATTTGATATTGGAAATTTAAAGATGTATGGAATTTTGCACCTTAATGATTCTGATAAATATTCTCCTCAATCTCCCTTTAAAAATATAAGAGCTGATCTTCATGTTAATAAAAATCTTGAATTAAAATACAATTATTCAGAGGCACGAAGATACTATCTTTTATCACGAAACTCTGAAAATTTTATCAAATCTCCCGTCATATATGACGCTTTTCATAATCCTTACATTGGATTGAACGGAGAATCGTTTAGTTTGGAAAGCATATATACCCTAAACGGAAATTCAGATATCTCTTTTTTTTATGAATATGAGAAATATTACGAAGATTTAGAATCTAGCCTTGATGACAGAAGAGGTTTTTCATCAATAAAAGGAATCAAAATTAATCTGGCATCGAATGAGAAGAACAAGTTTTCTTTTTTCTTCGGTAGAATGGATGAGGAGGGTTCTTTTCTAGGATCCACAACTTCAGGTGCGTTTAGATTAAAAGATAGTACGAAAACTAATATTTTTGGATCAGCTTTCCAAACATATTTTAATGAATCAACAAAATTATTTTTGACAAGTTTCTATGGAAATACAAAAGTTGATCCACATCCAGAATCCTTATTTAGTGATTTCGAAGCGATTAATTCTTTTTCCTGGAGCCTAGGTTTGTTGCACGATAAGTTTATTAGTCATAACTCTTCTATAGGTGCAATAGTGCATCAACCTATTAGAGCAGAGAGCGGGTCTTTTTCACTTGAGATTCCATTGTACTCTGATTACTTAGGTAATATTTATTCGTATAATCAGAAATACGAACTAGAGCCGAATGGAAGAGAAATCAATTATGAGCTATTTTACGAAAAAGATTTAAGTAACTATAAAATGAGATTTGCATCTTTATTTATTAAAGACGGTGGTCATCTGGCATATGGTGATTTGGAAAAAGTCTTTACGATAGAACTTAAAAGTAATTTTTAAAATGAGATTTCTTACCCTATTTTTTTTTTCGATTATTTTATTAATCTCTTGTTCTAAAAGTGAAAAGATTTCTATAATACTAAAAGATTCTCAATGTGGCACCGTAGCTCAAAAACAACATATTGTTGTAGATGGTGATGAAGAATGGGAGGCTCTTTATAAAAATCTTTTACAAACAAACTCACTTAACAACTTAAGTGATCAAGAACTAGGAGTTTTTATCTTTCTTGGAGAAAGATCTTCAAGTGGTTATTCACTTGATTTTATAGAGTCTTATACAACTGACAAAGAATTCATTATTGTCGTGTACGAAATAGAGCCAAAAGAATTAGATCCTGTATTAACTGTAATGACCTATCCTTGTATAGCACTAAAAATTCCTAAAACAGATAAAGAAATAAAAATTATATTTAAAGAGTCTAGGGAATGATAAGTCATGTTTGCTAAAATCTTAATATTTCTATTAATTACACTGACAATTAGTCAATTTGCGCATTCAATGGATGATTCCGGGATCCTTGAAAAGACATTACCCTTCAAAGAGAGGAAACAGACGGGAACATTTAGGAATGTGCCCAGAATAGATGAAGAAATAAAAACTAAAGACACGGGTCCTCAAGTGGTTATTGATAAGATTACAATAAAAGGAAACTCTTTAATTAAAGATGAAGAAATATTTTTGATTACCAATAAATATTTAGAAAAAAGTCTTAATCTTCAAAATCTTAATGCCATTATAAATGAAATTGGTTTTTATTACAGAAAAAATGGATACTGGGCACGAGCAATACTCCCCGAGCAAGATATAGAGAATGGACAGTTATTGATTGAAATTTATGAAGGAATTTTGGGGAGTGTAGAGATAGAAAAAAAAGATAAAAATATCCGTTTTTCAGAAAAGAGATCTAAAGCATTTATTCTATATGGACAAAAGAAAAGAACTCCTATCAACATCCTTAAGCTTGAAAACGCAGTAAAAGAGCTAAGCAATGTGCCTGGTATTGAATCATCAATTGTATTAAAGGAAGGAGAAAATACTAGCGAGACGGATGTAGTAATAAAATTATCAAACACTCCTATGATAAATGGACTAATAAAATTTGATAATCATGGAACAAGATCAACGGGTAGGAGTAGAGGGATTTTCTCAGTTAATCTGGACGGCCTATTCAATATTGGCGATAGATTTTTATTCCAATATCTACAAGTACGCGATATAAAATATAAAGCATATGGACTAAGCCTTCCCATTCTTAATGATGGCACAAAGATTAAATATATGTACACAAATATGAATTACGAGTTGGGATATCCTTTTAAGTCTCTAGATGCTGAAGGAAAATCTAATACCAAGAAATTCTCGATATCTAAACCTTTAATCTTTTTAAATAATATCAATGTAAGATTTGATTACGATTTTTTAATTAGTGAATATTCAAATGAATCTTTAGGAGCTACAATATCAGATAAAAGTATTAAATCATCTGTATTATCTTCAATTTTAACTAATTCTGATTCTTTTATGGGAGAGGGAACTACTTGGGGTATTTTGAGCTTTACAAATGGCAAGCTGGATCTTTCGGGGCAACAGTCAAATCTTAATTCTGATTCTCTAGGTGCTAAAACTAATGGACATTTTAATAAAATATTTTCGTCTTTCACTCGTATACAAAGATTAGGTAGAAGAACTACTTTTTGGCTAATGACGGATTTTCAATTCTCATTTAAAAATCTAGATTCTAGCCAAAAACTATCGCTTGGAGGTGGAAACGGTATAAGAGCATATCCTGTATCGGAAGCAAATGGTGATAATGCAATTATTATAAAATCTGAGATACATCATTATTTAAGCAAAGGTATTGAAGGTTTAATCTTTTTTGATTATGGTCGCGTAAAACTTTACAAGAACACTTGGACTCCAACTACAAATAATTATTCTCTCAAAGGCGCTGGTATCGGGATAATCTCAAGATCTTTTTATGATGCTACATTAAAAACTTATTTGGCTAGAAAGGTAGGGTCGAATAAAGGGGCGGATACAAATGGTAATGATAACGACGGAACAGATAATACCTTTACTTTTTGGATCGAAGCTTTTAAGAATTTTTAGTATAGATATCTAGGATCAATCTTGTCTTTTATGATACTTCTCACAAAATGATTATATCAGCATAACTATAGTTATCGGTACAATTGTATTATGATTTAAAAACAGTATATTTTATTATGGCCACTGAGATTCTATTAAAACATAATGAATCTGGTTTAACTAAAATCGGTTGCTACGGATTTAGTTGGACATATCTTTGCTTTGGTTTTTTTGTGCCTTTGATTAGAGGTGAATTAGGAGTAGGGGCTCTTCATATTGTATTTGCAATGTTTTCGTTCGGGATTTCAAATATTATCTTTGCTTTTATCTATAATAAACAATATCTTAGACGACAATTGGAAAGCGGATGGGTCTTTGCGGGTGAAGAATCACAAAATCAGCTTGCAAAAGCATCTATTTCACAATAACAAAAAACATAAACAAAGATTTAAAAGAATAGGACGGACCTATTTTATTCCGTTTGCTCTTTGAATAAATCTTATGTATTTGATAATATCAGCTATCTCTTCATCTGTGATATTTTTGACTGCAGACATATTTCCAAAGGTCCAATGATGAGATTGTACTCCATATTTAACAGCTGAGTAGAAGGACCCATCACCATGATGACTTGGTTCATATATTATATGAATTAGGGGAGGACCTGCGCCTTTAACACCAACACCATGAATACCATGACAAGAAATACAATTTTTATTAAAAAGTGATTCACCATTTAAATATTGCTCTTTGATTTGAGGAACTTTAATATTTACCATGGATTCGCCTATAGAAATTGTGGGAAAAAGATAACAAATTAAAAAAAGGTAACTTAAAATTTTCATTCAATAATTATAACTAGTAATAATTTTATTATAATAAAACACTAAATTTACTGAACTATTTAAGGAGTCTGTCTTCTTCCCATTCGCCTTCATGAACATAACCTTGTTTAGGGCCTTCACCCCAAGTATAAGATCCCCTTCCATGCTTTTTATTGTTTTTATATTCTCCTTCATATCTTGTGCCATCAGAATAAGTACTTATTCCTTTACCATGTCTTTTGCCATCCTTATATTCTCCTACATACTTTTCACCGGTTGGCTTAGTGTAAGTTCCCATACCATTCATTTTATCGTCTTTCCATTCACCTACATATTCATGTCCATTATTGTGACCTTTTCCCCAGGTATAAATTCCGCTTCCATGTTTCTTATTGTCTTTCCATTCACCTATATATTTATGACCTTCCATGGGACCTTTTCCCCAGACATAAGTTCCTTTTCCATGTTTCTTCCCATTCTTTATTCCACCCTCATATCTAGTACCATCTGACCAAATATTTATTCCTTTTCCATGTCTTATATTGTTTCTCCATTCACCTACATATTTTTCCCCATCTTCCCACTTACCACCTAACTTATTTGAAGACGTGTACGTTCCTTTTCCATGGTAGGTCCCGTTCTTCCACTCACCTACATATTTGCCTCCTGGAAAAGAAAGAACTCCTTCGCATTTATCCCATACAAGTGGATCACCACCCTCGCACATAGGTAAAGAATATGAGTTAATTGAAATTAAAAAGAAGAATAGTAGACTATTTAGGTTCTTCATTATCTAATTATAGCAAATATTTAGTTTTACTAAAAGTTTTCATTTTGCTGGACTTTTGATAATTTTCTGATTAATTTATCACTAACAAATTTGAATTTAATGATTAATAAATGGAGAAAATATATGAATATTATTAATAAAGTCTTATTAACTTTAGTTCTACTTTTAGGGATGAACATGAACTTACTTGCTGGTGGAGATCCTTCAGAAATAGTTATGAAAACTAGAGCAGATTCCCATGCTCCGATTTCTATTATGGGTGACCATACACATAAGGAAGGACAAGTAATGTTTTCGTATAGATATATGACAATGGGTATGGATGGATACCAATCAGGCTCTTCTTCTTCGAACTATACAAAGGCTAGAACTAAACCATTAGGCGGCAATTATATGACAGTGCCAGAAGAGATGACTATGAATATGCACATGATAGGTGCCATGTATGCTCCATCAGATGATATAACTTTGATGATAATGGGTAGCTATTTAGATAGTGAAATGAAAGTTAAAAAACATTCTAATAAAAAGAAAAAAACTTTAGAATCTAGTGGAAATGGAGATACTAAAGTATCTATACTTAAAAATCTGGCTCATAATGATAACGCCAAACTTCATGCTTCTTTAGGTCTTAGTTTGCCAACAGGGTCAATTTCAAAAAAGGATATTATGTTTGGATCAAAGGAAGAGACCTTAGGTTACAATATGCAATTGGGATCTGGAACCTATGACGCCTTACCTGGATTGACTTACGTATATTTTGAAGATAATTATTCTTACGGCACTCAAATATCAAGTGTTTTAAGGATTGGTAAGAACTCTAAAGACTATGCTCTAGGAAATATATATAAAAGTAATATTTGGTTTGTTATACCTTTTAATGACAAACAAACCTCCTTTTCTATTGCTTCACAATTTAAATTTCAAGGTAAAATTAAAGGGAACCATAAAGACATTAAGACTATAATGAGTTTTGCTCAAGATAGAGATTCCTCTGGAAGTAAAAGAATTGATATTTCCATAGGTGCTAATCATATTTTCCCTAATAAAATAAGGGCTAGTGTTGAGTATATAATGCCAATATATAATGATGTTAACTCTGTTCAGCTTGATTCAGAAAATGCTCTAATGTTTGGCTTAGGATTCGCATACTAATTTATCAATTTGTTAATATTTGTAAAATGTCCAGTACTGAGTGTTCTGTTCTATAATTATCCTTGACAATTTTTTGTATAAGTGATATTAATTCTATATACCATAGATCATGGTTTAAAAGATCCTCATGGAACATGAGTGAAAAGTTCTCCATAAGTCATGGGAACAAGACTCGCATAGAACATGCGTTAAAAGTTCAAATATTTCTCCAAAGGGGGTATTTGAATATGAAACTTTTGTTAAAGAGGCAGGTTAGAGTCAATGTAGCCAGCAAGGCTAATCTAGTTAATAAAGCTAGGGTGGCTAATATGCTTAAGGTCGCAACTGATTCAAGAAAACCAGCAAATTCAAAATTTATTCATCTTTCTGCTATAAAAGCTTACCAGCGTCAAAAAGCTTGGAAGTTAAATGTTAGAAAGATCTCTAAAATTCAGTTTGCTTTAGTTTAATATAAGCATGGATTATGTGCAGGGGGTTTTAACTTTGAAATTTCCTGCCATTTGAATTTTATATTTACTTTCTTCACACTAGCTTTTACATTTGTATCATGAGAAATGAACTTAAGGTCCTATTAGCCAATGTATCTTTAATTTCTTCAATTGCGACACTAGTATATGTTTACTTTAAAAATTTCCTACCAAAATCAAAGATAAGATTGGAATATGTACTTTTCTCCCTTCCGCTTACTTGGGCTATTATTTCAAATATTTTATATATTAATGGTTGGGCAAGAGACAGTCTTTGGGACATTAACGTAGTTTATTGTGCCGACTTAGCATATTCTCTTGGGGCTAGCCCTCAAACCGATTGGTTTGTTAATGCATCATGTCAGGAGTCTATTCCATTACAGTTTACATACCTAAAACTACTATTAGATATAGTTCCCTTTTCACTTTTTGAATATGACTTCTTTGAAAAAGTTTGGGTGATATTTCTTGGACTATCCGCATTAGGTTATGGATTTATATCAAAGAAGCTATTTGAATTAGAAATAAATTATTTTTTCATTTTGGTATTTATTCTAATAGCTTATCAGGGATCAAATATTGTATCTCTTCAGGCTGGGAACATAGCCGTACCAATCTACTTACTAGTATTTTTTGGAATTCTTTTATTAAAGCATGACAAGTACCAGATAATTTTCTTCCCTATAGTCGCCTTTGCGACTTTCTTAAAATTTCATTTGGCCTTATTCCTCCTTATACCATTTATGGTTCAGAAATTTTTCAATTTCAAAGGATATGTTTTATTCTCCATAACTCTCTCTTCTTTATTTGGATTAAATTATTTGCTACATGGACCATTTATTAATGAATGGCTTGTTAATCTGAAGTATGTCGATATGGGCTTAGCACCGATCTTTGCGGAAATGGATTTCTTAAAATCTTTATGGACCACCAATGGTGAGGCTGCAATGTCCAAGGTTCAGTTTAATGCTTTATGTAAAATTTTTATATTCCCCTTCTTCTTTTTAAATCTAATTTTCTTTAGAAAGTATTTGATTAATAAAGTCTCAGATAAAGAATTCTTCAATGTACTCTTGATACTATCAACATTTGTTTTTGTTTTAGTACTACCAAGACTTAAAGTCTATGATTTTTTTATTATATCTTGTGTCTCAATAAAAATTTATTTGGACTCAATTGATACTATAGTTAGTAAAGATTTTTTACTAAAAATGATATCAATTTTAATTATTATTTTATTTTATTTGTCATCTATCTACTGGAGACCTCAATGGGACCTTACAAATATTAGCTATTATTATGTATTATCTATTTACTTTCTATATCAAGCTATGGTTATTAGAAAGATAAAGGTAAAATATTAATAAGAGGTCAAGAATGAGCATAGAAGCAAAATTTGAGAAAAGATTAAGCATTTTACAAGTTGAAGAGTCACAAAGTTTTGCTCCTAAATTTGATGATAATGGATTGATACCTGTTGTTACTACCGACTATAAGAGCGGTGAAGTCTTAATGCAAGGTTATTTGAATTCTGAATCTTTTGCTATGACACTAGAGCTGGGGGAAGCGGTATATTACTCTAGAAGTAGAAAGCAGATTTGGCATAAAGGAAAAACCAGCGGATTAGTTCAGACTATAAGAGAAATAAGGATTGATGATGATCAAGACTGTGTTTGGTTAAAAGTAGATGTAGATGGTGGAGCTAGCTGCCATGTTGGATATAGGTCTTGTTTCTATAGAAGCATACCTTTTGGAAAAAACTTAGATAAATCCAAAAGGATTGAATTAAAGTTTGAAGAAAAGGAAAAAGTATTTGATCCTCAGAAGGTTTATGGAGATTCACCTAATCCAACAAAATTATGAATTTAGAAAAGTTCTTCTCTCCTAGAATTTTAAATCTAAGCTTAATTTGTATTTTAGCCTTGGCTCTTGCAACTTCTTTTTTTTATCAGTTCTTTTTTAACTTTACACCCTGCTTCTTGTGTACATTGCAAAGAGTATGTTTTTTCATTCTTCTTATATCCTTAAGTGTAAAGTTTGCTAAGAACTCTAAAAGCTTATTCTTAAATATAGTACTTATTTCATTTAATTTTCTAGGTATATTCTTCAGTTCTAGACAAGTTATATTGCAAAATAAAGTTCTAAGTGAAAACTCTCTTTTTTTGTGTTCTCCTAACCTTGATACTAATTTTAATTCATCATCTTTGGGTGATTTTATCTCACAGCTGTTCTCTTCTGAAGGTAGTTGTGCAGATATTTCCTCAACTCTTTTTGGTATATCTTTTGCAGCTTGGTCTTTATTTATCTTTTTATTATCTCTAGTGTTTGTTTTATTAATAGTTCTCAAAGAAAGAAAAAATTAACTATTTCGCTAACTTGATACTCGCCCAATAATATGAGACACTGTCTCATGATTAAATTTTGTAGGCATGTAACATTAATGTTTCTATTTTTTGTATTATCAGGTGTAACATTTGCTCCATTTGCAAAAGAAAAGTTTAAAGTTGTTACAACTTTTACTATTTTTGCGGATATGGCTAGGAATGTTGCTGGTGATAAAGCTGAGATAGTCTCAATCACTAAACCCGGGGCAGATATTCATACCTACCAACCAACACCAAGAGATATTCTAAAAGCTGAAAAAGCTGATTTAATTCTTTGGAATGGTTTAAACTTAGAGCTTTGGTTTGAAAAGTTTTTTCAGAATATTGATTCTACACCATCCGTCATATTAACTAAAGGGATAGTCCCAATGGGTATTAGTGAAGGTTCTTATAAAGGTAAGCCAAATCCTCATGCATGGATGTCTCCTAATGATGGATTGATCTATGTAGAAAATATTAGAGCTGCTCTTGTAAAATATGATCCAGAAAACACATTAACTTATAATAAAAATGCTAAAGAATATTCTAGGAAGCTTAATTCTGCAATTCTACCAATTAGGAATAAGTTCTCCACTATACCAAGCGAAAGACGGTGGCTAGTAACCAGCGAAGGTGCCTTCAGTTATTTAATTAGAGATTTTGGCCTTAGAGAGTTGTATTTGTGGCCTATGAACTCAGACAGTCAAGGTACCCCGAGCCAAGTTAGAAATGTTATAGATAAAGTAAGAGAAAATAATATTAGTGTAATTTTTAGTGAGAGTACAATTTCGCCAAAACCTGCCCAGCAAGTAGCCAAAGAAGCTGATATAAGCTATGGGGGTGTTTTATATGTCGACTCATTAAGCCTTAAAGATGGTCCAGTTCCAACATATCTTGATCTTTTGAGAGTAACTACCGAAAGAATTGTAGATGGTTTAAAAGGAAGTCTTGAGTAGTTTAGATGTATAATTCCGTTTCAGGAGCGAACTCTTTAGAGGTTAACAATGTTGAAGTTGTTTATAATAATGGCCATACGGCATTATCTAACGTAACTTTCAATTTAGACAAAGGAGTGATTGCTGCATTAGTTGGGATCAATGGTAGCGGTAAATCTACTTTGTTTAAAGCCATTATGGGCTTTGTACCATTAAAAATTGGCACTATAAAATTATTAGGTTTAAATATTGATTCAGCCTTAAAGAAAAATCTAATAGCTTATGTTCCTCAAAATGAAGAAATTGATTGGGATTTTCCTATTCTTGTTGAAGACGTAGTTATGATGGGAAGATATGGTCATATGAGTTGGCTAAGAATTCCAAAGGAAAACGATTTTAATTTAGTAAGGGAGTCGCTAGATAGGGTAGGTATGCAAAGTTATTCTAAAAGACAAATAGGCGAACTTTCAGGGGGTCAAAAGAAGAGAGTTTTTCTTGCAAGAGCGCTAGCTCAAAAAAGTGAAGTTATTCTTCTTGATGAACCTTTTACAGGGATAGATGTAAAGTCAGAAGAAGAAATAGTTTTATTATTATCGAATTTAAGAGATGAAGGTAAAGTGATACTAATTGCTACACATAATTTAGGAAGTGTTCCTGAATTCTGTGATCAAAGTATATTAATTAATCAAACTATAATAGCTTCTGGTCCAACAGATATTGTTTTTACACAATCAAATTTGGAGCTGACTTTTGGTGGAGCTTTAAGGGAATTCATCCTTCCTGGAAAAGATATTCATACTGACAAAGACGATAGGGGCGTCACTGTATTGACAGATGACGAAAGACCATTGGTCTTCTATGATAAAGCTGAAAATAAAAAGAGTGAAAAATGATTGATCTACTAATGGAACCTTTTGCTTACGAATATATGAACAGGGCTATTTGGATGAGTACATTAGTTGGAGGGCTTTGCGCCTTCCTTTCTTCATATCTAATGTTGAAGGGCTGGTCTCTGATGGGTGATGCACTTTCCCATGCAGTAGTACCAGGTGTTGCCGGAGCATATATCCTAGGACTTCCATTCTCTTTGGGTGCTTTTTTGTCTGGTTCTTTGGCGGCATTTACAATGTTGTTTCTAAATAAAAAAACAAAATTAAAAGAAGATGCAATTATTGGGATAATCTTTACATCTTTTTTTGCGCTTGGACTTTTTATAGTTTCACTAAATCCCACTTCAGTTGATGTGCAAAAGATAATTCTTGGAAATATCCTAGCTATTACAGATTTTGATACTCTACAGCTAGTTCTGGTTTCATTGATTTCTTTTATAGTTCTAATTTTAAAATGGAAAGAATTTATGATTGTTTTCTTCGATGAAGTTCATGCTAAGTCGGTCGGGATTGACTCCTATAAGATAAAGATTCTATTCTTTACTCTTCTCAGTGTTGCCACTGTATCCGCATTGCAAACCGTAGGTGCTTTTCTTGTTATAGCCTTAGTAGTGACCCCGGGAGCAACAGCTTATTTAATAACAAATAGATTTTCGACATTGATAATATTAAGTATCTCTATAGGTTCGGTAACATCGTTTTGCGGATCCTATTTAAGTTATTTTATTGATGGTGCAACCGGGGGAGTTATTGTTCTA
>JAQWMJ010000003.1:0-7031 GCA_029246845.1 Thermodesulfobacteriota bacterium
CACATACTGCACCCTGATTCTCTCCATTCAAATCCAGCATCTTTAAATATCTTATCTATACCAAGCTTTTCAGCTTGATACTTAACAACTTGTGAGCCAGGCACAACAATTGCTTTAACACTTGCAGAGACCTTATTGCCTTCTATGATTTTACTTGCAGCTATTAAGTCCTCTATTCTTCCGTTTGTACACGAACCTATAAACACTGTATCAATTTTTATATCCTCGATAGATGTATCAGCTTCTAGTCCCATATAATTAAGAGCATCTTCGATCGCTTTTCTTTTGACAGGGTCTTCTATATTCTTTGGATTTGGTACTTTATTGTTGACCCCGGTCACCATCCCAGGGCTGGTTCCCCAGCTTACTTGAGGAGCTATTTTAGAGGCATCAAGAATTAGTGTTTTATCAAAAGAAGCACCTTCGTCTGACGCAAGCTCTAACCATTCTTTCATAAGAGTGTCTAAATTCTCTTCTAATTTAATTCTAGGCTTGTCTCTTAAATAATCTATTGTTGTTTTATCGGGACTAATCATTCCAGCTCTGGCACCAGCTTCGATTGACATATTACATATTGTCATCCTTTGTTCCATAGAAAGGCTTCTAATTGCTTCACCTGTATACTCGATTACATATCCTGTAGCACCTGCAGTTCCAATTTCACCAATTATACTAAGAATAATATCTTTTGCAGTCACACCTTTTGGCCTCTTCCCATCAACTCGAACTTCAAAAGTTTTAGGTCTGTTTTGCCATAAGCATTGGGTTGACATAACATGTTCAACCTCACTTGTTCCAATTCCAAAAGCAAGTGCACCAAAAGCTCCATGGGTTGATGTATGACTATCTCCACATACTATCGTGCTACCAGGTCTTGTTAATCCTTGTTCTGGACCTATAACGTGAACTATTCCCTGATAGGGACTTGCTAGATCAAAAAGCTCAACTTCAAACTCTTTACAGTTTGATGCTAGTGTTTCAATTTGCTGAAGAGAAATTGGATCTTTAATATTGTGTCTGTCAACAGTAGGCACATTATGATCCATAGTTGCAAAAGTTTTATCAGTTCTTCTAATTCTTCTTCCCGCTTCTCTGAGACCTTCAAATGCTTGAGGAGAAGTGACTTCGTGCACTAAATGTAGGTCAATATAAAGAAGCGTTGGCTTACCTTCCTCTTCATGAACTATATGTTTGTTCCAAATCTTATCAAAAAGTGTCTTTGGTCTCATATGAAGATATTATAATACCTAATTAGAAAGAACTATTAAAAGTCTTTAATTTAGAAAATTTTGCATTAGCACCTAGGAAATCCTCAATTCTAAGAAGCTGGTTGTATTTTGCTGTTCTATCTGTCCTAGAACATGAACCTGTCTTTATTTGTCCAGCATTAGTGGCTACGGCTATATCTGAGATAATCGAATCTTCGGTTTCACCCGACCTATGAGAAATTATATAAGAATAATTATTCTTTTTTGCTAACTCGATTGCCTGAATAGTCTCAGAAATAGACCCGATCTGGTTTATCTTAACCAGAATACTATTGGCAGCTTTTTTGTCTATTCCCGTTTGTAGTCGTGAATTATTAGTTACAAAAAGATCATCACCAACAAGTTGGACCTTGTCTCCTAACAATTTAGTTAGCATTCTCCATCCTTCCCAATCATCTTCATCTAGAGGATCTTCGATTGAAATAATTGGAAATTTATTTATTAATTTTTGATAATATTGAGAAATTTCTTCGATGGATAAAAGTTTTTTATCAATTCTATACTTTTTATTTTCATATATTTCAGTAGCCGCGACATCTAATGCAAAAAAGATTTCTTCTCCAAGCTTATATCCAGAGTTGGAAACAGCTTCGGATATATAATTTAGTGCTTCTTCGTTTGAATTTAGGTTTGGTGCAAAGCCACCTTCGTCACCAACTGCCGTTGAATGACCTTCTTTGTTTAATATTTTTTTGAGTTCTTGGAATATCTCAACTCCAGCTCTCAGAGAGTCAGAAAAAGTAGAAAAACCTGCAGGTACTATCATAAATTCCTGAATATCTAGTCCATTGTTAGCATGAACTCCCCCGTTTACTATATTCATTAATGGTGTAGGTAAACTAAGGTCTTTGTCCTGACCTAAGTACTCATAAACTTCTTGGTTATTATTTTTAGCTAAACATTTTAAAAAAGTAATCGAGCAAGCTAGTATTGCATTTGCACCTAATTTTGATTTATTTTGAGTTCCATCTAAGTCTAACAAGAAATTGTCGAATTCACTTATAGACTCAAAGCTGGCATTGATAACGCTAGATTTTATTGAAGAGTTAATATTCTTAACTGCATTTTTAACACCCTTTCCGTTGAACTCCTTGAGGTTGCCATCTCTAAGTTCTACTGCTTCATGTGACCCGGTTGAAGCACCTGAGGGCACTGAGCCTCTACAAATTTGTCCATTATCAACTGACATATCGACTTCTACAGTAGGAGTACCGCGGGAATCAAGAATTTGTCTACCTTTTAAATATGTTATTTTAGCCATTTTTTTAAGTATTTGAATTCTATATCAGCAGAGATTTTTTTCAACAAAAGATATAAAAAAAATTTGAATTCATCTTGTATTAAGATAATGTATTTTAAATTATGGACTTAAGAATTCCCAATTCTCTTAGATTTTTATCTATAGATGCTGTAGAAGAAGCAAATTCAGGGCACCCTGGCATGCCTATGGGAATGGCTGATGTTGCTACTGTGCTATTTAATGAGTATTTGAAGTTTGATGCCACTAAACCTAATTGGCCCGATAGAGACAGGTTCGTATTGTCGAATGGTCATGGGTCAATGCTTTTATACTCTTTGCAATATCTTTTAGGATTCGCTGAGCCATCATTGAAGGAAATAAAAAATTTCAGAAAATTAGGATCAAAGGCTCCAGGTCACCCAGAATATAAGCATACTTTGGGAATTGAAACAACAACCGGACCACTTGCTCAAGGTTTAGGTAATGCTGTAGGGATGGCTCTCGCTGAGAGAATACAAAATAGCAAATTTGGAGATAAGATTATTAATCATTTTACTTACGCTTTTGTTGGGGATGGTTGCCTGATGGAAGGACTTAGTCATGAAGTTCTGAGTTTGGCTGGACACTTAAAATTAAACAAACTGATAGTTTTCTTTGACGATAATAATATTTCAATTGATGGTCCTACTAATCTTTCAACCTCTGATGATACCAAAAGCAGAATTAAATCTTATAATTGGAATTATATTAATGTGGATGGCCACAATCCATCTAAAATAAGGAAATCAATTGAGAAAGCACAGAAATCAAATAAACCAACGATGATAGCTTGCTCTACCAAGATAGGGTTCGGCTCACCAAATAAGGAAGGTTCTGAGAAAAGTCATGGAGCTGCTCTTGGCAAAGAAGAAGTCATTATGACCAGAAAAAATTTAAATTGGAGCTATAAACCTTTTGAGATACCGAACTCAATTTTAAAAGTATGGCGTAAGGCTGGTATTCGATCAAAAAAGAAAAGATTAAGTTGGGAGTTACATTTAAGGAATAGTAATTTAAGGAAAGATTTTAATAAAAGCTTGATGGGAACTTTCTCTAATACTTTCTTAGAAAAGTTGTATAGAAAGTTCAGAGATAAGAATTTTGATATTCAGAAGATTTCCACAAGAAAATCTAGTGAAAAGGTTATTGAAATTTTTAAGGATCATATTCCCGAATTGATTGGGGGCTCTGCAGATTTAACCCCTTCAAATAATACCAGAGTTAAGTCAATGTCTAATATTAGTTCGAAGAATTACTCTGGAGACTACATACATTATGGAATTAGAGAACATGGAATGGCCTCGATTATGAATGGATTGTCTTTACATAAAGGTGTTATTCCCTATGGTGGGACTTTCCTTGTTTTTTCAGATTACTGTAGGCCATCAATTAGACTATCTGCAATGATGGGAATAAAAGTCATATATGTTATGACTCATGATTCTATAGGATTAGGTGAAGATGGTCCTACTCATCAGCCTGTTGAACATTTAGCAAGCTTAAGAGCAATTCCAAATCTTAATGTTTATAGACCTTGTGATATCAATGAAACTTTTCATGCATGGGCTGATGCAATTCGCTCAAATAATCCTTCATTAATTGCTTTGAGTCGTCAGGACTTAAAATTTCTAACTAAGTTTCCACAAAAGTTGGATCAAGAATTATTAAATATTGGTGCTCAAGTAATATATGGATCTACCAAAAATCAAGATATAGTTCTTGTTTCATCTGGTTCTGAGGTTGAAATTGCCTATGATGCAGCCGAAGGATTGAAGAAGAGGGGAGTAAAAGCGACTGTTTTATCGATTAGTTGCTCACAAAGATTCTTTAGCCAGTCTGCCAAAATTAGATCCAAGTTTCTAGGTAATTCTCCAATTTTATCTATTGAAGCAGGACTTTCTTTGGGGTGGAAAAGCTTTTATGATGATTTTACGAATGTAGTTTCAATCGAAACTTTTGGTGCTAGTGCACCTAAAGATGATTTGTATAAATATTTTAAGATAAATAAAAACGAAATTATTAAAAAGGCACTTAAGATTCTTTCCTAATTAATTTCTTGACATTAATAGGGTACTAATATAAATTTGTCTATTTATTGGAGATATTTATGCCAGGTATATATGTAGGAAGTAATGAAAATTTAGAAAATGCACTTAGAAGGTTTAAAAGGCAAGTTGAAAAGGGTGGCATTCTGTCTGATGCTAGAAAGAAAGAATATTTTGAAAAGCCAAGTGAGACAAAAAAGAAGAAACTTTTCGCTGCAAAAAAAAGGATGAATAAAAAAGTTAGAAAACCAAGATACTAAAGCAATTAAATGTCATCATATGAACAATACTCAGATAAAGAAGACATCTTAAATAAAACCTCAATAAAAGAATATATAGATAAAAATTGGTCAGAATGTAAAAAATCTGGAAGTGGATATAAAGTTTTGTGTCCTTTTCATGACGATAAATCCCCATCAATGCACATTAGCGAAGATAAAGGTCTATATCATTGCTTTGTTTGTAAAGCTGGCGGTAATTTAGTTCAATTTATTAAAGAATTTAAGAATTTAACTTATCCCGAGACATTAGAAGAGATTTCAAGTTTTTTTAACATAAAGATACCTAAAAATAACTATAAGTCATCGCAAGATGTAAGTTTAAATAAAAAATTATATGATTTTAATAATAAGATTTTACAGTTTTTCTCTAGATGCCTACTAGATAATCAAAGAAATTCGAAAGCAATTAATTACTTAAAAGGAAGAGGCTTTACAACCGAAGATATTGAAGAGAATTCTTTAGGGTTCGCACCAGATAGTTGGGATTCGATTTCATCTTTAGTATCAGGAAAGAAAGATGCTACTGACATAGCGCTACTCCTTGGGCTTGTAAATAAAAAGGATGGTAAGGAAGGTTTATATGATTTCTTTAGAAATAGAATCATATTCCCGATTAAAAATAGACAAGGAAATGTCCTAGCTTTTGCCGGTAGAACTATTGGAGATGATAAAGCTAAATACATAAACTCTAAGGAATCTGAAATTTTTTCAAAACGTAAAATTCTTTATGGCTTAGGAAACTTTAACAAATTAAATGGCAGGAGACCTAAGTATGTTTTTATAGTAGAGGGTTACACTGATGTTTTGATGATGAACAAGTGTGGCTTGTATAATGTAGTTGCCACAATGGGGACTTCACTGACGCTAGAACATGCAAATGAGATTAAGAAAATTTCCAACAAGGTTATTCTTTGCTATGATTCCGACTCTGCGGGCATTGACGCTTCTTTCAAGAATATTGAGCCCTTGTACCAGTTCGGGATTGAAATCTTTAGCTTGAGGTTAGAAAAAGGCTCAGATCCTTGCTCTTATTTGGAAAAGTATGGAAGAGAGGAATTTATTCAAAAAGCTAAAAAATCTAATTCTATAATGGATGAATATATGGATTATTTAAAAGATAAATATATAGAAAAAGAATTAAGTATCAACGAAGTTTTAGAAAATTTTATTGGAAAGATTAAATATGTCCAAGATTTTATACAAAGAGATGAGTTCATAAATAAGTTTGCTTCATCTTTTCAAATTACAAAAGTAAAGATAGAAAATATAATAAATAAGGAATTCATTAAAGTTGACTCTAATCTAGGAATTTCATCTTCAAACCGTATTCTTAGTCCAGAGGATATAATTTTGAAAGTCTTTGTAGAGTTCTCAGATTCCAGAGACCCATCCTTAATGAAAAAGTACTCTTCTATTCTTTGCAATAATTTTCATGAAAAGATTCTAATGCTTATGATGGATAATATAGATGCCGAAGCTGCCAATATTATAGGAAAAATTAACGAAGAGGCTTTAAGTAGTATGATTTCAGATTTAATATTTACACCTTATGATATTCCTGAAGATAAACTATTAAGAAAAAAATTGATTGAAGATTGCATGAAAAGAATAGAGCTTGATTCTATAAAAGACTTAAAGCGACTCATCAATCTCAAACTTAGTAAGAACGCTGAAATACCTGAACAAGAAGAAAAGGTTCTGTTGAATGAGTTGAGAAATCTTATCGAGAAAGAAAAGGCACTATTTTAGGAGCGAATATTGTTCTTTATAGGCATTTTCTTCTTAATTAGTTAATATTATAAAAGGTGCAAATGTTAAATAAAAATGTACTCCCCTCAGCTTTAGATTTTCTTCCTCATTTTGTAGATAATATTCTGCCTAAAATAAAATTAGACAAAAAGGTTAGGAAAGAACTGGAAATCAGAGCCCCTGTAAAGCAGCTGGAATCTACAGATGACCCTGTTAAAAGTTATTTGAATACTATCGCACTTCATTCCTTATTAAAAAAATCAGAAGAAACAGATGTTGCATCAAGATTAAGTATTGCTAAAACCTTTTTATGCGAATCTTTGGTGTCAGATTTAATATTGTTAAGGTATGTTTCGGAAAATTATTTATCTACTTCTTTTAATCCTGAACCTTATGATCTTGATATGGA
>JAQWMJ010000037.1:0-7376 GCA_029246845.1 Thermodesulfobacteriota bacterium
ATTAGCTCTTTTCTTAGAGATAGATGAAATTAAATTATTATTTTTATCTTTTATACCTTCAACATCAGTAAGTATAATAAGTTTCTCAGCATTTAATGATGAAGCAATTTTTGAAGCTGCATAATCACCATTGATATTGTATGTTATGCCTTTGCTATTTAGACCAATCGGTGCAATAACAGGTATGTATCCTTTGTTCTGTAATTCAAAGATATGAGATACATTAACCTTTATTATTTCCCCAACTCTTCCTAAATCTATACCTTTTTTGGGTGATTTCACCTTTTTTACCTTCAGCAGTTGATGGTCTCTTCCTGACAAACCAATTGATACACCACCATTTGATTTTATTTTAGAAACAATCTGTTTATTAACTTTTCCAACCAAAACTTTTTCAACTATCTCCATTGTTTTATCACATGTCACTCTTAATCCATTAACAAAAGTAGCTTTAATATTTGAGCTAGAAAGGGCTTTTGTGATTTCAATCCCACCTCCATGAACTACAACAGGATTGATTCCAACAAACTTCATTAAAACGAGATCTCTAGAAAAGTTGGCAAATTCCTTAGAGCTAATACTACCCCCAAATTTTAGAACTACAGTCTTCCCCCTAAATTTTTGAATATAAGGTAAAGCCTCTATTAATGTTTTTGCAATTTTTAAATTATCTTTCATATCATTTAGGGAAGAATTATAAAAGATATTTATAAGAATCTCTATCTTCTATTTGATTTTTATATAATTTTGAATAGAAATCCAGATTGCAAAACCTTAAGTTGCAGCATCTATTGAAGCAAAATTATTGATTATATCGTATTTATTTTTAATTTTATTAACATGCTCGTATAATTCAGTGGAAGATATATTTCTATGGTCCAGCATATCTCTTACATCGGAGATATTTGCTCCGTTCATACACATAACTGTTGCAAATGTATGTCTTAAAATGTGTGGATGAATCTTCCTACCTAAAAAAATCTTTGAGAATTTAGAAACTGACCTGTAGACTAAGTGTCTATCTATTGCCAATCCATTCTTACTAGTAAATAGGTATTCTGAACCACTGTGATCCAAATTACTTCTAATATTTACATAATTTAGCAATAAAGGCTTTAGGTAATATTTTTCAATTGGAATTTCGGAAATAACTCCTCTCTTCCTTCTCACATTATGAATAAAATCATTCTCTAAGTCCAAATCTATTAATCTTATTTTATTTAATTCACTTGCTCTTAGGCCAGTAAAAACCAACAATAGGATAATCATGATATCTCGTTGAATATTATATTTGTCAGGATTCTCTTTTAAGTTCCCAATCAAGTCGCGAACAAAATTTAACAACTCTTCTTCAGGTATCCACTTAGTATAGTTCCTACTAATTACTTCCCTATTCTTCTTTATTATATTCGTCCTATCAAACCCATTTAGGAAATTTTCCTTAATTTCTTTCTCTCTAACCAGAAAATCTAAGAATTTTGAAAAGCCAGAAAGCTTTCTATTTAAAGTCCGATATAGCTTATTAATTTCAACCCCATCTGACTTTTTGTTGTACGAATTTTTAAGCGCAAAAAAATAGTTTAGTATTTTTTCTTTTTCAAATAATTGCATGAACTTATCATAAGGGGTATCAATATCGAAGTTACTTACTTTCTCAAGATAGAGTGTTATATCTCTGCTATATAAATTAATCGTATTATCGCTCATACCTTTTGTTTTAAGAGATTTCCTGTAAATATCTAAGAACTTTCTTAAAGTCATAAATTGAATATAAATCATTAATAAACAGATAGTCAAGAATGAGAATCAAATTGAAGATAAGCCTTTAATGTGAGATAATATATTATGTATAAAGTCGGAGATAAAGCAGTTTATCCTTCTCATGGCTTAGTCACAGTAACCGGAATACAAAAACAAGAGATTGCGGGTGTTTCTCATCAATTTTTAATTTTAAAGGTTGTAGATAGCGACATAACCGTCATGATTCCAAAAAATTCTGTTCAAGCCAAAGAGTTGAGACCATTAGCAAAAAAAAATGAAGTTAAAACTTTATGGTCATTAATAAAGGGGAAAACAAAGTATAAAATTGAAGAAAACTTAAGTTGGAATAAGAGATATAGGTCTTATACAGAGAAACTAAAAACAGGAAACATAATTATGGCTGGGGAAGTCTTTAGAGAGATTAATGATATATCTAGAAATAAAGAATTATCATTTGGTGAACAAAAAATCCTCGAAAACGCCTTCAAAAGACTAGTTAAGGAGCTTTCCGCAACTCTTAAGTCTAAAGAAGAGTTGGTTCATGCAGATTTAAAGAAATTGCTTTCAAAAGAAGAGCTAATTAATGTCTAACTTGTGGCCATCAATCTTATTCGGACACTCTAAATCTAAAAAATCTAACATAGTCGGAAACAAATCTACTGTTCTAATTTTATTTTCTTTAACTTTCTTATTAAATATTAAAGGGACAGTCATATGGTCACTCTTTAACGAACCATGTGATGACTTATGTTCGGGAAATTCAAAATTACTTCTTAAGTCAAAACCCGTTTGCGCGCTCACGATGATATCCCCTGAACGTACAGACTTAAATATTTGGACTATCTGAGTTAATGCATCGGGATATGCTGTATCAAAAGTTTGCTCTAATATTTCTTCATAACTAAGAAAATCTTTAATACCTTCATATCCAAATGGATCATTTAAAAGTGGAGTATAAAATACTCCTGTTTCTTTGTCCTCCAAAAGGGCTATACCATTTTTGCTCATAACTACAATTTGATTTTTTTCATTTCTAGTCATTACTATATCAATCGCTTCATAGGTTAATAATTTCTCTATTAGATTTTCAGAATCTTTAAAAGTAAAACTTTTTGACCAATCTTTATCTTTCCTTAAATATATATGGGACATAGAATTTCCAGAAACCATAACAGAGGCATCTATATCTTTTAAATACTTTTTATAAATTAATGGATAAGAAAAGACTTTATATCCATTTTCTGATAATAAACCTACTAAGTCTAAATGCGAGTGAGTGTTTGAATGTCCATGGTCACTGGTAACTATTAATAGGGTATCATCAAATTGATTTAAATCTTTCAACTTTTTAACAATAAATCCAAGTTGACGATCAAAATTATTGAATGAATCTGATACTGGTTGACTATCACACCCTGAAATATGAGAATTGGAGTCTACCCCAAGAAAACAACAAAAAATAAACTGTGCCCCTGAATCGATTGACTGCAAAAGCTTATCTGAAGCAACATTGTCTATAACTTGGGAACCTGAAAAATGGGACTTCATCTTGTGGTAAATCTTAGATACTCTTGTTAAATCAAATCTATGAGGCAACCCTCTTGTTAACTCATTAAAAATAGACCTTGAATTCTTAACAATTTCAAAAATTGTAGCTTGAGACTTTTTTAAATCTCTGTTAAACAATAGGGCCTCAACTCCAACGTAGCTTCTGTGTGATGAAAAGGAGTTCGGATTTCGAGAAAAGTCAACTTTATTAAACCATCTTATACCGGGCATATTTCCATGGCCGGGGAACGAACCAGTTACAAAAGGGAGGTATGCTGGGCCTGTTGTAGATGGAAAAACTGATATAGCACTTGTAAAACTTCCACCTTGATTGATCAAGCTTTTTGTATTTGGCATCAAGCCATCCGCTATATGTTTCTCCATGGAATCTTTACGGGCCCCATCTAAAAGAAGAAAAATTACTTTTTTCATAATGTCAGAAGATTACTTCTTATTCTCCCATTCTTCCTTAGAGATAATAAATCCCTTATCATTTCGATAAACTTGTTCACCATTAACTTTTTCACAAATCTCATCATTCCACCTTTCATTTTTTAACCATCTCTGTGGGTGAGGGACGAATCTTTCTTCGCCTGTTGTTTTATATAAATTATTAAACCTAGAGGCCAGCTCCTCAGGAGGAAGATCTGTTCGAACCTTAAGGAATTCAATTCTTGCTTTTTTTTTATCAACCTTTCTTCCTAAAAGCAACTTCCAAAAAAGGTTGAAATCTTCTTCTTTTCTAGCCATATCTAAAATCTCTTAAAAGTTTACCTTCTGCACTATAATTTACTATTTAAATTAGATTAAAAGGTATTTTTTTCTAATTTTTTCATAGTTTCAATTAACTTATCAATATGCTTCTTTTTATGATTAGACATTAAAGTGACTCTAATTCTGGATTCACCCTTAGGAACAGATGGTGGCCTAACCGCGGGAACATAAATCTGGTTCTGTAGTAAAAATTTTGAAAATGTAAGTGCTTTCTTTTCATCTCCAATAATTATCGGGATTATTGGAGTGCTAAATTTTAAATAATTGAAACTGGAACTATCAAGATAACTCTGAAAATATTTAATATTCTTATTTAATTGATTCCGAAGGTTAGGTCTATTTTTAATTATATCAATAGCTTTAAGAGAGGCACTGAGAGATCCAGCCGGCAAAGAAGTATCAAAGATAAAAGATCTTGCTTTATTTTTTAAATAATCTATTAAATCCTTAGAGCCTGCAACATAGCCCCCAACCGAACCGATTGCTTTAGACAGAGTTCCCAAGCATATATCAATTTTTTTTTGAACTTTGAACATCTCAGATGCTCCACTACCATTTTGTCCTAAAACTCCGGTTGCATGAGCCTCGTCAATCAGAGAAATACAATTATATTTTTTGGATAATTTAACAATTATGTCTAAAGGTGCTATGTCACCATCCATGCTAAAAACACTATCTGTTAAAATCATTTTTTTTCCTTTAAAAGATTTATTTTTTTTTAGTTTTGACTCCAAATCTTGCATGTCAGCGTGCTTATATATGACAATTGTGGACTTAGATAATCTTGCACCATCAATTAAGCTAGCATGGTTCAGCTCATCGCTAAAGATCATATCCTCGTTATCCATTATTGAAGAAATAGTACCAATACCAGCTAGATATCCTGAACTAAAAACTATGGAATCTTCAGTTTTTTTAAATTTGGCAATCTCTTTTTCGAGTTTTGAATGTAAGTCAGAGGTACCTGTAACTAATCTCGAACCACCAGTTCCAGTCCCATATTTAATAGTTGAAGAGATGGAAGATTTAATAGTGCTTGAATCTATTGTTAATCCTAAGTAATTATTTGAAGCAAATTGATAATAAATTTTATCTTTTATACTAATCTCTGGACCCATAGAAGATGAAATTTCTATTAATTTTCTATGTAAATTAAGGTCCTTAATTTCAGAAATATTATACTTAATCCAATTATCAAAACTTCTAACTCTCATTTTCTGTTGCTTCTTTTATTGACTTGTAAATTGACCTTGTTAGTTTTTTTAATTCCTTCTGCTTAATTGAGACAGGAGGCATCATAACTATTGTATCCCCTAAAGGCCGAATCAATACCCCCTCTGCCTTTGCAATATCACAAACTTTCTTTGCAACTCTATCTTTTATATCATAAGAGATATTATTCTTGGGATCTTTCATTAGATCTATTCCAGCCATCAAACCCTTGTTTCTTATAGAAGAAACATGCTTTAGGCCAGAAAACTCTTTCAATTCGTCCTCAAAAATTTTAATTATTTTTTTTACTTTTAAAATTGTTTTTTCTTCTTCGAAAATTTCTAAATTTGCTATAGCTGCAGAGCAAGCTAATGGATTTCCACTATAGCTATGTCCATGGAAAAAAGCCTTGAGTTCTTCATGCTCTCCCAGAAAAGTTTCAAAGATATCATTAGTGGTAATAGTTGCTGACAAAGGAAGGTATCCCCCAGTAAGACCTTTACCAAGAACTAGTATGTCCGGACAAATATTATCATGATCACATGCAAACATCTCGCCAGTTCTTCCAAATCCTGTTGCAACTTCATCCAAGATAAGCAATATATTAAATTTATCACAGAGCTTTTTCATATCTTTCAAGTAACCTTCTTTGGCTACTTTGATACCACCTGCTGCTTGGACATATGGTTCTAAAATTAGAGCTGCTATAGAATCTGCCTTCTCCTCTAATAAGTTTTCTAGCTCACTAATCGTCGAGTCTGAGGAATCATAAGATGAGACTTTATAAGACTCAAACAATAGTGGTTTAAAAGTTGAATGGAACGCATCTATCCCTCCCACAGAGACTGCACCAAGAGTATCTCCATGATACCCACCTTTGAGACAAATAAATTTATTTTTATTTTTTTTCCCCTTTATTAACCAATATTGAAAAGCCATCTTTAAAGCTACTTCAACTGCACTTGCACCATCTCCTGAATAGAAGACTTTTTTCAAACCATTAGGTGCAATATCAATTAATTTCTTCGCTAATAAGGATGCAGAAGGGTTTGTTACTCCAAGCAAAGTAGAATGAGCTAGCTTGTCCACTTGTTTTTTAATTGCAGTATTTATTTTAGATACATTGTGTCCATGTATATTCACCCACAGAGAAGAAACTCCATCAATATATTTGTTACCATCAGAATCAATAAGGTAAACTCCGTCAGAATTTTCAATAACTAGAGGGTCTTCGCTCAAGTACTCTTTCATTTGGGTAAAAGGATGCCAAATATAATCTAGATCGTATGATTTTATTTTTCTTGAAGAAGTCATAAACTAAAAACTATTCGATAGTATCGTATCTATCTCTAATGGGCATTTGAAGATCTTCAATCATTTTTAAATCTTCTTCAGGAGCCCTTCCAACAGTTGTCAAATAGTTGCCTATTATCATTCCATTTGAGCCCGCCATGATTCCCATAGATTGCAAGTCTCTCAAAGTTATTTCTCTACCACCACCAGACATTAAGACCTTCTCAGGCATGATGAGTCTGAATATTGCAATAGTCTTTATAGCTTCAAGACTTGCTACAGGCTTCATATGTGCTAAGGGTGTATTTGGTCGAGGATTTAAAAAATTCATAGGTACAGTGTGTGGATCCAAATCTTTAATTTCAAAAGCCAGCTTAATTCTTTGCTCTACAGTTTCCCCCAGTCCTATTATTCCTCCACAACATAGCTCCATCCCAGCCTTCTTAACCAGCCTTGCGGTTGAAACTCTTTCATCGTAGGTGTGAGTTGTACAAACATTGGGGAAAAATTCTTTACAGGATTCAATATTGTGATTATATCTCCATACACCAGCTTTGGCTAATGCAAAAGCTTGCTCCTCAGTTAAACTGCCAAGAGAGCACCCTACTTCTAATTTAGTATTCTTTTTTACTATTTCTATTGATTCAATAACTTTATCAAATTGTTTCTTACTTGGACCTTTCACGGCAATTACTATACAAAAGTCGAACGCGCCCATTTTCTCTGATTGTCGTGCTGCCTGAAGTACCTCATCAGGATCAAGAAGTGAATGCTTTGATATAGGGGAA
>JAQWMJ010000046.1:0-19195 GCA_029246845.1 Thermodesulfobacteriota bacterium
CATAAGATAATTGTATCAAAAAAGTGAGTTTTAAGCGAAAAAGCATTATTCCCACTTACAAGTATAGGGGGAAAAAACCTCTTATACCACCTATTAATAGGGGCGAATATGAGGTCGTTTTTATTTTGAAGGGATTTCCTAGTTTTTAACTAGTAAAAACTTTACTACTAATGCATTTAAAAAAAAGTTTACATGTACCTTGTATCAATCTTGGTCTCTTTTTAATTCTTCATATACTTTTTTTAACTTAAAAATCTTATCTTCAGATACGGTAACAGCGGAGATATTTCTTCTTTCTTTAGACTTTTCTTTTTCACTAATGGGAACTCTAAAAAATATTTTAAAAGGTGGTATTGTAGAAAATTTTATAAATTCATCTGGAGTATATTCAGTAAATTCCCATTCTTGATTTCCCAACGATAATGCAACCACAAAGAAATAATTAGATTTGTTCTCGAGAGCACTTACCCATTCTGTTAATGTTGCTGCACCAAAATAATTTTCTTTATTACTAGTTTTTTTTATCTCAAAAGAAAAAAGTTCTCCGTTTTTCTCTGCAGAAATATCTGATGGAGAAGATATAATTTTTATATTATTAAAACCTTTAGACTTTAAAAACTCAGAGTATGCTTTTTTTGCATCTAAATCACTTTTTCTTTCGTCCATTTTACTCCCACTTTCTTGTCCTATGCGTGAGAAATATTTTAACCTATTATTCCCCTTTATTCATAGGGTGTTTGGAGTGGTTTTTTTGAGTTTTGAAAAAGTGAATACTTTATACAAACTTTATACAAATTTTTCATGAAAAAGATCAGTCAATCGTTAAATTGTAGTTTTTATTTTGTAGGGGTTAAATAAACATCAAGTTTTATTCAATAAATCTTCCGTCTTTCCACTCATCTAATACACTCTGAGGAATTCGATGATTTCTCCATCTTGAAATTCATACTCACTTCTGAAACCAGTTTTTCTATCATAATCAGTTCCTATGCCGTGCTTCTTCCCATCTTTCCATCCACCTACATATTTATTACCATTTGAAAAAGTATAAGTTCCCTGTCCGTGATACTTGCCATCTTTCCATCCACCTACATATCTATCACCTTCATTGGGACCCTTTCCTGAAGTAAAAGTTCCCTTTCCGTGCATTGTACCATCTTTAAATCCACCTACATATTTACCACCATTTGAAAAAGTAAAAGTTCCTTTGCCGTGAAACTCACCATCTTTAAGTTTACCCACATATTTATTACCATTTACATAAGTAATAGTTCCTTTGCCGTTTGGTAATCCATTTCTAAATTCTGCTTCCCATTTGCTATCATCTAAAGAAACAGTTCCAGAGCAATTGTTCCATTTTGCGAAGTCATCCCCTTCACACTTACTTAGAGAATATGAGTTGAGTGCAAATAAGAAGAAAAATAATAGACATAGATTTAATGTTCTCATAATATGATTTTAACACAAATATAAGGTATTTTACATGTCACACTTTCCTTTGTATTGTACTATGCACTTTATCGTTTTAAGGAACACAAAAAATCTAACTAATCGAAATCATTGATTTATTTAAATCGTAATAATCCAGTTCTGTAAAACTTTATACAAAATTCAAAACATAGGAAAAGGTTATATTAGATAGTGTTTATAGGGTGTTTAAGAGGTTGTATTCTTATCGGAACAATAGATTTTTTACTCCCATTCTATTGTACTAGGTGGTTTATTGGAAATATCAAAGACAACTTTATTTATACCTTTAACATTATTAATAATTTCTGAGGATATCAAATCTAAAGTATCAAAAGGTATTCGCGCCCAATTTGCAGTCATTCCATCTACACTGTTAACTGCTCTTATTGCTATTGTATTTTCGTAAGTCCTTTCGTCACCCATAACCCCTACTGTCTTAATAGGAATAAGAACACAAAAAGCTTGCCATATTTTATCATAAAGTTTTTTTTCTTTTAGAATATCTATAAAAATCTTATCAGCTGCTTGTAAAAGTTTAACTCTATCTTTTGTTACTTCCCCAATAATTCTTATTGCCAGTCCAGGACCAGGAAACGGGTGTCTACCAATTAAACTTCTTTTAATTTTTAAAGCTTTACCCAAGTCTCTTACTTCATCCTTAAAGAGATCTCTTAGAGGCTCTACCAATGAAAGCTTCATATTCTTAGGAAGCCCACCAACATTGTGATGAGATTTAATTACAGCAGAAGGTCCACTTACATTAACACTTTCAATTACGTCAGGATACAAAGTCCCCTGCACTAAAAACTTTGCATTTGAAACTTTTTTTGATTCTTTATCAAATAATTCAATAAATGTTTTACCTATTATTTTTCTTTTCTTTTCTGGATCTACAATACCTTTTAATCTTCCAAGAAAAAGACTGCCAGCATTAATAACTTTTGGATTAACTCCAAGACTTCTAAGAACTGGAACTATCTCTTTTACTTCGTTATGCCTCATTAGGCCTGTATCAACAATGAAGCATTTAAGCTTACTTCCTATTGCTCTACTAACCAGAACCGAGGAAACACTTGAATCGACTCCACCAGAAATTGCAGATATAGCTATATTTTTACCTATTATGTTTTTAATTTCTTCTACTTTTCGTTTAACAAGTTTCCCAGGTTTCCAAGTTTGTTTACAGCCTACAATGTCTACTAAGAAATTTTTTATAAATTGTTTACCAAATTGGGTGTGTACAACTTCCGGATGAAACTGTGTTCCAACTATTCTATAGTCTTCAGAAGAAAATAATGAGATAGAGCCGAACTCTGATTTTGCTATAACTTTTATTTTTGTTGGTAGCTTAACAATTGTGTCTCCATGAGACATCCAAGATACCTCATTGTTGTTTATATTCTTTAATAGCTTTGAGCTTGAAATCTTTTTAAGCTTAGAAGGTCCAAATTCTCTAATTTTTGATTTTGCGACTTTACCACCCATAACTTTTGATAGTAGCTGTGCTCCATAACATATACCTAATATGGGTACGTTTAAATCTAAAATTCTTAAATCTGGTTGTGGAGCTTTCTTATCGTGCACGCTTGCAGGGCTACCAGAAAGAATTATGCAGTCTGGATTAATTTCTTGGATTTTTTTAAAACTGGTTTTGTATGGAATAATTTCTGAGTAAATATTTAACTCTCTTATTTTTCGCGCTATTAACTTTGTAACTTGAGAACCAAAATCTAAAATTAATACTTTGCTATAGTCCATAATGTTTAATCTAATGAATAGTTTGGTGCTTCTCTACTAATAGAAATATCGTGTACATGACTTTCTTTAAGTCCTGCATTTGTGAGCTTAAGAAATTTAGCTGATTTCAATACAGTTAGATCTTTAGATCCGGTATATCCCATACCTGCTTTAAGTCCACCTACTAGCTGATAAACGACCTTGCCAATTGGTCCTCTATAAGAGACTCTTCCTTCAATTCCTTCAGGAACAAGCTTTGAATCAATTATATCATCTTGATAATATCTATCTTTACTTCCTTCTTTCATAGCCTCTATAGACCCCATTCCTCTATAAGTTTTAAATGTTCTACCTTGATATAAAACCATCTCTCCGGGTGCTTCATCTGTTCCAGCTAAGAGATTGCCTATCATCACGCAGTTTGCCCCTGCAGCAAGAGCCTTAGTTATATCACCCGAATATTTTATACCGCCATCTGCTATTACCGGTATATTATTTTTCTTTGCCACGGAACATACATCTATAATCGCTGTTAGCTGCGGAACACCTATTCCTGCAATTATTCTTGTAGTGCAAATTGAACCAGGTCCAATTCCAACCTTTAATGAGTCAGCGCCAGCTTTGATTAATTCTTTAGCGGCGTCAGTAGTGGCAATGTTTCCTACAACAACCTGAACACTTTTATATTTCTTTTTAATCAGTTTCAATGCATCAATAACTTTCTTAGAGTGGGCATGAGCAGTATCAATAAATAAAATATCTAAACCACTTTTTATTAAGCTTTCCACCCTGTCTTCCATATCCAAGCCAACACCTATAGCTGCAGCAGCTAATAACCTTCCTTGCTTATCTTTTGATGCGTTAGGGAATTGCTTACTTTTTTGGATATCTTTCATTGTAATAAGACCCTGAAGCTTAAACTTTTTATCAACTACAGGTAATTTTTCTATTTTATATTTATGAAGCAGTTCACGAGCTTCATTGGGGCTTGTTCCCGCCTCCACAACTTTAAGGTCTACTTTTTGAGTCATCAACTTGCTAACCTTATAATGAAGATTCTTTTCGTATCTAAGATCTCTCATTGTTATAATACCTAGGAGAACACCATTTTTCTCTGTAACTGGTAGTCCAGTAAAATTCTTTGATGTCATTATATCAAGTGCTTGCTTTCCAGTGGATTGAGGTGAAATAGTATGAGGTTCAATTATCATACCGCCTTCATACTTCTTAACTTTCTGAATTTGATCTGATTGGTCTACGATACTCATATTCTTATGTATGACACCCAAGCCACCTTCTTGGGCCATAGCTATTGCAGTCCTCGCCTCAGTGACAGTATCCATAGCAGCACTTATGATTGGAATATTAAGAGAGATTTTTTTTGTAATTTTAGTCTTAACGTTTACGGCCGAAGGCATTATGGCGGAATAAGAGGGAACGAGTAGTACATCGTCAAAAGTTAGGGATTCCTTAATCTTTGCTTCTCTATTTATTGCTATTTCCTCTTAGTCTTATTTTTTACTTTTGTTACTTTTTTTGGTGCCGCTTTCTTTGCAGTAACTTTTTTTGCTGAAGCTTTTACGACAGTTTTTTTAACTACCTTTTTAGTTAAGGATTTTTTAGCAGCCTTTTTAGCAATATTTGCTTTAGCAACAGCTTTCTTCGTTGCAGCTTTCTTAGCTTTAGACTTAAGTGGACTTGTACCCACAATTTTTTTAGCCTTAGCTTTTGCTTTCGCAGCCTCTTTCTTTTCCTCTTTTTCTTTTTTGGATTTTGATAACTTCTTTTTTGGCTCTACAACTGGCTCAGGTTCGGGTTCAATAAAATCTTGCAAACTTACGACGTTGACAAATTCAACAACTTTCTTTCTAAAATCTGGGATTGCGCCTATCTCAAATTCAATTTCTTGCACTTTAGCGTTAGCAATTATTTTTACAGGCATGACTCCTGCATATGTAGAATCGTCTATTTTCTCAAAGCCTGTAGATCTTAATATTTGCTTTTGAATTGGCGGAATAAAAATTTTACCTAATAAAGTAACCTCTTCGGGAAGAAGACCATCTTGAGTTACACTTATCTTTATAGTTGTTTTTTTCATTTTATATTCTACCCCATTTTACCGATTTTTGTAGTTCGATTTTACTTAATTAATAGTAAAAAAACAAATATTTAAGAGAACTTGTAAAAAAATACCTTATAATTTATTTTAAATTCCCTAATTTATGCTATATTTTCAACTTAACTTTTAAGGGATGAGCATTTGAGTTTAACAAAAAATCAGATTGGTAGATATAGTCGACACCTTATTATGCCAGAGGTCGGCGTCAACGGACAGGAGAAATTGGCTGAGGCTAAAGTTCTTTGTATAGGTGCCGGTGGGTTAGGATCTCCGCTAGCATTATATTTAGCTTCCGCAGGCGTTGGCACATTGGGAATTGTGGATGATGATGTTGTAGATCTAAGTAACTTACAACGACAGATTTTACATGCTGAAGATAGGATTGGTGAACTTAAAGTTGAATCAGCCAAAAAAAGATTGCATGAATTAAATTCTGACATTACGGTCAACACTTACAACCTAAGATTAACAGCAGAGAATGCGTTAGATATTTTCAAGGACTATGATGTTATTGTCGATGGTACAGACAACTTTGCTACACGATATCTTGTAAATGATGCATGTGTACTACTTAATAAACCAAATGTTTATGGAAGCATCTTTCGTTTTGAAGGTCAAGCTACAGTGTTCAACTATAAAGGTGGGCCGCATTATAGAGATTTATATCCTGAACCACCTCCCCCTGGAATGGTGCCATCATGCGCTGAAGGTGGAGTTTTGGGAATTTTGCCTGGAATCATAGGTGTTATACAAGCCACTGAGACTGTCAAAATCATTCTAGGAGTTGGGGAAACCCTTAGCGGAAGACTTATGCTTTATGATTCATTAAAAATGACATTTAGAGAAATCAAACTAAGAAAGAATCCTGATACCCCAGAAATTACTAAACTTATTGATTATCAAGAATTTTGTGGAATAAACAACTCTTCTGAGGTAGAAGACGAGCTTGAAATTAAAGTTGATTATCTTAAGAAAATAATAGATGAGAAAAAGAATGTCACCTTACTTGATGTTAGAGAATACGGAGAGTATGAAATATGTAAACTTGATAATTCCACTTTGATACCACTAGGAGAAATAACATCTAGGGCAAACGAGCTCGATTCTGCTGATGACATAATCGTCTATTGTCATCATGGAATGAGAAGCTTACAAGCGGTAAGAATATTAAAAGGTATGGGCTTTAAGAAAGTTAAGAATCTTGCTGGTGGAATAGATGCATGGGCAGCAGCCTTCGACGAAAAAATGCCTCGATACTAAGATTTAAAATTATCTAGCTCGCCATACTTATTGGCGCCTTCATCTCCCTTAAGAATTCCTGTATTAACAAAAATATAAGCCTTTATGCCCCAAGTGCAAATAACATAAGCCTGCAAGAGAAAATCTGGAACAAAATGAAACTGCAAAGGTATTGCCACTATGTAGGGAATGATTGCATAAAGTCCATTTATAGATCTGTCATGCAGTCTTTTAGAATCAGGAAATATTGATAGAGCTGAAATTAGTAGGACTAAGAAAGTTACAAGTTTTTCAACAATACTCTTATCGAAATTTAAAAAACTAAGAAGGGATGATAGTGGTATTAACGTTAGTACTCCGAAAAATACAAGGAAAAATTGTGAATACCACCAAGTTTGTCTATTAATTCTTCCGTTTAAAGAAAGAAATAGGAATTTTAAAAAATTAATATCTAAAAACTTTTTTATATTCATAAAAACTCTATGGGCGAAAAGGGACTCGAACCCTTATGAACATAAGTTCAGCGGCTTTTGAGGCCGCCGCGTCTACCAGTTCCGCCATTCGCCCAATTAACTATCCTTATAAAGGTTGTACCAATAAATTGCATTAATCACTAGCGAATGAGTAATTTTACCCTCTATTACCAGCTTGTCTAAATCTTTTAATTTAATAAATTTTATCTGAGTGTATTCACTTCCTGCATTCTGAGGACTTGAAACTTCTTCCACATCCAAAGCTAAAAATGTGTGACATTCATTATTTAATATTGCTGGGTTTGGATGAACAACACCAAGGTTGCTCCACGAACCCATAGAAAAACCTGTCTCTTCAACCAGCTCCCTTTTCGCAGATTCAATTGGTTCTTCATTTTTATTAGCCATACCCCCAGGAAGCTCCAAGGTTATCGAATCCGTTCCAGGCCTATACTGTTCAACAAAAACTACCTCTCCTGACTTTGTAATAGGAAGAACATTAATCCAGTCCACCGAATTGAAGACAAAAAAATCAAAACTTTTCTTTTCTTTTATAGAATAAGGTGAGACCAATTTATATTGATATAAATCAAAAATCTTAAGATTCTTTAATAAAATCTTATCTTCTATTTTCCACTTTTTCATACTAGATTGAATCTTAACTGATAGAAAAAATAAATAAAATCTTAGAGATTATAAGAGCGGAAAATGTTAATATTGTTTCGTTGGAGAGTTGGCCGAGTGGCCGAAGGCGCACGCTTGGAAAGCGTGTAGAGGATCAAACCTCTCGTGGGTTCGAATCCCACACTCTCCGTAGAATTAAGCTGGCTGGTCATTTTGATGACGGTCTATTGTTAACTCCGCCAGGACAGAGATGTAGCAACGGTAGCAATTAGGATTGGGTATCTTTGATTAGCCAGCCATTTAAGAGTTTGATATGTCATATAAAGTTTTATCTAGAAAATATAGACCAAAGATTTTTGCTGAAGTTGTGGGTCAAGAAAATGCGTTAACTATATTAAAAAGCTTCATTCAAACCAAAGCTATACCTCATGCATTAATTTTTTCCGGATCAAGAGGCATAGGTAAAACTTCACTAGCAAGAATCTTTGCCAAGACAGTTAATTGCATTGAGTTGCAAGCGAACAAGGATTGTTTAGGGTGTAGTACATGTTCAAATATTGATGAAAATAAGTCCTTAGATGTAATAGAAATTGACGCAGCCTCCAATAATGGTGTTGATCAAATAAGAGAAGTTATTGAAAGTTCGAATTACTCATCTATTAATTGCCAATATAAAGTATTCATTATAGACGAAGTTCATATGCTATCTAAAGCAGCATTTAATGCACTGTTAAAGACACTTGAGGAGCCAAATAAAAATACTATTTTTATCTTAGCAACAACAGAAGTAGAAAAAATACCGCTTACAATATTGTCGAGATGCCAAGCTATAAATTTTAAAACATTAGAGAAAACTACATTAATAGAAAACTTGAAGAATGTATGCGAGAAAGAAAATATCTCTATTGACTCGGATTCACTATCTCTAGTTGCAGAAGAATCTCGTGGCTCAGCTAGAGACTCTTTGGGAATACTAGAACAACTCATGACATCTTTAGACAAGAATATATCTATTGATAAAGCAAGGAAGATTCTTGGCACTACAAGTAATCAGATTTTATTTCAAATTTCCAAGAACTTACTAATGAGTAATACAAGCGAGTGCCTTAAAAACTATGCTCAGATAAATAACAACGGATACGATTCTAAAAAGTTTATACACTCTTTGTTGAATTATTTCAGATCCGCAATCTACTATAAGCTGGGAATACAAAATGAAATTGAAGATATAGTTACTATCCAAGAATCTGAAGTAATAGAACTAATTAAATATGATCTTGAATTATTTGAAAACTTATTTGATGAACTTATAAAATTGTACGAAATGATTAGTAGAACACAAAATGTAAAATTTTTAATTGAGTCAAATTTAATTAAATTATGTTTAATATCGAACTACTTAAGCTTTGATGAAATTATCGATGGTGAAAAAATCAAAGAAGAAATAGTATCATCAGAAATCGAAATCAATAATTCTAAAAAAAAGGTTCTCAAAGAGAGTGAAAATTCAGGTCAAAAAAAAAATCAAAAAATAATAACTAGTGAATTCTCTTCAATTAAATTCTTGGACAACCTAAAAAAACTAGGAGATGAGAATTTTAAATTACTTTCTGGGTGCTCTTATAAGACTGACAAATCAAATGTAACAATTACTACTAGTAGTGGTCTAATACATGAAATACTAAAAGAAACAGAAAAAGTTATAGTAATTGAAAAATTAATTAAAGATTTCTTTAATGCCGACTACAAAGTCAAAATTCTTTATATAGAAAAAGAAGATGATTCTAAAGATTCTGAAGATTTTAAATTTACAGAAAAAAAAGATAAACTATTTGAATCAGAAACTATGAAAAATTTATTTAGTACATTTGACTGTAGAGTGCTAAATATTGAAAAGGATAAATAATATGAAAATGCCTGGGAACATGAAGAGTATGATGAAGCAAGCTGAAAAGATGAAAGTTCAAATGGACAAGCTCCAGGAGGAAGCTGGGAATAAGACTTTAGAAATTTCCACTGGCGGTGGAATGATCAAAGTTACGGCCAAGTGTAATGGGGAAATCTTAAACATAGACATAAATGATGAAATAATTTCATCTGGCGACAAAGAAATGCTTCAAGATTTAATTCAAGCGGCCGTAAATGAGGCTCTGGTAAAAGGAAAAGAAGAAGTAAGCAACGAAATGTCACGTGCCGCAACATCTTTAGGAATACCACCAGGATTCCTCTAAATGACAAAGAACTATCTTCCAAAGGAACTTATAAGACTTGTTGAATCTCTTTCTAAGCTTCCAGGTATTGGAGAATCAACTGCATCAAGGCTAGCTTTACATTTAATGAGAAAGCCTTCTGATCTTAGCGTAGAGATTGCAAAATCACTTATTGATGCAAGAAAGAAAGTGAGAACTTGTACTAACTGTAATAATTTTATGTTCGATGATGAATGTAGTTGCTCTGATTCGTCTAGAGATACAAGTTTGCTATGCATCGTAGAGAATACAGTTGATGTGATGTCTATTGAAAATAGTGGAGAGTACAATGGTCAATATCATGTTTTACAAGGTCTATTGTCTATTTCACAAGGAATTAACCCCCAAGATCTTAAAATTAATCAACTAATTTCCAGAGTAAAAAATAAGGAATTTAAAGAGACGATATTAGCTACGGACCCCACTAGTGATGGAGAATTTACAGCACAATATATCTATGAAAAAATAAAAGATTTTTGCCCAATGATAACTAGAATAGCGATAGGAGTTCCTATAGGATCAGAAGTTAACTATATTGATAAAAACACTTTAGCAAAATCATTAATAGACAGAAGGAAGATTAGCTAAATCAATAATAAGTTAATTTTGTAACCTTTTAGTTTCTTACATTTGAAGTACCAAAAAATAACTCAATTTTTATAATTTAAATGTAATTTGAAATATGGACCTATTTGATCCATATTTCAATCTCGACAAGAAGCTTATATTAGTTTACAATTTTTAGGTTTTTTTTATTTAGAAAAATGGAGGTAAAGAATGAAAATCGTAGTACTCGTAAGACAAACACCTGATACAGAGGCACAAATTACTGCTAATTCCTCAGGTAATGGAATAGACGAAAGTAGCATGAAATGGATATTGAATCCTTTTGACGAATTTGCGGTTGAAGAAGCTGTTCAAATTAAAGAAAATACAGGAGCTGAAGTAATTATCCTTGGAGTAGGTCCAGACAGAGCCTTAGAAACTATAAGAACTGCTTTAGCAATGGGCGGAGACTCAGCTATACACATTAAAGATGATAATTTTGGAGACACTGACTCCTATGCTACCGCTAAATTAATCGCGGCAAAAATTAAAGCTATAGGTGACGTTGATCTAATTCTAGCCGGTAAAAAATGGATAGATGAAGAATCGGGCCAAGTTCCAATACAAGTAGCCGCAGAATTGAATATACCTCAAGCTACAATTGCCACTAAGGTTGACATAGATGAAGCGACAAAGACTGCGAAGGTTCAATCTGAAATAGAAGGTGGACAAAGAATTATAGAATTAAGCTTCCCAGCTTTAGTTACAACAGAAAGAGGGATCAATGAGCCTCGTTATGCATCACTTCCAGGAATTATGAAAGCAAAGAAGAAGCCTTTGGAAGAAGTAACCCTTGATACTATAAACTTAGAAGAACTAGGGTTAACTGCAGAAAGTCTAGGGGTAGCAGGTTCAAGATACAAGGTCGACAACATTGACATCCCAGTAATTAATAGAAGTTTAAATGTCTTAAAAGGTGGTAATTCTGATATGGTTGAAGCCGGTGAAGTTCAAGCAGCAGCAGAAAATCTAACAAAACTTTTAAGGGAAGAAGCAAAAATAATCTAAGGAGAAAAAAATGAGTGAAATTTGGGTATTAGTAGACACAACAGCTGATGGCACAATAAGAAATATTACATATGAAGTGTTAACAGCCGCTGTAAAGCTTAAAGAAAAAAATAGTGCAACAGTTGCTGCAGTTTTCATAGGTGAAAGTGCAGGATCAATAGAAACAGATCTAGGTAAATATGGAGCAGATAAAGTTTATAAAATTGAAAATCCTGCTTTAAAAGACTTTAATCCTAGCGCATATGCTTCAGCATTTTCAGAAGTCATTAAAAAACATAACCCTGATATTATCCTTGGTGGTAATACATTGCAAAATCAAGATTTCCTACCTAGAGTCTCAGCCCTAACATCAGGTGGCTTGGTTCTAGATGCTGTAGATGTAGATATAAGTGCTTCCTCTACTCTTGCTATTAAAAGGTATAGATATTCTGGGAAGTCAATTTCTGGTATGACATTTCACGATGTAAAACCTATGATTGCCACAATCAGACCTAATACTTTCAAAGCTGCAGAAAGTGCAGGAGCTGGAGAAGTGGTACAAGAGTCAGCTGAAGTACCTGCACAAGATAATATTAAAATTCTTGAAACTAAGCTTGTACCAAAGGATAGACCTGAACTTACTGAAGCAGATAAGATTGTTTCAGGAGGTAGAGGAGTCGCAAGTACAGAAAACTTTGAGCTTATATTTAATATTGCCGATAGCATTGGAGCTGGTGCTGGAGCATCAAGAGCTGCGGTTGATTCAGGTTTTGTACCGTATGAAATGCAGGTAGGTCAAACTGGTAAAGTTGTCGCACCTAATCTTTATATAGCCGTAGGAATTTCTGGTTCAGTTCAACATTATGCTGGAATGGGTTCATCTAAAGTTATTGTAGCTATCAATAAAGATCCTGATGCACCAATATTCCAGAAGTGTGATTATGGAATATGCGGTGACCTTTTTGAAGTTCTTCCTGCTCTTACAGAAGAATTTAAAAAATTATCATAATAATCTAGAATTAGATATAAAGTAAGGTTTGAATATTTCCTTACTTTATATCTACAAGTTTGATTTTAAAGTCTAACTTTTTAAAAATCTTATTAATTACTAATTCAAAATAGTTGGACTTATCAGTCAACAAAACACTTCTTTTCTTCTTAGTAGTTTTAAATTCTTCAGAATAATTATCTAATAAATATGTCTTTAATGAAGATGTAATTTCTAATGCAGAATCTATCAAACAAACATCTTCTCCCATATAATGTCTAATATTTTTTTTAATTAAGGGATAATGAGTACAGCCAAGAATTAAACTATTTAATCTCTTATTCTTAAAGAACTTCAAATTCTCTTCAATTATTTTGTCATAATATTTTTCCTTAGCCAATCCCTGCTCAATGATTGGGACAAAAATAGGACAGGCTTTACTGTAAACTTTCACTTTCTTACTATTGGACTGAATCATCTTATTGTAGGATGCGCTACTAATAGTAGAGCTAGTGCCTATGACCCCTAAAATTTTCGGATTTGTTTTAAGAGCTGCTTTTACACCTGATGAAATAACATCAAAAATTGGAAGTTTATATTTGGACCTTAACAGGCGAGTCGAATAAGATGAAGCGGTGTTACATGCTATGACTATTATTTCACAATCTAAAGATTTAAGTAGTTCAACGTTATTGATTGAATACCGGTCAATAGTTCTCTTGGACTTAATTCCATAGGGTAGTCGGGCTGTGTCTCCCAGATAAATTATCTCAAAAGAAGGTAAAGCTTTTGATATCTCTTTAAATACTGTCAGCCCACCGATTCCAGAATCAAAAATTCCTATTTTCATTTACTTTTTTCCCATAGACTAAAATAGATTCCTAATTTCCCTAATATGTTCAATTTCTTTTATGATTAATCCTTTAATTGAACTTTTTATATCTTTTTTAGAATTTTTTGGAACAATACAAGTCTTAAAACCCAACCTTCCAACCTCTTTAATTCTTTTTTCAATATTATCAATTTTTTTAACCTCGCCACTCAAACCAAGCTCACCTATAAATACATTTGCATTTGAAATAGGTAGGTCTTTAAAACTTGAATATATCGCAACTGCAGTGGCTAGGTCATTCGAGGTATCTTTAACTTTTATTCCTTTAGTTAAGCTTATAAAGATATCTTTATCCGAGAGTTTCACATCACAATATTTTTCTAAAATAGCTACCAATAAATTAACTCGATTATTTTCTATTCCAGTGGAATATCTTTTCCCAAAAGACATAGTTGGCTTGGAGACTAAAGACTGAATCTCTACCAACATAGGCCTTGTTCCTTCGTGAGTGGAAGAGATAACCGACCCTATTGATACCTCTTCTTGATTCGAGATAAACAAACTTGTCGGATCTATTATTTCCTCTAAACCTTTATCAGTCATATTGAAAATACCAATTTCATCAGTGGCACCAAAACGGTTTTTAGAGGTCCTTAGTATTCTCAGGTTTCCAGTATCAATTTTTTCAAAATATAAAATTGTATCTACTAAATGCTCTAGCACTTTGGGTCCTGCTATTATCCCCTCTTTGGTTATGTGCCCTACCAATATAAGGGTAAAGTTTAACTCCCTCGATAGCTCTGCTAACTGATTAGAACAATTTGTTACCTGATTAACTGAGCCTGCAATACTTGAACTACTTTCGATACTTTTAATAGTATGAATTGAGTCTATAACTACGAATCTAGGTTTCTCTTGTCTTATTTGTCCCATAATGACTTCTAAAGTACTATCTTCAGATAAAATCATATAATCTGAATTAGTACCTATTCTCTTGGCACGTAATTTTATTTGCTTTTGAGACTCTTCACCAGAGAAATACATAAATTTAAAATTATCCCTAGCTAATCTGCCTAATTGGAGCGCTAGAGTGGATTTTCCTATTCCGGGCTCACCACCAATAACGATAGAAGAGCCTAAAATAAATCCTCCGCCGAGAACCCTGTCTATCTCGGAAATATTGCTTGTATATCTAACATTACTCTCAACCTCAATTGACGACAAACTTGCCGGCTTGGTCTCTTTTCCTTCAATTGTACTTCCTGGTTTTGAAATACTCTCGTTAAGTTCGGTGATACAGTTCCACTCTTCACAGATATCACACTTACCTTGAATTTTTCTATATTTTTTTCCACATGAGCTGCATTGATACATGATTATTACTATACTACATATCTCTAACATAAACTCCGGATCTAGAGGTTAGTAACGAAAAAAAGGAAGTGACAAAAAGCAAAAATTAGTTAATTTAAGTATTGAGCTCCTTTCATGATGTTTTTTTTACGGGGTGACATCTTGCTTAAGGGGCTTTTTTCATTGTAATATTACATAGTGGAAAAAATCAAATTAGTAGAACCAATTTCTGCATACCATAAAGAGTGTCCCAGCTGTGGAAGCAAATTGTTTCCAGTTGTTCATGAGAATTTAGACAAAGAAGATTCTGAGGATAGTAAAGCTGATAAAGAATGTCATTGTTGTGGTAAAAAATTCATGGTTCTATTTGGATGCTGATATGCCATATATAAATGTTAAAGTTGCCGGAAAATTAACCCAAAAACAAAGGAAAGACATAGTTAAAGATATAACAAATACTATGCTAAAGGTGGCAGGAAAACCTGCCTCATCAACATATGTTCAAATTGATGAGGTACCTAGGAACCAATGGGGTGTTGGTGGCAAAATGCTTTCTGAAAAATAGGAACTTAACTATTTAGATCGTAAGCTTTCTCTCCATGCTCTGATTGATCTAAGCCAACTTCTTCATTATCAGATTCAACTCTTATTGGAACAACCATGTTAACTAAAACTACTATTAATGCAGTTGTAACCAAAGTATATATTCCAACTACCAGAACCCCTGAAAGTTGTTCATACCACCCTGCATGTCCAAAAAAGGCGATAGAGAGAGTACCCAATATTCCTCCAAAACCGTGAACTGCAAATACATCTAGTGAATCATCAATATTAAGTTTATTTTTAACAACCGAACACATTTCCTGACAAACTATTCCCGCAAAAGACCCAAGCAATATGGCCTCAAACGGTGTTACTGAACCTGAAGCTGGAGTTATAGTTGCAAGTCCAGCGATTGTACCCGTTACAAGACCGACCAAAGAAGCCTTTCCATGTTTAAAATATTCGTATCCCGCCCAAGAAAGTGAAGCTGCTGAAGCAGAAAGATGCGTAACCAACAGTGTCATTCCAGCACTACCATTTGCAGCTAATTGTGAGCCAGCGTTAAATCCATACCAACCAACCCACAACATACATGCACCCAGCATTACATATCCTGGATTATGAGGTGGTTTCTTAGTGTTTCTTCTTGTACCTAAGAAAAATGCGATGACTAAGGCTGCTATACCAGCAGTTTCATGAACAACTAGTCCACCAGCTAAGTCTACTGTTCCAAGCTCCATTAAAAATCCACCACCCCAAACCCAATGAGTTACGGGTGCGTAACACAACAACATCCATAGAGCTGAGAAGATCAATACAAAAGAAAACTTAATTCTTTCTACAAAAGCTCCAATAATCAAACATGGGGTAATAACAGCAAAGGTCATCTGAAAAGATAAAAAAACTGACTCTGGGATACTTCCTAAGACACTTTCAGAATTGACTCCACCTAAAAATAACTTTGAAAAACCACCCCAATATTTATTCAAATCTAATCCATCACCAAAGGCTATAGAATAGCCTGCAACAATCCAAAGTATGGACATTAAAGATGCGACAGCTATGCAATGCATCAGAACAGATAGAACATTTCTTGAACGAACTAGCCCACCATAGAAAAGTGCAAGGCCTGGAAGTGTCATAAAAAGAACAAGTGCTGTTGAAGTTAGAATCCAAGAAGTGTCTCCTGAATCTAACCCTGTTGCAAAAGAGCTAAAGGGAAGAAATAAAAAAAGTAGTGCAAATTTAAAGAAAATACTCATAATAAACTCCAGTAGTAAAATTATAAGTAAAATCAACTCCTTAATATATTTAGAAAAATAAAAAGGTTCCTAGCTTTTACCTACAATTATGAGTGGCAATTGTTGTGCCAAAATACAAAAACAAGACAAGCCCCATTAAAGCTAGGGAACTGGGGCTTATCAAGGGGGTAGCAAGGCTTATTATAAGAATTGCTACCCAGGTTTTGCGTTTATGCGGTCTTTAATTAAATTGTATATCCTTCTATTCCAACCTCTGTTTTATCTGAGCCTAAAAGCTCCTCTTCTTCACTAGGTCTAACTCCAATGGTCATCTTAAGTACAGACCATATGATCGCAGAAACAATGAATACAAAGATCACTACAGAGAAAGCCCCTATAGTTTGAGTTACAAATGAAGTATCAGGATTGGTTATTGCGACTGCTATAGTTCCCCATATTCCAGCAATCAAGTGAACTGGTAAGGCCCCTACAACATCATCAATTTGTAAACTTGAAATAAATTGTGTACCAAAGACTGCAATCATCCCGCCTATTCCCCCGATTAGCATAGAACTATAGGCTGTAGGCATTAATGGTTCCGCAGTAATTGATACAAGTCCGGCCAATGCACCATTTAATGCAAAAGTAACATCAACTTTTCCGTATAATGTTTGTGATATGACCATGGCAACTATGAGACCTGAGCATGCTGCTATATTAGTATTAACGAATATATTTGAGACTGCTACTGCATCGTCCATAGTACCAATTGCAAGCTGAGATCCACCATTGAATCCGAACCAGCCTAACCACAATATAAAAGTACCAAGAGTAGCCAAAGGTATACTGGATGCTGGAATTGGAGTTGAAGTACCGTCCTTTCCAAACCTTCCAATTCTAGGTCCTATAATGATAGCACCAGCTAGCGCTGCAGCTCCACCGGCTGCATGGACTAATGTAGATCCTGCAAAATCTGAGAATCCCATTGATGCCAGCCATCCGCCTCCCCATTGCCATCCCATCTCTATTGGATAAATAATTCCAGCTAAAATTGCGGCAAATATGAAGAAAGGCCATATTTTTATTCTTTCGGCTATAGTTCCAGAAACTATTGAGACTGTTGTAGCACAAAAAACCATTTGGAAGAACCAATCAGAGTGTGCTGAGTATCCAGTAGCCATATCTTCTGCGGCAACAAATGAAGTAAAGCTACCGATGTATCCACCATCTGGAATTCCATAGGCTAGATTATATCCGACTATGTAAAACATTATTCCTGAAATTGAATATAGTCCAACATTTTTTAAACAAATTGTTGAAACATTTTTTGATCTAACCATACCTGATTCTAGCATTGCAAAACCGGCAGCCATCCACATGACAAGAAAACCACAAATTAAAAACAACAATGTGTTAAAAACGAAAGCTGTCTCATCTGGAGAATTGGACGCTGATGCGCTGTTAACTGAGAGAACAGATAAGATAGACAAAAATATAAAAATGGAAAAATTTTTAGTTTTATTTTTAAACATTTTTAAAACCTCCTAATTTTAGTCTTGTAAAGTGAATGGCAATATGCGTGCCATTTTATAAATTCAACAAAAAAATTTGGCAATACTGTATTATTATATTCAATGAAATTAGGCCTTAAAGAAATCGATAGTCTTTATGAATTAATCAAATTTTCTTCAGATAAATTCCCCAATAGAATTGCATTATCTGAATATAAAAATAAAGTATTAAACACAATTACATATATGGAACTTCTTTCGGCAATTGATAAAAAATCCAATGAAATGAAAAAGTTAGCACTAAGTGAGATGTCAAATATTGCTTTATCCGGATCAAATTCAATAAATTGGGTGATAACTTTTTTTGCAATAATCAGTAATGGATATGTAGTAGTTCCAATAGACCCAAAAATGAACAGACGCGGAATTGAGTTTATTCTACAATTTACAAATGCCCAGCTATTTATTGTTGATAACATTAAAAGCTTCAAAATTTCAGCTAACTTCAAATCTATAATGCATCCTATGGATAGTGTTGTAATTAAGATGCAAGACAAGAAAGATAAAAATCTTGAATCAATGATTCTTCTTAAGAATATAGATAAAACAAATCTAAAAATGAAGAATAATCTTGCGGAGATTCTTTTCACATCTGGTACTACAGGTGAGCCTAAAGGTGTCATGTTGAGTCATCAAAATCTTTTATCTAACATAGATGATATTCATAAAATTCTTCCACTAAAGAATTATGAAAAGTCTTTTTCCATCCTACCTCTCCATCATGTTTATGAATTAACATGTAGCTTGCTACACAACATCAGCAAGGGAAATCATACTCATTTTTGTTCTAAAATTGATCTAACAACGATGATTAAAGAAATGAAAGAAATTAAACCTACCATATGGCCAGTCGTACCATTAATCCTAGAAAAGATATATAAGAATATTTATAAGCGAACTTCTCAGTCAACAATTCAAAAATTTTTATTATGGATCTCACCTAAACTCTTTGGTCTTATCTTAAAGAGGAAATTAGGTCTAAAGAATCTAAAGCTCCTACTAAGTGGTGGTGCGGCTCTTAACCCTAAAGTGGAGATACTTTTCAATCAAATAGGATTACCTGTTACTCAAGGGTATGGACTGTCAGAGGCTTCACCTCTTTTGTCGGTCAACCCACTTGGAGAAGAAAAAATTGGATCGGTTGGAAAAGTAATAAGCTCTTG
>JAQWMJ010000052.1:0-10065 GCA_029246845.1 Thermodesulfobacteriota bacterium
ATGTTATAACTGATAATCAGTTGATTGAGATTCGTTATTCTGGAGCACCTGCTAAGTACTTAAGGATTTTTAAAGCTTTTTATTTTTCTATGTTTTTTAATCTAATAATATCTGCCTGGATAATCAGTGCTTTTCTTAAAATCTTTGATGTTATATTGGGTTTTGATAGCACAGCATTGTTGGTAATAGTTACATTTGTTGCCTTATTCTATTCAACATCTTCAGGGCTAAAAGGCATTGTAATTAATGACTTTATTCAATATTTCGTTGCCTTTGCAGGCTCAATAATCTTAGTGGTTTTCTTAATTAATTCAGACAAAATAGGTGGAATTGGAAATTACTTTAGCCTGGTTAAAAGTCTTTCACCAGAAAAGTTATCTATGATTCCTTCAATCTTTAATAGGGGGGACTTTATGCTTTTCTTGAGCTATTCAACAATAGTCTGGTGGTCCTCTCATAATTCTGATGGTGGAGGCTATATAATTCAAAGACTCTGCTCAGCTAGGTCTGAAAGAGACGGTGTCCTGGGTACCATTTGGTTTGTGTTGAATCACTATGTATTAAGGTTTGCACCTTGGATAGTGATAGGTTTATGTGCTTTAATACTTTATCCCACTGAAGGTTCCATGCTAGCCGACACTGAGGAGATTTATCCTCTTTTAATTAGGGACCATGTATCAGACGGTTTCAGGGGTTTCTTGATTGTTACTCTTCTTGCCGCATACATGTCTACAATTAGTACTCAAATTAATTGGGGTTCATCTTATTTAGTAAACGATTTATATAAGAGATTTTATGTTGGCGATAAAAGTGAAGAGCATTATGTCTTCGTATCAAAAATATTTACTATAATCTTTTTATTCCTAGCATTATTCGTAGGTATAGGAATTAAGAATATAGGCTCAGCATGGATATTTCTCTGGTCTGTAAGCTCAGGTCTTGGTTTCTTTCTAATTGCAAGGTGGTTTTGGTGGAGAATTAATTCTTGGTCTGAAATATCTGCTTTAATTTGTTCTGTGTTTCTAAGTGGAACTTTCTATTTTTTAGACTACTTAGGCCTTATATCTATAAGTTTTACTCTAAAGCTAATAATTATACCAATATCAATCCTTGTTGGTTTGATTGTTACAATTATCACTAGTCCTGAAGATGATAAGGTTCTGGATAATTTTTATAATAAAATTCGGCCAGACGGATTTTGGAAACAAAACAAAAGTAAAAGTATTAGTAAAATTGGAGCACCTTTATTTAAAGCCCTGAAGCTTAGTGTATCAATACTGATACTGATATATGCAATCATAGAAATAGCTACAGGCAATTTCTTTTCAGGAATCGTAGCTTTATTTGCGGGATTTTTTCTTTTGATTCAAATTGTTAGAAGTATTGAGGATTAAAATTTAAACTGTAAAGGATGATCCACAACCACATGAAGCTTTAGCATTAGGGTTTTCAATTCCAAAACCTGTTCCGTTTAAACCATCGGAGAAATTAAGAGTTCCTCCCTCTAGGTGAGTGAAGCTAAATTTATCTATAACAACTCTTACATTAGAATTTTCGAAAACCTGATCTGAATCGTCAACTGAATCATCAAACCCCATCTCATATGAAAAACCCGAACAGCCTCCAGGAACTACTTTGATTCTCAAGAAAGACTCGGAAGACTCTTCGTCAACAAGAAGTCTAGTTATCTCACCAACAGCTTTTTCACTTATATTAAACATATATATAATAATAAGTAATTAGCATATACTTGGCAATATTTTTGTTTGGATAATTAATGCTGTATATTATTTTTTAATGAAAGTCATGAATTTAATCTACGATGATACTAAGAATTCATCTGATTTGCTATATAGAACAAGATTTAAAGCACCTGACCCTATTATTTTCTTTGAAATTAGAAAAAAGAAATATTTAGTTCTAAATGATTTAGAGATTCAAAGAGGGAAAAAGCAGGCTATGGTAGATGAAATCTTATCTCTTAGAGAGATATCTGAAGAAATAAAAAGTAATCAGATTGTTGATATCATTAAAGCATTGATAAAGAAATTTAATGTTTCTAAAGTAAAAGTACCCTACAGTTTCCCATCTTATGTATTTAATGAGATAAAGAAATTTAAGATTAAAATTGAAGTTTCCAGTAGTCCAATTTTTTTTAAGTCACGCCTAATAAAAGATTCAAACGAGATTAACAAAATAAAAAATACAATGAAGTTGACCGAACTAGTCTTAGTTAAAATTATTGATAAGATAAAATATTCTAAAGTTAGAAATAATTTTCTTTATCTAGACAATAAAATCCTCACCTCCCAGATTCTCAGAAGTTTTTGTCAAAAAGAATTAGCTTCGCTTGGTCTAGAGTGCCCAGATTGTATTATTTCATCTGGAAAAGACTCTGCGTTGCCACACCATGAAGGGTTTGGCCCTATAAAAGAATCTTCACCAATTATTCTTGATATCTTTCCACGTAATATAGAAAGTGGATATTTTGCTGATATTACAAGAACTGTAATTAAAGGAAAGCCAAGTGATATTCTAAAAGATATGTTTCAGGTTGTACTTCAAGGGCAAAAGATAGGGGTTCAACTAGTTAAAGCAGGTAGAAATTCTAAGACAATCCATAACTCTATAAAAGATTTCTTTGATGACTCCGGTTTTCATACAGATTTCGCTAAGAATAATCCCGATGGATTTATACATTCCACAGGCCATGGATTAGGTCTGGACATTCACGAGCCACCAAGGGTCTCATCATTAAGTGAAGTATTAAAATCTAATAATGTAATTACAATTGAACCCGGACTTTACTATCCTAAAATTGGGGGAATTAGAATAGAAGACACTGTTGTTGTTACTGAAAAGGGTTGTAGGAACTTAACCTCTTTCCCTAAAATATTTGAGATATGATTTGAGTGATATAGCAAAAGAATTAAGGAATTTAATAAGGACCACGAAGGCTTTAAGAGCTAAAAATGGATGCCCCTGGGATAAAAAGCAAACCTTTGAAACATTAAGGACTTATGTAATAGAGGAAGCTTATGAGGTTGTCGAGGCAATAGATAGTGAAGATATCTTAAACTTAAAGGAAGAGGTGGGTGATCTTCTCTTGCAAGTTTTATTTCTATCAAATATTGCGGAAGAAAAAAATTTATTCAATCTAAGCCACGTCCTTGTTGCTCTAAACGATAAACTAATTAGACGTCACCCACATGTTTTTGGTGATAGAAAAGCTCAGGACGAAGAAGAAGCATTAAGTATATGGAACGAGCAAAAATCTAAAGAGAATAAAAACAAGAGCAATGAATTCTCAAAATTTGCTCCTTCGTTAATTCGTGCAATAGACATCTCTAAGTCGTATTCTAAGTCTGGTCTAGATTTTCCATCTGAAGAAAGTATTTTACTAAAACTAGCTTCTGAAATAAAGGAGTTCAAGGAAGCGAGTTTATCTAAAGATGCAGCTAGTATAGAAGATGAGCTAGGGGATATATTGTTTACTGTTGCTAATATTTGTAGAATAAAAAAAGTTAATCCTGAAATTGCATTAAATAATAGTAGTGACAAGTTCAATGAAAGAGCAAAGATATTTTTAAGATTAAGGTCTGAAGGCGCGAAAGATGAAGACGCATGGGATAAAGCTAAATTAATTCTTAATGAAAGAAGCAAGTAGCTTATGACCATCATCATGGATTAAGCTTGATTCGTTTGCTGATCTTTCGCTAAATGTGGTTTGGTTATGCTTGTTTTTGTTTAATCTAGAATCAAAGATTAAGTATGGTACATATTCGTAACTATGAGTTCTTATATCTACCGGTGTAGGATGATCAGATACAATACAGATCTTATATTCATCATGCCCTGCTTTGAGTCCTTCCATTATAGGACCTACTACTTTTTCATCAAGGTCACATATTGCCTGAATTTTCTTTTCATAGTCTCCTTCATGTCCCGTTTCATCCGGAGCTTCTATGTGAATCATGCAGAAGTCATCTTTTTTTAAACTCTCAAGTGCAGCACTAACCTTGCCCTTATAATTTGTATCTAAATACCCTGTTGCACCTTCTACATTAAGCACATTTAGTCCGCTTAGTTTGCCAATTCCTTTGATTAGGTCGACCGCAGAAATTACAGAACCATTTATTTTATGAATAGAGCTAAAATGGGGTAATGTAGGTTTTTTTCCTTGCCCCCAAAGCCAGATGTCGCTACAATCTGAATTTTTCAACTCAGGCATAAGATTTTTTACCTTTTTTATTTTAATTCTAGCTTGTCTCATTAAATCTCTTAATCTAACAGAGCCAGGGCCTGTTGGCAGATACTGAATAATATCTTTTTCAAGTATGTCATGAGGGGGGGTAGTTTCCATATTATTACAGCCACCTTTCCAAACTAAAATATGTCTATAACTAACCCCTTGATATAATTTGAACTCAGCGTCTTCGAGCTCTTCTCTTAAAGCACTTATAATTTTCTTGGATACCTCTGTATCTATATGTCCGGCTGAATGATCATTCATAAATTCTTTTCCATTCTTATTTACAATATTAACTAAATTGCACCTGTAGCATATATCGGCTGGCTCTAAATCAATACCTATACTTTCTGCTTCAATAGGTGACCTACCTGTAAAATATTCCTCCGGGTTATATCCTAAGACACTTAGATTGCCTACGTCACTGCCAGACTTCATTCCTTTAGGTATATGATTGACTGTACCCATTTCGGATAATTGTACTAATTGGTCCATAAAAGGAGTTTTTGCAGCTTCTAATGGCGTCTTTCCTTGAAGCTCCTCTAATGGTCTGTCAGGCATTCCATCAGCTTGAATTAAAACAAACTTCAATTGATGACACCTTTTTCTAGATTTGACTTTGCATTTTTTAATTGCGATTCCGCATGATAAGAACTTCTAACCATTGGACCGCATTCAGCACTGATAATATTATTTTTTTGTTCAGAATACTTCTTTATTTCTTCAAATTCTTTTGGTGTATAGAACTTTGAAACATTAATGAAATCTTTAGAGGGCTGAAGGTATTGGCCTACTGTAATAATTTGACACCCTACAGAGTTTAAATCATTAATGCATTCAAATATCTCATCCTCGGTTTCCCCAAGTCCAATCATTATCCCAGATTTAGTAACTATATTTTTTGCTTCACTAAAGAATTTTAAAAGTGATAGTGATCTTTCGTATATAGCTTGAGGCCTAACAGCTCTTTTGATATCTGTACCGGTACTTTGCTTAAATCTATAAAGTCTATTGACTGTTTCGATGTTATGATTAACCACGTCTGGCTTAGCTTCAAGTATCAACTTATAGCATTCTTCATCACCTAGAAAGTCTGGGATTAAAACTTCGATTTTAATATCCAAATCAAGATTTTTAATTTCTTTAATTGAATCTGCAAATATTCTTGCGCTTTCATTATTTTTATCGTCCCTATTTACTGAGGTTAAAACAATATGATTTATCAATGCGTTGTTGTTTTTTAAGTCAAGAATTCCTCTAGCTAATCTTTTAGGTTCTAGATAATCAATGTTTAGACCTCTGCCAGTTTTTACAGCACAAAAACCACAACTTCGACTGCAAGTATCACCTAAAATCATAAAAGTTAGCGTTCCTAAGCTCCAGCATTCTCCAATATTTGGACACTTAGCCTCTACACAAACAGTATTAAGCTTATTTTTTGAAACTATAGATTTAAGGTCGTTAAAGTTGCTCCCAGTTGGGATCTCTGATTTTATCCAAGCTGGTTTTCTCATAACCTTTTATCATCCCTCGAAACACTACCACTCTCCAGAGCTGCTATTTGTTTCTTCAACTCATTGTTTTTTAAGCTTTTTCTATAAAGGCTAGATCCAATAAGGATTAATGATATGAGAGACCCTAGAATAAAGGCAGAAATCATTAGAATAGAATTATTCATTTGAATATCAGTTATTTGAAAGATTTTCATGTCATAGTTAATCGAAAAAGCATGAATAAATATAAGTTGATTTTGAAAGATAAAAGTGATTGAAGCAATAAATAAGAGTATTATGAGCAAAGTTTTTAGCATAGAATACAGTTTAACATATTTAGAATTTAGGTGAATAAAGGTAGTAAAGCTTTTTATTTAGCATATTCGTTATTGCTGAGTTATCTATAGAAGGAATTATTCTATCAAGAAGTTTCTCTTCTTTCTTAGGGTAATACTCTATGCTTAGATCCTCAATCTCTACTTCTCTCTTGATATATATGATAGCCGCTTCAAGTCCACCAATCTTATCGATTAATTTAAGTTCAAGCGCTTGGTTGCCAGAAAAAACTCTACCATCAGATACCAAATTAGATTCGTCTTCTGTTAAACCTCTTCTATCTGCAACACTTTTTTTAAACTGCTGATGGATATCGCTAACCAGCAAATTAAGTAACTTTTTTTCTTTATTATTTAAACTCCTAGTCGGACTACTAAGGTCTTTCATTTCACCAGACTTGATGACTTCAATATCAAACTTTAGAAACTTGATAAGTTTAGAAAAATTATAATATTGACTAATTACACCAATACTCCCAGTTATTGATCCGGCGTTAGCAAAAATATAGGAAGTTCCACAGGCTATTAAATATCCACCAGAGGCGCCTATATCAACAATACTTGCAACTGTAGGTATTTTCTTTGAAAGCTTAATTAATGAATTATGTATCTCCTGCGATGAACCAACAGTCCCACCAGGAGAGTCTATTCTGACTATCACGCCTTTAACCGAAGAGTCCTCAGAAATTTCTTTGATGCTATTCAAGTATTCCTTTGGATTTTTTATAACCCCATGAATTTCTATTACTGCTATTCTTTCACTAGGCGAAAGAGAAAGCATTGCACTAATAATAAATAGGGCTAGTATTAGAAGAATTGCCACTTTCTTTAAACTTAATTTTTTTTTAGCTTCATCCGGCATGAAGAACTCCATCAATAGTTTGCTTAATTAGCCAAGGTGGAGTTGAAGCACCTGCAGTAATCCCTATAACTTTATTTTCTAAACACATATTTAAATCTTTAATCTCTTTGAATGTTTCAATTTGATAAGTATTTTTATTAACATGTTTACATATATCAGCAATCTCTTTTGTGTTTGAACTATTTTTACCCCCAATCACAAACATAATGTCTACATCTTTAGCGATTTCTTTTGATTCAATTTGCTTGTTGTTTATATCATCACACAAAGTATCAATTGCTTTTATATTAATCTTACTAAGTGACTTAAATATATCTACTACATCCCAGAAAAGCTCTTTAGGTATAGTGGTTTGTGCTACGACACCAATTTTATTTCCTGGTATTTGATTTAAAATAAGCTCATTTTTATCTTTGATTACCATAACACTTTCATCTTTAGCGTAACTTTTTGCACCTATAACCTCAGGATGCTTATTATTTCCAACTATAATAACAAAATAGCCATTGTCAGATAGATATTTCACAGCAAATTGTAATTTTTTAACTATTGGACAAGTCATGTCAATAACGTTAATTTCTGATTCTTCTAAGTTTTTTTCTTGATAATTAGGTATCCCGTGGGCTCTTATAATTATTGTTCCTTTCTCATTTTTCTTTATCTCATCGACTACAGACAAACCTTTTTTTTGTAAAATATCTACAACTTGTGGGTTGTGAATTAATGGGCCAAATGATTTTACATTTTTATTTGAATTTTCATTTAAAACTTCTTCGGCAGTAGTAATTGCTTTCTCAACTCCAAAACAAACTCCAGCGCTATCTGAAATTATTAGCTTCTTAGGCATTTTTTATCACCGATTCGATTTTTAGAACTACCTCATTAACAGTCATACTACTTGTGTCTATTATAACAGCATCATCGGCAGGATGGAGAGGACAAGATTCTCTGGTCATATCTAACCGATCTCTATCTTTTATTTCTTTTGAAACCCTTTCTTCGTTCATATTAATTCCTAATATTTCTTTTAATTGATTAGCTCTTCTTTTTGCTCTTATTTCTAAGTCAGCATCTAAATAAAACTTATGCTTAGCATCAGGAAAAACATAAGTCCCCATGTCTCTCCCTTCGGCAATGTAGTCTTTATTCTTAACTAACCTTCTTTGCATCTGTCTGAGTATTTTTCTAACAAAATCATTGGCAGCAAACTTAGAAGCTAAAGTTGATATTTCATTAGTTCTTATTTCTTCTGTAACATCGTCAGTATTTAGTAAAACTCTTTCGCTACCTTCTTCATCTGTAAATTGAATATGGAGATCTATTAGTATTTTTTTTAACTTACTTAAGTCTTTTTCTGTTACACCATTTAAGTCGGCAAAAAGGGCTAGGGCTCTATACATTGCACCAGAGTCCAAATATCTAAAGCCTAAAGATTTTGATATCGCCTTTGCTATCGTTCCTTTTCCTACACCTGCGGGACCATCAATTGTTATAATCATAGAGCTACTATTTCCTAAAATTATTAAGTGTCTCAAAGAAATTTGGGAATGATATAGAAACACATTCTGGTTCTTTTATTGAGGTAAGACCCTTAGCTATTGTTCCTGCAATCGCAAGAGTCATTGCTATCCTGTGGTCCATATGGCTTTCGCAATTCGATCCCTTGAGGCTATCTTTTCCTTTAATTAAAATACCACTATCAGTTTCCTCTATATCGCTACCAAGTTTTTTTAACTCACTCACGGTAGTCTTTATTCGATCAGATTCCTTAAATCTTAGTTCACCTGCATCTAAAATCTCTGAGGTTCCTTCAGCTACAGAACAGGCAAGAGATAGAATGGGTATTTCGTCTATTACCAATGGAATAGAATCCTTCTCGATCTTTATAGATTTTAATTTACTGCTTTTGACTAAAACATCACCGATTAATTCACCGCTTATTTCATGAGTATTTGAAGTCTCAATTTCTGCACCCATTTTTTTCAAAATTTCGATAAAATGAACCCTAGTACTGTTCAAGCAAACATTCTTTATGGTAAGTTCCGAATTTTTGTTTAATAGAGCAGCGACAATAAAGAAAGCTGCGGACGAAGGATCGCCAGGTATATCAAAAGATTCAATTTTTATCTTAGGCTCAGGTTGAATGATGATTTCATCATTTTCGATAGTTAAGTTGTTTGTGCATGATTTAAGCATTATTTCAGTATGATTTCTGGATTTCTTAATTTCTTTAAGTCTTGTCTCACCCTCAGCGCATAAGGCAGCAAAAATTAGTGCAGTTTTGACTTGAGCAGAACCTAATTCCAGATTGAGCTTCACTCCCTTCAGTTGAGAAGGAGAAATTGCTAGTGGCAAATTGCCTTCGGTAGACAATATCGATGCTCCCATTTTCTGAAGTGGCTCGATTACTCTACTCATTGGACGTGTTCTTAAAGAATCATCACCATCTAGTCTGGATTCAAAGCTTTGACCGCTTAAAAGACCCATCATAAGTCTTGCTGTTGTTCCTGAGTTACCACAATCTAATATCCCTTCTGATGCAACAAATTCCTTAGCACCTCTTCCACGAACAAAAATATTTCCTTTAACTTCTGCAAACTGTACACCTATATCAGCGAGACATTTTATTGTTGTCTGCAGATCACTAGCTATGGTTCTCACATCCTCGGACATAGCAAGATTAGATATCTTTGTCATGTCTTTATTGAGAGATGCTATAAACAGTGCCCTATGAGCAATAGATTTATCTGCAGGAACCTGCATGTCCCCTTTGAAAAAATAGTCAGAACTTTTAATTTCAATTTTATCCATTTTTATCTCGTTACGTTATAATACCTAATATATCCTATGCTGAAATCTTTTTTAAAATATAAGAAAGCTCTGCTTGTTGGAATAGGCGGGGGAGCCGATGTTATTGGAACAATTCCAACGAAGCTCCACCTAGAGTCTTTTGGAATTAAATGTGTTCTGGGTGGCATACCATGGGAAAGATATTCAATCGATCCATTTCCTGGTCCCCGACCTTTTGACCAAATAGTTAATGTTGCTAATATTAATGATAGCTTGTGTTGGGCAACGGAAAAAACTAAAACTCAAGATGGGCTATTCTTTAGTGAATCAAAAGCC
>JAQWMJ010000022.1:0-43150 GCA_029246845.1 Thermodesulfobacteriota bacterium
TACAATATCAATGGTGATTATGCAGCTTCAAAAATTGCTTCATCATTAAATGCTGAGAAACTTATTATACTTACTGATGTTGAAGGTATAAAAGATAAAAATAATAATTTAATTTCATCTATCTCTAAGAAAAGAGCTAATTTATTAATTAAGAGTGGAGTTATAGCTTCTGGGATGGTTCCAAAGGTAAAATGTATGATAGATGCGTTAACGGAAGGGGTTAAGAAAGCTCACATTATTGATGGCAGAATACCTCATTCTTTAGTTTTAGAAACTTTTACTGACACTGGAATCGGGACTGAGATATTATTATTAAACTAGATAAAATACTTTTAGAGAATAATAAATATTTAATTCAAAACTATCAAAGATTTCCAATAGAAATGATTAAGGGTGATGGGTCATATGTATGGGACTCCAAAGGAAAGAAGTATTTAGATTTTATTTCTGGTATTGCCGTAAACAACTTGGGACATAATAATAAAAAAGTTAATAAAGCTATCTTAAGCCAATTGACGAAGATGTTGCACATTTCAAATCTTTTCGTCATCAAAGAGCAGGTTAATTATGCAAAAGAATTATGTAAAAATAAAAAAGGGTATAAGGCTTTCTTCTGCAATAGTGGTACTGAGGCAAATGAGGCCGCATTTAAGCTTGCCAGAAGATGGGGACTTTTAAATGGGGGAAAAAGTACAATTGTTTCTTTCTCTGGCGCTTTTCATGGGAGAACTTTTGGTTCCTTGAGCGCTACTTCACCAAAAAAATACAGATACGGATTTTACCCATTAACACCTGGTTTCAAAAGTGTAACCTTTAATGATATAGATAAATTAGAGGCTTTGGTAAAAAAAGATAAAAAAATTGCTGCTATTATAGTTGAACCTATTCAAGGAGAAGCAGGTGTTAAATTCAGCAATAAGGGTTTCTTAAAAAAAATTGAGGTAATTTGCAAAACCTATAATATATTATTTATAGTTGACGAAGTTCAAGTTGGAATTGGTAGAACCGGAAAAACTTTTTGCCATGAACATTATAATATAAGTCCAGATATAATAACTCTAGCAAAAGCATTAGGTGGAGGCTTACCTTGTGGTGCAATGTTAGTTAATCCAAGATTCTCTGATTTTCTAACCCCAGGTTCACACGGAACTACAATGGGTGGTAACCCATTATCTATGGCCGCTGGAAAAGCTTCATTCAAGCAGATTTCAAAAGCAACCTTCTTAAGCTCAGTCGAAAAGAAGGGCAAATTCTTTTTAAAAAAACTAAAGAAAATTCAAAATAATCAAATGATTAAAGAGGTTAGAGGCCTTGGTCTAATTCTAGCTATTGAGTTTAATTCAGACAGTCAGGCTAGAAAATTTTGCTCCTATTGTCTTAAAATGGGGCTACTAGTAATTCTTACAGAGACATATAATGTTAGAATTTTACCTCCTTTAAATGTTAAAATTAAGGAAATAAATGAAGCTATGACAATTTTTCTTGGCGCCTTGGAGCAGACTTATGACTAGATCACTTCTTTCAGTTTCAGACTTGAATAGGAAAGAAATAGAAAAGATTTTTATGAAAATGAAAACCTTTAAAACAAAATCTTCCTCGAAGTATAAAGGAAAGTCTATTGGTCTACTTTTTGAGAAGCACTCTACGAGGACAAGATTATCTTTTGAAGTAGCTATCTCTAGATTGGGGGCTTACCCAATTTATATAAATAAGTCAGATACTCAGATTTCTAGGGGCGAGTCCATTGCAGAAACTGCAAAAATATTTTCTTTATATTTAGACGCACTAATCTATAGAACTTCAGATCAAAAAAATATGAAGAAATTCCATGATTCTTCATCTATCCCCATAGTAAATGCACTTTCTGATGATGAACATCCAACTCAGATTATTTCTGATATTTATACAATTAATGAACTTTCTAAAAAGGGAAATTTGCAAAAAATGAAGATTGTTTATTTTGGGGATGGAAATAATATCGCTAATTCCCTATGTATTATAGCTAACATTCTTAATTTAAATCTAGTTATATGTTGCCCTAAGGGATATGAGCCAGAATTGAAGAAATTAAATTTGATAAATTCTAATATAGTTATAGAAAACGATCCTAAAAAGGCAGTTGGTAACGCTGATGTTATTTATACTGATGTTTGGACTAGTATGGGTATGGAAAAACAAGAGAAAAAAAGATTAAAAGACTTTCAGGGGTACCAGGTTAACCAAGATTTAACATCTCTCGCAAACAAGTCTCATCTTTTCATGCATTGCTTGCCAGCACATCTAGATGAGGAAGTTACTTCAGATGTTCTTCATTCAAAAAATTCAATAATCTATAAGCAGGCTGAAAATAAAGTTTACGCTGCAATGGCTATATTGGATTTTCTTTTAAGTTAGATTGCAGCATAGCTTTTTTCCTTCTATCTCTATGGAATGTTAAAGCAAATCTATGAGCTTCATTTCTAGCATTTATTAATATATTTAAAGCTTTTATATTTTCTGAAAAGTCAGCAGGTTTAGATTGATTCATTGTATATATCTTATCATTTTTTTCATTTTTTCTGGGTTTAGCAATAGAGGCTATGTCTATATTATTAAGATTTAATTTCGCTATCTTGTTGAGGTGACCTTTCCCACCATCTAAGAGTATTAAATCTGGAGGTTCCCAACCCTTATCGTTGATTCTTTTTAACCTACGATCGACAGCTTCGAGCATCATAGCATAATCATTTGGCCCCTTGGTAGTGATTTTAAATTTCTTATATTGACTTTTATCAGGAACTCCATTTACAAACGTTACCATCGAAGCTACGGGGTTTGTTCCTTGAGTATTAGAAATATCGAAACATTCTATTTTATTAGGTAACTTCTTCAGATTTAGCGCTAGTTTAATTTTATTTAACGATAGTTTCACTTCCTCTTCCTCTTTAATATTCTGGACAATATAACCCTCGGCATTATCGTTAGCGAGTTTTATCAAGTGATTGCTATTCTTTTTAATAGATACCTCTATTTTATTTTTGGAAAAAGTAAAATCCTTTAAATCTTTTTTCAATTCTAATATACAAGGAAAATCTTGAGCTAATATTATTTTTTCTGGAATAGAAGTTTTTTTTGAATAAAATTGTGAGACTAGTTGGTAGATATCTAAATCAATATTCTTTGATTTTGCTTCTATATACAAGTTGGCTTTATCTATTATGTAACCACCTCTAAAAAAAAGAATTACGATTTGAATTTTTTTATCTAAAATATAGAATCCTATAACGTCAGTATTTACTAGTTCTTCTTTAGGTGTAGAATTGAAGTAATAATTATTTGATAGAAATGATAACTCATCTCTGTAAAACGATGCTTCTTCAAATTGTTCATGTTTTGCCATCCGATTCATCTTTTCTTCTAATTCTTTTTTTAACTTCCCTATTTTTCCTTTGAATATTGTTTTAATTGATGAAATATTCTGGCTATAAGTATCTTTTAAATTAGCATCATCACAGGGCCCAAGGCACATATCAATATTCTTATAAACACAGGCTCTTTTTCTATGTAGCTTAAATTTGCTTTCACTACAATCTCTTATCCCAAATATTTTTTGAAATAATTTTTTAGTTTTTTTTAACCCATCAGATGATTTGAATGGACCTAAATATATTGAGTTTGAATCGTCACACTTTCTAGATGATGAGATTCTAGGGAACTCTCTGTTTAATTCTATCCTAAGGGATGCATAAGTTTTATCGTCTTTGAGTAATATATTGTATTTTGGTTGTCTTATTTTAATGGTTTTGCTTTCTAGCATTAATGCCTCTTCCTCGCTATTAGTTGAGGTAAAGTCTATGTCGCAGGCTTCCTTCATGAGGAACTCTATGTTTAGCCTACTATCACGTGATTTTGAGAAATATGAAGAAATTCTTTTTTGGAGATTTTTAGCTTTGCCAACGTAAAGAGTTTCACTATTTTTGTTTTTAAATATGTAAATTCCTGGTTTAGAAGGAAGATTCTTTACAATGACTTCATCGATTCTCATAATTTATATGTTAGCTGATTTTAAAAATTTAGAAAATCAGCTAAATTTTTAAGGTAAGGTTTGAGTTTTATATGTTAAAAAAAGAAAGAGCAATCTATATTGTTAAGAAACTTGAAGAAGTTTATCCCGAAACCCCAATACCCTTGGATAGTAAATCAAAATTTCAATTGCTAATAGCTGTTCTTCTTAGTGCCCAATGTACAGATAAAAGAGTTAATAAAATCACTCCAAAACTATTCTCTCATGGTCCAGATGCTTTGGCAATGTCTAAACTACCTTTAGACACTATTTATGAAACTATAAGATCCTGCGGTCTTGCACCACAAAAGTCAAAAGCTATCTTGAGCTTATCAAAGATTCTGATTAAAAAATATGAAGGAAAGGTGCCGGAAGATATAACATTATTAGAGGAGCTTCCTGGTGTAGGACATAAAACTGCGAGTGTTGTCATGTCCCAAGGGTTCGGTTACCCAGCTTTTCCTGTGGACACCCATATTCATCGTTTAGCACAAAGATGGGGTTTAACTAAAGGGAAGAATGTGAAAGAAACAGAGAGAGATTTAAGGAAAGTCTTTCCAAAATCCCTTTGGAACAAATTGCATCTTCAAATCATTTTCTATGGTCGGGAGTTCTGTACGGCAAGGGGTTGTGATGGTAAAAAATGTGAGATTTGTATTAAATGTTATCCGAATCGGGTTAAACCATTTAAGGCAAGTAAGCCCTAATGTCGTTATTTTTTAAATCCTTGGTATTTTGATAAAAAGAGGCTCGTTAATTGTATAATAGAGCCTCTTTTTAGAATTTTAAACACCGTAATAAAGAACAAATTCATACGGGTTAGGCCTTGTTCTCCAAGGAGTCACCTCTTCATCCATTTTATAATCTATGAATCCTTGTATAAGTTCTTTAGTGAAAACATTTCCTTCTAGTAGGAATTTATGATCTTTTCTCAGAGCCTCAAGAGCTTCGGCAAGCGAGGCTGGAACATTAGGATACTTAGCAAGCTCTTTCTCGGAAAGCGTATAGATATCCTTTTCAAGTTCGGGTGTTGGTTTGATCTTATTTTTAATTCCGTCCATACCTGCCATAAATAAAGCAGCAAAAATAAGGTAGCAATTACCTGCGGGATCAGGAAATCTCGTCTCAATCCTTTTAGCTTTTGGGCTTTGTGAATACATAGGTATCCTTATCGCGGCACTTCGGTTTCTAGCGGAGTGAGCTAGAACTATGGGTGCTTCGTATCCTGGAACTAACCTCTTATATGAATTAATTGTTGAATTTGAAAAAGCACAAATTGCACGGGCATGCTTTAAGACTCCACCTATATAATGAAGTGCCATATCGCTAAGACCAGCATATTTATTTCCCGCAAATAATGGTTTTGATCCTTTCCAAATCGATTGGTGAACGTGCATTCCCGAGCCATTATCTGCATAAACAGGTTTAGGCATAAAAGTTGCAGATTTACCATGCGCTTTAGCTACATTCTTTACTATGTATTTATACCAAAGCGTATCATCGGCCATTTGTCTTAAGGGAGCAAACCGAAGGTCAATCTCAGCTTGACCTGGACCACCTACCTCATGATGGTGACATTCAACTGTAAGGCCACATTCTTGCATCACGGACACCATTTCTGAACGGATATCATTATAAGTATCTTGAGGAGAAAGTGGAAAATATCCTTCTTTATATCTAATTTTATGGCCAGTATTTGGAACTTCGTCTTCTCCCATATTCCATTCTGCTTCAACCGAGTCTACAGAATAAAAAGCTGTATTTGGAGTGGATTCATATCTGATATCATCAAATACAAAGAATTCTAATTCAGGACCAAAAAATGCTGTATCACCAACACCGGATTTTTTCAAATAGTCTTCAGCCTTCGTAGCTACATATCTAGGATCGAGATCGTACCTTTCACCAGTCAGTGGATCTACAATATCACACATCATTGCCAAAGTAGGATAGGCAGTAAATGGATCAACTTTTGCTGTAGCAGGGTCAGGCATTATCAACATATCACTATTGTTAATATCTTTCCATCCTCTTATGCTTGAACCATCAAAGCCCATTCCATCTTTAAAGGTTCCTGCATCAATCTCTGATACAGGGAAAGTAGTATGTTGCCAGGTTCCTAACAAATCACAGAACCTTAAATCAACAAATTCAATTTTTTTTGCTTTAATTAACTTTAAAACATCACTAGCTTTATAACTCATTTATTCCTCCAATTTTTTAAAAAATCTATATGGCAGAGTCCCCAGACTCTCCAGTTCTTATTCTTATTGCTTGTTCAACAGGAATAACAAAAATTTTCCCGTCTCCTATTTTATCTGTGTTAGCAGATGATTGAATAGCTTTTACGACGCTATCAACTTTATCGTCAGCAACTGCTATATCTAGTTGAATTTTGGGGATAAATTCAATTTCGTATTCAGCACCTCTATATACTTCTGTGTGCCCTTTTTGTCGTCCAAACCCTTTAACTTCAGAGACCGTCATACCGGTTACTCCTACTCCTTTTAGTGCTTCTTTAACATCGTCAAGCTTAAAAGGTTTAATAATTGCTTGAATCATTTTCATAGTAAATTCCTCCAAGTATTTTCTGTCAATACTTACAATATTAGTATGACATAAATATAAAAAATTAAGAAAAAACTAATATTCTCATATATACGATGGCAACAAATGTGCCAATTAAAGAATTACTTCCTAGCACTGAATTTTAACCCAGCTTTTGCTCTATCCCAGGTGGTATCAGTGATTTCTTTAAGAGCGGCTACTTTAACTTTCTGTGTTGCGGTAACAGGGAATCCATCTTTAAAGATTTCAATAAATCTTGGAACCATGGCAATTATAGCTTTTTCTGCCATCCATTTGCAGAATTCAATTTCATCAAATTTCTCATCATTTTTAACTATTATGTTTAGCTTTAGTTCATCATCTGATATATCAGGAAGCCTAACCCCTACGGCAATAGCGTCTTGAATTGATGAGTACTCTAGAGCTAAATCAGCTACAGCAGTTGGATCAACATTTTCACCAGATACCCTTAGACGAGAATACCTTCCCATAAAGTAGAATCTACCATCAGTGCCCTCGGCAAAGATATCATCAGAATTAAAAAACCCCTCATCATCGAAGGCTTCTCTTGTTCTTCTTTCATCTTTAAAATATTCATTAAGTGTTGTATTTGGGACATGAGGTTTAATAAAAAGTAATCCCTTAGAGCTATCCGGGGGGCTTTTTTCTTTTGTTGGATCCCAGCTTGGCCTTATTACCTTATTGATATTTTCTGGATCTCTAATTTCCAAATAGTAACCCTCTACGGGGTACCCACAAGACCCTACTCTTTGATCTTCTGGATTTTTCCATAGGGGCATACCCATTTCCGTTGAACCGTAACCTTCTACTATTTTAAGATTAAATCTTTTTTCAAATGCAGTAACATTTTTAGGGGCAGGTCCAGCAAGGACGGTTCTAATTGAATGCTTCTTGTCAAAGTCACTTACTTTTGATGACCATAAATATTCCGAAACTGCACCCAAAAAATTTGTAACAGTTGCCCCACAATCATTAGCCCATTTGAAAAAGTTTGATGCAGAGAACTTAGGAAAGAAAACTGCAGTGGCACCAGCTCCAATCGAAGTAAATAAACACATTGCTTGAGCGTTCGCATGCCCGAGTGATAAAACACTCATTAAAATATCTTCTGACCTTATACCCTGATATTGCAGATAACTTCTTACTGTCATGACTACCCCACCATGCTCTCTAACGACACCTTTAGGCATACCTGTTGTTCCAGATGTAAACATACATCTTTCTTGATCTTCGATTTTAATTTCAATTCCTGGATTTTGGTCAGTAAACTTATATAAATCTACAAAACTACTTACTTTAATTCCTCTAATATCCTGAGGAATAGTTTCTGATCCAGCAACAATATAGATAATTTTTAGATTAGTGAGTTTGTCCGCAATTTCTTCGATTAAAGGAAGCCCACTAAGATCAACCACTAACGCTTGCATCTCCGAATAATTTATTACATAAGCTAGCCTTTCACCTTTCTCGTCTTTATTAATTGGAACTTGGACACCACCGGTTTTATGAGTACCCAGAATCGAAAAAACGAATTCAGCACAATTTAGCATGTACATGCCAACTTTGTCTCCTTTTTTGATTCCAAAATCAATAAGTCCGTTTGCTACTTGATTAGATTTCTGATTTGTCTCTAGGTAAGAGTATTCTTCAATCACCTTTCCATCAGAATTGCCAATCTTAAACATTAGTTTTTCTGGATAGTTTTTAGCACCAGATTCAAGATATTTTGTTAAAGGCTTCCATTCATTTATTTGGTCAAAGTAGCCATTTGGGAGTGTTCCCACTCCCAAATACTCTTTTTTTATGGGTTTAAAGCAAAGCTCCATTAGAGCTTACTTCCTAGAACTGAACTTAAGACCACTTTTTGCTCTATCCCAAGTTTTATCTGATATTTCTTTCAGCTCTGCAACTTTAACTTTTTGAGTTGCAGTCATTGGATAGCCACCTTCAAAGATTTCTATAAATCTAGGAACCATGGCAACTATGCATTGCTCAGCCATCCAAGTACAGAATTCAGCTTCATCAAATTTTTCGCCATCTTTTAGTATTAGATTTAGTTTCAATTCATCATCAGATACATCGGGCAATCTTAAGCCAACTGCTATAGCATCCTGTATTGCTGGATGCATTAATGCTAAATCAGCAACAGCAATTGGGTCTACATTTTCTCCTGAAACTCTAAGCCTTGTGTGCCTACCTATAAAGTAGTATCTTCCGTCAACTCCACAAGCCATTACATCATCAGAATTAAAGAACCCATCATCATCGAAGGCTTCTCTTGTTCTTCTTTCATCTTTAAAATATTCATTTAAGGTTGTATTTGGTACTAGTGGTCTAATATAAAGAATACCTTTAGCAGAATCTGGAGGGGTTGCATCTATGTATGGGTCCCAATGTGGTCTAACAACTTCTTCAATATTTTCAGGATTTCTTAGTTCTACATAAAAACCTTCTGTTGGATATCCCATTGATTTGTCTCTTAGATCCTCAGGATTTTTCCAAAGTACCATACCCATTTCAGTTGAGCCATATCCATCAATAACTCTTACATTGAATCGTTTTTGAAAATCATCTAAATTTCTAGGAGCAGGTGATCCTAGCATAATTCTAATGCTATGTTTTTGATCAAACTCACTTGGTTTAGAAGCATATAAGTACTCTGCTACAGCACCAAGCATGTTTACACAAGTTGCTCCGCAGTCGTGTGCCCATTTAAAGAAATTAGATGCGGAGAACTTAGGGAAGAATACGGCAGTCGCTCCAGCACCAATTGCGCAAAATAAACATAAAGCTTGAGCATTTGCATGCCCTAAAGATAAAACACTCATTAGTGTATCATCGCTTCTAACTCCCTGCTGCTGCATATATGCTCTGACCGTCAAAACAACGCCACCATGTTCTCTAACAACACCCTTAGGCATACCGGTTGTTCCTGATGTAAACATACATCTTTCTTTGTCGTCTATTCCAACATTAACATTTGGATTTTCATTTGAACCTTCATATAAATTATTAAATGGCTCACATGCAATATTGCCTAATTTGCTAGGAACTTTAGAAGAATCGCCCGTTACATAAATAGTCTTAAGATTCTCTAACTTGTCTGCTATGTCTTCAATAAGTGGAAGACCAGATTGGTCAACAACCAAAGCTACTTGATCCGAATAATTAATGATATACGCTAGCCTTTCTCCTTTTTCATCTTTATTTATCGGAACCTGTATTCCACCAGTTTTATGAATTGCAAGAATTGATAAAACAAATTCTGCACAATTAAGCATGTACATCCCAACTTTGTCTCCCTTTCCAACACCTAAGTTAATTAAACCGTTTGCAACTTGATTACATTTTTCATTTGTTTCTTTGTAAGAATAAGTTTCTATAACCTCACCATTTGAATTAGCAATCTTAAACATTGCTTTTTTAGGATAATTTTCCGCTCCTGCTTCAAGATATTTAGTCATTGGTTGCCAACTTGATGTATCATCTAAGCTTCCATTCGGTAAAGACCCAGAGCCTGTAAATTCCTCTGACCTAGTTTTAAATAGTAATTCCATTATTTCACCTCTTTTGAATTAAAATAAATATAAAGATTGCCATATTTTTAAAGGACTTTAAAGTATGTATTGAATTAGTGGCAACATTACTAAAGGCATTGCACAAAGTTATTATTAGTAATTTGTAGCTTTTTTTATTTTTTGGACAAAATTTCCAATTTTTTTGCCTATATTTAGTTTATTTTTTAGATTATTTTCTATTATTTTAATAATAGCGCTTCCTATTACTATCCCGTTAGATAATTTTTTTAGCTCATTGACATGTTCCGGTTCTGAAATACCAAACCCAACGCACACAGGTTTTTTTGTTTTTTTTCTTACTTTCGCAATAAACTTTTTTAGATTAACATCTAAAGTTCTTCTAGCCCCGGTTACTCCGGTCACTGATACCAGGTAAATAAATGAATTTGAGAGCTTGGAAACCATTTTTATCCTTTTCTCCGTGCTTGTAGGAGCAAGAAGATAAACTAATTCGATTCCCGCTTCATTAACTGCATTCTGTGTCTCCTCGGCTTCTTCTGGGGGTAAATCAACAATTAAAACACCATTTCCGCCTGATTTCCTTATAGACTTCATAACTTTTTTTAAACCATATTGTAGAAAAGGATTAAAATAACCAAAGAGAATAATTGGAGTTTGATACTTTAGTCTAAAATCCTCGATTAATTTGAGTGAATCGTCTATATTCACACTGTTTTTTAAAGAACGTTCCGTAGCCTTTTGTATTGTTGGACCATCTGATATAGGGTCAGAGAAGGGTATACCAAGTTCAATAATATCTACACCGTTTAAGGCTAAGGTTTCAAGAATTTTTGCAGAATTTCTTAAATCCGGATCACCTGCAGTTATATAAGAAACAAAACAAGCTCTTTTCTTTGCATTACATTCTTCAACGGTTTGAATTAGACTCATTTAAGATATCTTCCTTTTATCTAAAAAATCTTTAACAGACTGTAAGTCTTTATCCCCTCTGCCAGATAGATTTACAATTACTGATTGATTTTTTTTCATTTTCTTTGCTGCCTTCATAGCATAAGCTAAGGCATGTGCTGTTTCTAATGCGGGTATTATTCCTTCTTTTTCTGAAAAATATTGCAATGCTTTTACAGCTTCAGTGTCATTTATAGATTTGTATTCTACTCTTTTTATATCATTTAAGTAAGAATGCTCTGGACCTACGCCAGGATAATCTAATCCAGCAGATACTGAATGTGTCTCGGTTATTTGACCAAACTTATCTTGAAGAAGATAAGTTTTACTGCCGTGAAGCACTCCTTTAGTGCCAGCCGATATACTAGCTGAATGAAGACCAGTTTTAATCCCACTACCTCCAGCTTCGACGCCAACCATTTTTACACTATCGTCATTTAGAAAAGGGTAAAAAATACCTATAGCATTCGAACCCCCACCAACACAAGCTACAAGTAAATCGGGAAGTTTAGATTCAATTTTAATTATTTGCTTGCGAGTTTCTATACCTATTATGGATTGAAAATCTCTTACTATCATGGGATAAGGGTGTGGACCTGCAACACTTCCAATTATATAAAAAGTACTATCAATATTCGTTACCCAATCCCTTAGAGCTTCATTTAATGCATCTTTTAGTGTTTTAGAGCCCGATTTTACAGGTACGACTTTTGCTCCTAATAGCTCCATTCTTTGCACGTTAATCGATTGTCTATAAGTATCTAATTCACCCATATATACTTCACAGTCTAATCCAAGAAGTGCACAAACTGTTGCCGTCGCTACACCATGCTGACCAGCTCCTGTTTCTGCTATTATTCTTTTTTTCCCCATTATCTTTGCAAGTATTGCTTGACCAACTGTATTGTTAATTTTGTGTGCCCCGGTGTGAGCAAGATCTTCTCTTTTTAAATAAATCTTAGCACCGTTTAAATCCCTAGTTGTTCTTTCAGCGAGATATAATGGAGTAGGTCGACCCACAAAATCTTTAAGAAGTATATTTATTTTATCTCTAAATTTTTTGTTATTTTTTATTTTTCTATATTCTTTTTCAAGCTCATCTAAGGCAGGCATTAATGTCTCAGAAACAAATTTTCCACCATACTCGCCAAACCTACCATCTTTATTAGGAAATATTTTTAAATTTTTTTTCATAATTTTATTAATCTTACTATAGTTTGAAGTTTTTTAACATCCTTAATGCCTGGAGCTTGCTCAACCCCTGAGCAAATATCAAAAAAAGTAGTATTAGATTCTTTAATTGCTCTATTAATATTTTCCAATGTAAGTCCACCTGAGAGAATAATATCTTCTCTTTTTTCTATTTCAGATAGCAAGTCCCAGTTAAAAGTTTTACCTGTACCACCATGTAATTCCTTATCAAAAGTATCGAATAAGAAATAGTTTACGTTGTAACTTGTATAGCTATTATTTGCTACATTTTCTATTGAAAAAGCCTTTATAGTTTTACATGAAATTTTATTAATAAAACTAGGACTTTCATTTCCATGAAGTTGTACATATTCAAGTTCCAACTCTTTTACAATTTCGTTAACCTTGGAATACTCTTCATCAACAAAGACTCCAACTTTATTAATCGGATACTTAGCAAGAGCATCACATATACTTTTAGCTTTTTTGACTTCTATAAACCTAGGACTAGGTTTATAGAATATAAAGCCTATAAAGTCCACTTTTAGATCTGCGCACAATAGGGCATCATTTAGTTGAGTTACACCACAAATTTTAACTTTATTCATCTTTTACTAATCTCAGGTATTTAGATTTCATATTTTGAAAGCTAAAGTTTTTCATTATATGAAGTTTAGCCGAATCCCCCATGTTTGGTAAATTACTTCTATTTAAAAAGGCTTGTTGTATTTTCTTTGCTATGTCATCTATATCTTCAGAATCTACTAGATACCCGTTTACTCCATCTTGAATTAATTCTTGGGTTCCACTGTCTCTAGAACCTATAACAGGTGTCGACCTCGACATACTTTCGATAGCAACATTAGGTAAGCCTTCAATTTTAGAGTTCCAAGTTCGATTACATAATATAAAAGCGTCGGCGCTGTCATAGTATTTGTGAATTTCACTTCTTTCAATACCACCCGAAAAAATAACATTCTCATCTAGTCCTAATGATTTAACTAAAGACTTATATTTTTCTTTATGCCCTCCTTCACCCACACAAACATATTTAATATTCTTATTGTTAATTTTAGCTAAAGCTTTTATAACAAAATCCTGACCTTTCCTAGGTAAAAGTCTAGAAACAGTCAATAAAATAAAAGTCTTCTCATTTTCTTTAAATTCCGGAATTAAGGATAAGTCCTTTTTACGTTCAATGAAACTTGAATCAATCCCATTATATATAAGCCTAATCTTATCATGTGAAAAGTATTCATTCTCTGATTTCATTAGTTTCATAGTGTTTGTACTGACGGCAATTATATTTTTGGAGTTTCTATAAAGCCTTTTAAGAAGGAACTTAGATAAAATTTTTGAAATACCCTTTTTTTTTATTATCGATTCAATGCCAGAGCCAGCTATTCTGACAATTTGATCAATTTCCCTATTATTCAATAGCCCCCCAATGAGTTCAGCTTCTTCTCCAAGAAAGAGTATCTTGTCAGGTTTAAAAGTTCTAATTATTTGCCTAACCCTTAAAAGACCATAAATATACTGCGTAAGAGGCACTTTTTTAAAGTTCTTTCCTCCAATAAAATTAATTCTATCTATGCAAAAATTTTCTGGCTCATTAAAATTATCTATTCCATAGTCGGGACAGCAAACTATTAACTTATTTTCAGAGCTTAATATATCAGCAATCATTTTAGCTGAAGTAGCAATACCACCCTGAAAAGGTGGGAATTCATGCGTATATATTAAAACATTCATTTTTTAATTATATTGCATTATATAATATATAAAAGGTTTGGAATTAACGGTATAATTGTTTTACTTGTTGGAGGCTATAAATGATAGGTGGATTGGGTATAGGAGAATTAGTAATCATCTTGGTTATTGTTCTTTTAATATTTGGACCAAACAAATTAGGAGATATTGGTTCTGCTATAGGTAGAGGCATTTCTGGTTTTAAAAGAGCGATGAAAGACAAAGATTCTGATGAAGATAAAGATGAAGACTCTAAACTTTAACTATATCTTCTGAGCCAATTCTATTAGTACACCATTTAGACTCTTAGGATGGGCGAACGCCACGAGAGTATTGTTTAATCCCTCTCTAGGAGTATGATCAATCATTTCTATCCCATCTTTCTTTAAAGACTCTATACCTTCGTATATATCTTTTACTAAGTAGCATATATGATGCATACCTTCACCTCTTTTCTCTAGAAACTTAGAAATTGAAGAATCATCCACCACTGGTTCAAGTAGTTCAATAGCAGAGGATGAAGAATCTTTAGAAACTAGCATTATTGCTCTAACTCCTTGATCGGGAACTGTTTCATCATGCTCTACTATTAGACCTAAAGTCTTTTGGTAAAGTTTAGCTGTATCAGAAGCATTTCGAACAGCAATTCCAACATGATACAAGTCACCTACTTTAAAAATTTCCATAGCTATTTAATTTAATACATTAGGACCAATTCATCAAATTATTTTATATGATTCATTAAGTTTTTTTGGGAAAGTTAATATATTAAGGCCTTTTATAGTGGTATTTCTTTTATTCTTTTCTAGTATTTTTGTAAGAGTTTCTGACAATTCTTCTTTAATTTCTATTATAAACTTTGTTTTCTTGGTAGTCTTCTTCAAGAAAATAATTTCTCTAATTAAGTCGTAGCAGATAATATCTTTTCTAGTTACAACACCTGATCCATAGCATAAACTGCAGCTTTCGCTTACCAAACTAGAAGTCCTATTGCCAATTTTTTGCCTTGTCATTTCAACAATTCCAAATTTGGACATCGGTAGAATCGAATGTTTTGCTTTGTCTTTACTCATGGAATCTTTCAAAGCTTTGAATACTTTTTTTCTTTCTGATGAACTTTGAAGGTCTATGAAGTCAATCAGAACAATACCACTAAGATTCCTGAGGAGTATTTGATGACCAATTTCCTTAGCCATACCCAAATTTACACTAAGATTTGTTTCATTTTTATTGTTAAGACTTCTTCCTGAGTTAACATCAACAACCGTTAGCCCTTCCTTTTCTTCTATTAATAAGAAAGAACCATTTTTAAGGTTTACTTTCTTGTGAAAAATCCTATCAATTTCCTTGTTAACCTTATTAATTACAAATAAATCTTCTTTGCCTGATAAGAGTTTAATATCTGTCTTTTTTTCTTTTGGACCAGAACTTAAGACTTGTTTTTTAAAGTAATTATATATTTTTCTAGAGTTTACCTGAATCTCATTAGTATCTGAAGTCATCAGTTCACGATAAATATTTTCAATTATATTGTCTTCTTGATGCAAAAGAATAGGTTCATTTGAATTATTAAAGCCTGAAATAATTTCTTTCCATTTGGCTTTAGTTTCTCGTATGTCCTCTTTAATATCTTTTAGTTTTTGTTTTTCAGCAGAAGTTCTGAGTATTATCCCAAGATTTTTTGTAGTAAATTTTTTAAGTGACTTTAGCCTTAATCTTTTCTCATCGCTATTAATTTTCTTAGATATCCCGAAAAATTTAGGTTTAGCAACTACTACGCAAAACTTAGAGGGTAACGCAACAAAATCTGATACCTTAGGGGCCTTTCTTGGATCATAATCGCCCACGCATTGTACTAAAATAAAATTCTTGTCTTGTATCTTGTAGGAATCAGAGTCCTCAGTATTAAAGTCCGCTTTTAAAGGATGAAAATTTGATAAAAAAGCACTTTTTTCATCGTCAATTTTTACAAAAGAGGCTTCAATTCCTCTAGCAGAAAGGTTTTTTCTTGCCTTGTATATATTCCCCCTAATAGAAGTTTGTATGCTGGTATTGTCAATTAAGAAGTAAGAAAGCTTAGAATTATCAAGTACAGCAACTCTTATCTGATCGAGAGTTTCGCTAATTATAATTTTTCTCAATTATTTTTCTTTATTAGATTAATTATATTCTCAACTAATACTTCAGGTTCTAATAATCCATTTTCTAATTTATGTATCAACTCTTTAAATGTAGCAGTTTCTTTAGTCTTTTCCAATTCATTTCTCAATCGTTTATCGACCATAGTATTTAATTCGGATATTTTTCTTCTATTCCTTTTATTGGCAAGTGCACCATTAGACTCTTCGTAGGACTTAAAGTCTAGTACTTCTTGAATTAACTCATCTACCCCAATATCATTTTCTGCTTGAGTTGTGAGGACTTTAGTTTTGCGAGAAGAACTGTCATGTTTTAACGAAACCATGTAGTCAATTTCACGGGCTAGTTTTTCGGCACCACCTCTGTCAGCTTTGTTTACGATAAATATATCACCAATTTCCATTAATCCAGCTTTCATTGCTTGAATCCCATCTCCAGCTTCAGGGACGAGTGTTACTAAGACCGAATCTGATATCTTTATTATATCTAGCTCAGTTTGACCCACACCAACTGTTTCAATTATGACAATATCCATTCCGAAAATATCAAATAATTTAATCATTGAACTAGTTGAACTTGATAGTCCTCCTAAGTCACCTCTGCTTCCAACGCTTCTAATAAAAACAGAAGTATCCAAAGAGTGTTCTTGCATCCTAACTCTGTCACCAAGCACTGCTCCGCCGGTAAAAGGACTACTAGGGTCAATCGCTATAACTCCAATCTTAAGATTCATACCCCTAAACTTTTTAATTATTTGGTTAGTCAAGGTGCTTTTGCCTGCACCTGGGGGACCTGTAACGCCAATCGTATAGGCCTTGTTTGGTATACGTTTTACAGAGTTTATTATTCTAAAAATAGATGAGGAGTCACTTTCTATCGAACTGATCAGCTTTGAAAGACAAACACGATCATTTGATATTAATCCTTTAATTAAATCTTTATAACTTCTTTTCATTACCCTTCCTAATAATTATATCGAAATGAGATTTTTTTACTTCCATTACAGAAAGTCTTGATTGTTTAACAAGAGACATTTCTTGTAATTTTTTGTCATTCTTAATTTCATCTAAGGTGATACTTCTTTTTAAACTTTTTTTAAATTTAAGATCTACAACTACCCATTTTTTATCTTCAGTCGTAGGGTCTTGATAGAACTCCCTAGTAACAGTAGTTATTCCTACAATCTCTTTTCCTACATTACTATGATAAAAAAACACTAAATCACCCTTTTTCATAGCTTTGAGATTATTTCTAGCTTGATAATTTCTCACTCCATCCCAATATGTTGTATTATCTTTTATCATGTCATTCCATGAATATTTATATGGTTCGGATTTAACAAGCCAATATCTCATAAAAATAAATTTAATTTATTAATTAATTTTTGTAAAATGTAATATGATGATTTTAGTTCCAGCAATTGATATAAAAGATGAAAAATGTGTAAGACTCTTCAAGGGGGATTACAGTAAAGAAACGATTTATTCTGATAATCCCTTGGAAGTATCTACGAAATGGATTAAAGAAGGTGCTAGCTTAATACATCTTGTAGATCTAGATGGAGCACTTGAAGGAAGTACAAAAAATTTTAATATTATTAAAGATATTGTTAAACATGATGAATGCAAGTTCCAGGTTGGTGGTGGAATTAGAAATATAGAAACAATAGAAAAGTACTTATCTATAGGGGTAGAAAGAGTTATTATCGGTACATCCGCTTTTACTGAAAAAGGTTTTCTTAAAAAAGCTTGTGAAAACTTTGGCGATAAAATTGCCGTAGGTCTGGATATTAAGGATGGAAAAATCGCAATCAGGGGATGGAATACAAAAATAGATGTGACCATAGAAGACGCGGTATTAGACTTTAAGAACCTTGGTGTTTCAATGATTGTTCTAACTTCAGTAGATAGGGATGGAACGTTGGAAGGCTTTAATGAAGATTTAATCGAATATTATTTGAGAATCTCTGATATTCCAATAATAGTTTCGGGCGGAATAAAAGATTCCAGAGATTTAGAGAAGATAAAAAATCTGAGAAGTAAAAGTATATTTGGAGTAATCTTAGGAAAATCATTATATGAAAATACGATTGATTTAAGTGCTAGCATAGAGGTATATCAGGATGTTAGCTAAAAGAATCATACCTTGCTTGGATATTGATAAGGGAAGAGTAGTAAAGGGTGTTAATTTTGTTAATCTTGTCGATGCAGGCGATCCTGTAGAGATTGCTACAAAGTATAGCAATGAGGGGGCTGATGAGATTACATTTCTTGATATTACGGCATCAAATGAAGAAAGAAACATCATAATCGATTTAGTTGAAAGAGCCGCAGAAAAAGTTTTCGTACCTCTCACAGTAGGAGGGGGAGTTAGAAAGTTTGAGGATATTAAGGATTTATTAAGAGCTGGAGCGGATAAAGTTTCAATTAATACTTCAGCCATACTTAACCCTAAACTTGTTACAGAGTCGGCAATGAAGTTTGGTTCTCAATGTATAGTGGTTGCTGTTGATATAAAAAGAAAAGATTCAGGCTGGGAAGTCTTTACACATGGAGGCAGAAAACCTACAGGCTTAGATTGCATGGAGTGGGTAAAAAAAATGCAAGATTATGGTGCGGGTGAAATTCTTCTTACTTCTATGGATAGAGATGGTACAAAAAAAGGTTATGATTTGGAGATTCTTTCGATACTTTCCGAAACTATAAATATTCCAATTATTGCTTCTGGTGGGGCAGGTACTTTGGAGCATATAGCCGAAGCTTTTACAATAGGAAAAGCTGATGCTGCACTATGCGCTTCGATTCTTCATTTTGGTGAATATAAGATTAATGATGCTAAGAACTATTTGTCGGATAAGGGTATATTGGTTAGGCAATGATAAATTCAAGAAAAAATCTAGAAGTTAACGAAAAGAGCCTTTTGTCTCCATATGCAGCCTTAAGTAGTGAATCTGTTGGTAGGGTGAGGAAAGAAAAAAAATGCACACTTAGGACAGAATATCAAAGAGATCGAGATAGAATAATTCACTCAAAATCATTTAGGAGACTGAAAGATAAAACGCAAGTTTTTCTCGCTCCTTATGGAGACCACTTTAGGACTCGGTTAACACATGTTTTAGAAGTTTCTCAAATTTCTAGGACTATATCAAGGTCACTTAGTCTTAATGAAGATTTATCGGAAGCTATTGCATTAGGTCACGATTTAGGACATACACCATTTGGTCATGCCGGCGAGCAGGCCCTAGATAAGATCCATAAAAAGGGTTTTAAACATTTCATGCAAAGTTTAAGAATTGTAGAATTACTGGAAAAAAATGGAAAAGGTTTAAATCTAACATTTGAGGTTAAAGATGGTATTTCAAAGCATTCTAAAGGAACAGGGCCAATAGTTAATAAAAGAATCAAGATTCATACATTAGAAGGACAGGTTGTTAGACTCTCGGATATATTTGCTTATTTTACTCACGATCTTGATGATGCCTTAAGGTCTTCTTTGATTAAGAAAAAGGATATACCTTTAAAATTGATAAGATTTTTTGGTGAAAATCATTCTGAGAGAATATCAAAAGTTGTATCAGATACTATTGAAAATACCATAAATATGAACTATAGAGCTGTAGCCATATCCAAAGAGCTAGAGGACAATCTAGTTGATATGAGGAGCTTTCTTTTCGAGAAAGTTTATTACAATCCGGTCATTAAAGTTAATTTTGAAAAAGCTAAAAAGGTTTTGATGGATTTGTATTCATTTTTCCTAGTAAACGAAAAAGCCTTAAGAGAATTTTATAAGTTTAATAGTGGAAATTATTCTGATGATTGTTGTGATTTTATCGCTGGCATGTCAGATGATTTCGCCTTAGAAATCCATAAATCCATATTTGTTCCCAAGAAATGGTCTTTTGTAGATTTTAAAGTTTAATTTAGTAGTGAGATATGATAAAAAATTTAGGTTCTGTTCCATTCTTAAATTCAAAGCCACTTACATATCTATTTGATATAGGAGCCTATAGTAATTATAAAACTCAATTTCAATTTCCATCAGATCTCCTCGAGTCTTTAGTAAACAAACAAAATTTTCTTTCTTTACTTTCAATAGTAGACCATTTCTCTGATTCAAGAGTTGTGTCTTTAGATGATTACTGTATAAGTGCGGAGGGTAAAGTTGATAGTGTAGTTTTAGTTGCAACTTCAGACATTAAAGACCTTGAAAAAGTATATCTAGATCCTAGATCTAAGAGCGCTAATCTTTTGTATAAGGTTATCCAGGAAGATTTCATAAAGAAAAAGGTTGAATATGACTATTTAAGACCACAGATAGTAAACACCTACGAAATGAATACAGGGCAAGTAATAATTGGAGATCTAGCATTAAAATTTCTTTCTCAAAGACCAGGAAGTATGAAGATTTACGATCTTTCTGAGCTTTGGTACTTAGAAACCTCTTTACCTTTTACTTTCGCAACATTTAATTATTACCTCAACAAGCCTAGCTCACACGAAATAAAATTACTGCATGATTCTTTCATAAGTGGAATGGATAATGTTGATAATGTTTTAAAAGATTTTACTAGTAAGTACGAATCTGTCGTAGATTCGAAGTTGGTTGAAACTTACTTAAAGGAAAGGATAGTATATAGGCTTACAGAAAAACACCTAGATGGGATTAACTTATTTTATAAGCTATCCGCAAAATTTGCAAAATGGGAAAAAAGAAGTTTTAATAACATACTTTAAATATGAAAAAACTAATTACTCTAGGTCATAGCCCAGATGCAGATGATGCTTTCATGTTTTATGGAATATCTAAAGGTATTATTTCATCGGAAAGATTTAAATTTGAACACATTATTCAAGATATACAGTCATTAAATCTGTTAGCTATTGATGGCAAGATAGATACAACTGCTGTATCCGCTCATGCGTATACCAAGATTCACAAGACCTATAGAGTTATGGATTGTGGAGCAAGTATGGGTGATGGCTACGGTCCAATCTTGGTAGCAAAAGAAAAGTTTGATTCTGAAAAAGGACTTAAAATTGCAGTTCCTGGGAAGCTAACTTCTGCATTCCTATTGCTACAGCTATATTGTGATGATGCAACTTTTATTGAATATGATTTTGACCAAGTCGTTCCTGCAATAGTTAATGCTGAAGTTGATGCAGGATTAATAATTCATGAGGGTCAAATTACATATAAAAATCTTGGACTTAATATGCTATTAGATTTGCCAAAACTTTGGGCACAGGATTGCAAACATCCAATCCCTTTGGGTTTGAATGTTATTAGTAGATCCTTAGATTTAGATGTACAAATAGAGATATCTAATATGATTAAACAAAGCATAGTTTATTCCCTTTCAAATATTGAAGAAGCCTTGGACTATGCAATGGAATTCGGGAGAGGTGTTTCAAGGGACGTAGCAAGAGAATTTGTTCTGATGTATGTTAATCAGGATACAGTTGATTTCACTAGTAGAGGCATACATGGATTAAGATTCTTCTATGAGAAAGCTTTAAAGAAGAAACTTATAAGTGAGAATATTCAGCTAGATCTTATTTCAACTTAATAATTTTTCCATCTATCATAGACATCTTTAAGTTTCCACTATTTGAATGCATGACCGACAAATAGGGATCTTTGTTCTTTAAGTCAAAAGCTATTAGATCAGCTTTTTTATTCTTTTCAATTGTCCCAATCGAATTATCAAGACCTAAAGCTTTAGCTCCTCCTAGTGTCGCTATTTCCAGAATTCTTCTTTCAGGATTCTTAATTAATATTTTTTTTGCATTTAAATACAAGAAGTTAATCTCATCAAGGAAATTAATAGATATATTACTTGAAAGACCATCTGTACCTAGACCCGTTTTTTTATAATTCATAAAGAATCTTAAATTAGGAAGTTTTTGATTTAAATATAAATTACTACGAGGGCAAATAACAACAGGGTACTGACGTTTCTTTAATATTTTTAAATCGTCTGATGATAAGTTGTTCATGTGAACCAGGGTTATAATTTGTCGAAATAAATTTATTCTATCTAAATATTCTAGTGGGGTACTTGGACGTGAGTCAAATTTAGGCTTGCTATTAAATTTTGAGAAGACTTTATCTTCTAAGTTGTTTTTTTTCTTCATTGCATAATTGATCTCATCAACACTTTCAGAAAGATGAATGCCAAGTTGAGTATGATGCTTCTTAGCGAAAGCTAATACTTTTTTTAGAGATCTAGTATCAAGAGAATAAATTGAATGAGGGAATATCTTTAAATTAAAAAGAGAGTTAGTATTTTGTAATAAACCTTGAAGAAATTTACTATTAATATTTGAAATAGTTGAATTCGCAATTTCATAAAAATAAGCTGTCCTTATGCCACTTTTAATGATTGGTTTATAATCTAGACCATCGTATGAGCTTATTTCACCGATTGTAGTTACACCTGAGTTTAAAGATTCCTCTAACCCTTTTTTAACAGAATTGGAAATTTTAGAATTATCAAAATTCTTCTTAAGACTTATAATTTGGTTTAACCAATCAGGGAATGAATTAAAAGGATTTAGAAGTTTCTGTGTCCAATGAAGCTCTAGGTGAACATGTGAGTTAATAAATCCAGGTAACAAGACGGAATTTTTTAGATCTATAACTTTATATTTCTTCTTCGCAAGTTGATAGTTTGGAATAATTTCACTAATAATATTATTGTTAATAATTACGGCTGAATTTGTTAAGAAAGATTGATTGGGAGTTATTATATATCTTGCTTTAACGGCTTGAAACATTTTCTAAATATTTAGTTTTCCTGAACATATTTCTTCAACTGGCCCTTCCATAATTAGATTGAAGTTGTCATCAATCTCAATAGATAACTCACCACCGGGCATAAGAACTTTGACCTTTTTATTTAAAAGCCCTAATTTGTATCCTGCCGAAACTACACCACACGAACTACTGCCAGAAGCAAGAGTGTATCCAGCTCCTCTTTCCCAGATTTCAACCTTAACTTTATTTCTAGAAATTATCTGAGCAAATTGGACGTTTATTCTTTTTGGGAAAAGTTTATTTTTCTCTATCAGTCCACCGAAATTTTTAGCATAGTCTGCAGATGTTTCCTTTAGAAAGATTACACAATGAGGATTACCCACACTTACGCATGAATATGTAAAGATATCTCCGCACACCTTTATACTTTCGTTAATTGAATATTTTTTCTTTGTTTTAACTGGAACCTTGCTTGACTCAAAGATGGCCTTTCCCATCTCTACTTTTACAAGACGCACTTTTTGATTTTTAATAGTTACCTTGCTATTTACCAAGCCACCTTTAGTTTCAATAGTGAACTCTTTCCTCTTGGTATATTTGTAGTCGTAAAGAAATTTTGAGAATATTCTTAGCCCATTACCGCTCTTTTCTGCTTCTGATCCATCAGGATTAAATATTTTTAATCCAAAATCAGCTTTTTTTGACTTAATAAGTACTAAAATGCCGTCAGCTCCGACCCCATAGTTTCTGTGACAAATTTTCACGATTGTCTTTTTAGACAATTTAAAGTCAATTTTCTCTGAATCTAATACAAGATAATCGTTTCCTAGGCCATGTGATTTTACGAAATTATTCATGATTCATTAATATTAAACGAATATTTCACGATAGCCGAGGAAAATTGTAGATAAATATTTCTTTTTTGTATAGAATTAATCAGATATTCAATTAGGGGGTTTTTTTAAATGATTGAAGATTTATATAATGTAAAAGATAAAGTTGCTGTCGTTACTGGAAGTTCAAGAGGTATCGGTAAGCAATGTGCTTTAGCTTTTGCGGAAGCTGGTGCAAAATTAGTTTTAAATTATGTTAGCAATAAACAAGCTGCAGAAATTACTGCAGAAGAAATTGTTGACCTTGGTTCAGAAGCTATCGTTGTACAGGCTGACGTTAAAGATTTTGAAGCTTGCCAAACTTTAGGCGAAGAAGCAATAAAGGCGTATGGTCAAGTTGATTTTTTAGTTAATAATGCTGGAATCAATAGAGATATAACTTTTAGTCGTATGTCACAAGAAGAGTGGAAAGATGTTATAGATACTAACTTAGGAGCTTTGTTTAATATGTCAAAAGCTGTTGTTCCTCATATGAGAGACGCAGGTTCTGGTGTTATTGTTTCAATCTCATCTATCATCGGTGAAACTGGAAATATTGGTCAATCTAATTATGCTGCAACAAAAAGTGGTATGTATGGATTCACTAGAAGTCTCGCTAGAGAGTTAGCGAAAGATAACATTAGAGTAAATGCTGTTTCACCAGGCTTTGTAGAAACAGATATGCTTCACACCGTTCCGCCTGATCTTTTAGCAGGAATAAAAGAAGAGATTCCTTTAGGAAGGTTTGGCTATGCGGATGAAATAGCTTTGGCTGTTTTATATCTTTGTTCTCCTGCTGCATCATGGGTAACTGGTACTAACATGAGCATTAATGGCGGACATAATATGCTATAAACTTATTTAAGAGGGAGTTTAAGACTCCCTCTTAAGTTCAACCTCTTCATAGTTTTTATACAAAAGAATGTGAAGGTAAATCTAAAACATACATAAAAAGATAGCTGACAATTATTGAAGCAAATCCAATTAAAGATATAAACGATACCTTAAGTCCACTAAGGTTATATGTCATTCTCATTTGAATTAATGAGAAGTAGATTAGCCAAGAAAATATTGAAATTGCTGATACTGTCCCAAACCAGTAGCTTCCAATCTGACTTTTAGATAGCAGAAAACCTAAGCTAAGTCCTATAGTCATTATAGGAAAAGAAACAAGTATTAAATTAAAATTGATCTTTTCAATGAGTGATAGACTAGGCATTCTAGAGATTTTTTTAACTTTCTTATTTTTAAAGTTCCTATGTTGGTATATAAACATAATGGAAAATATTGAAGATATTAAAAGTGTTGTATGAGACAAGATGTTAAGTAAGACATGAATTATTAGGATTCTGTTGTTATAGGCTGACCCTCCATCATCATTTCCCATCATTATTAATGGGACAGTTAAGATAAACCCTACAGGGGAGATGAAGAAACAGTATAAATTTTTTATATTCTGTCTAATGAAAAAGAGGGCTAGAATAGATAAAAATACCGACGCAACAAATAGGCTTGTCTCAATATTGTTGATTTTGAAATCTATGGTTTTATTTGCTAGAAGTATAAATTGCAAGACTACTGCCCCTATGAAGAGCCAATGGCTTGTTTTAGAGAATGTTAATTTCCCTGAGTAAATATAATATAAAGATGAAATAAATGAGGAAAAATATAATATGGGAATGATTATTAACAAGTGCTAACTGACCCCACTTTCCTCATTAATATAGTTCTTGTATAATTCATTATTAAGCTCATCTAGGTCACCATCTAGAATATAGTCCAACTTATGTAAAGTAAGATTAATCCTGTGATCACTTACTCTACCTTGGGCAAAATTATAAGTTCTAATTTTCTCACTTCTATCTCCCCCGCCTACAAGAAGCTTACGTGTTTTTGAATTATCTTGTTCTTTCTTGCTTTCTTGAGCCTCGAATAGTTTAGCATTTAATACTCTCATTGCTCTTTGTCTATTTTGATGCTGGGATTTTCCATCTTGGTTCTGAACAACCACTCCAGATGGTATATGAGTAATTCTAACAGCAGAATCTGTTTTGTTGACATGTTGACCACCAGCGCCTGAAGCTCTATAAGTATCAATTCTTAAATCCTTTTCATTTATTTCTATCTCAACATCATCTGCTTCTGGAAGGACTACCACTGTGGCAGTAGAAGTATGGACTCTACCGCTTGTTTCTGTAGCAGGAACTCTTTGGACTCTATGAACACCACTTTCGAATTTCATAAAAGAATAAATATCTTTACCGCTTATTGAAGCTATAACTTCTTTAACACCACCAAGACCTATTTCGCTTTTATTAATAATCTCCATATTCCACTTTTTTCTTTCGCAGTATCTCAAGTACATTCTTAGTAGGTCACTCGCAAATAATGCTGCCTCATCTCCACCAGCCCCAGCTCTTATTTCAATAATCACATCTTTACAATCTAAAGGATCTTTTGGTCGAACTTCAAACTTAATTTTATCTTCAATTATAATCAAATCTAATTTAAGCGTTTCAAGCTCTTCTTCAGCAAGCGCCTTGAATTCTTTATCATTTAACAGCTCCTGGTTTTCTTCTATAGACTTTTCTATCTCAATAAGTTGATTGTATAGTATTACAATCTCACTTAACTGACTCCTTTTTTTTGATAACTCAATTATTTGGTCGGCTGCGATTTCTGCAGAGTTTAGATTTAAATCTATATCGGCCACTGTTATTTTGGCGTTTTCTAGCTCTTTTCTTATTTTTTTTTCAATCATTCCAGAAACACTGCTTGTAAAGCTCTCACTTTTGGATAAGATTATATCATGGATATCATAGATATCCTTGATAAAAAGGTTAAGGATACCGTAGAAGCAAAAGTAAGACTAGAGGAAAGGTTAGTTAATTTAAATAAAACTTTAGAGAAATTAAGTGATGATAATAAAAAGTTAAGAGTAGAAAATGATTCTTATGTTAAAGAAATAAGAAATGCTCTTAACGAATTGGAACAAATAATAAAAGATTTAGGGATTTAGTGAAAGAAGTACATTTAGGTTTTCAAGAAGATAAATTAGAAATTGAAACAAATTGTACTGATGAAATAATTAATAAGATTGAAGAATATATAAATATTAATTATTTAAAGCATAATTTGTCCGATCCCTCCATCTCAAGACAAACCGTTTCAAACATTCTCCTAGTTAATGCCGTATACGAGATTCTTTCCTTGCAAAAAGAGAAGGAAGAAAGTGGTGAGAGAATCAACAAAGTATTATCAAGTTTCTGATAAGTCAAAGTTAAGAAGGTTGTTAATTAATCGAAGAATAGCTATGGGTTCAGAATTGGTATATTCCAAGTCCATGAACCTTACTAAGTTTTTTTTAGAAACTATTTCCGAAGATGATTCTTTGTTTTCAATAGCACTTTATCACCCTATAAAATCTGAGGTGGATACAAAAGAGATTCATAAAGAGTTAATTTGTTTAAATAAAGCTCTCTTTTATCCAAAAATAATAGGCAATAGAATAGAATTTGTAGAATCTAAAGATCCTAAAGATTTTTCTAAAGGAAAATTTAATATCATGGAGCCAAATACTAATCATTTTATTGATTGTAATGAAATTGATTTGTTTGTTGTTCCAAGCGTTGCAGTGGGATCTTCAGGTAAGAGGCTAGGCTATGGTGGAGGCTTTTATGATAAGGCTCTATCATCTATAGATAAGAAAAGAATTTGTTCTATTATTTATGACTTTCAGCTTATTTATGGTTTTAATGGAGAAAAGCATGACATACAAGTTTCCAAAGTTTTTACAGACAAGGGGTTTTTGCATATCAATTAAGGGAGAAAAATATGAGTATGAATATAATAATATTAATAAGTTGCCTAGGATCTTTGGTAGTCGGTTTTTTAATTTTTTGGTTAGCAAATAGAAATAATTTAATTAAGGATATATCTAAAATGAAAGATGAATCCGATACTATAATCAGTTCAGCCAAGAGTAAAGCTTTGAAATTGTTCAAAGATGGGGAAAAGAAAGCAAAACAGTATAAAGAAAACCAGATTAAGAAAGTTAAAGAAGAAGTTTCTTTAATTAAAAAAGATGTGGACAAGAAAGAGATGGAAGTCTTATCAAAAGAAGCATCTCTAAAAGAAGTTCAGCTTGAAATAACAAAATCTGAAGCGAGGCTTGAAGTTAAAGAAAAGAATTGTGAAGAACTAGAGAAGAAATACTTATCAAAGGAGTCTGAGCTTGAAACAATACTTGAAGATGCAAAAACTAAAATAGAATCAATTTCAGGTCTAACTAGAGAGCAGGCAAGGGACGAGCTAGTGTCTACAGTTGAAGATGAAGCGAAAATAATCTCCGCAAGGAAGATTAAGGAGATAGAAAACAACCTTCATTCTGATGCTGAAATAAAAGCAAAAAATATTATTGCAATGGCAATACAAAAATATGCAGCTTCTTATACTTCAGAAAAAACCTCAACAGTAGTCGAACTACCAAGCGATGACATGAAAGGAAGAATCATAGGACGTGAGGGAAGAAACATTAGGACTATAGAGTTGAAAACTGGAGTTGATATTATTATAGACGATACTCCTGGAATCGTTACAGTTTCTTCGCATAATCCTTTAAGACGTGAGATTGCGGGAAGGGCCATTAAAAAGTTACTTGATGATGGAAGAGTCCACCCTGGAAGAATTGAAGAAATAGTTGAGGAAATTGAATCTAAATTAGGAGAAGAGCTACAAAAACTTGGTCAAGATGCAATATTAGAGCTTGGGCTAAGTAATATGCACCCGGAATTGATAAGATTGGTAGGAAGAATGAAATATAGAACTTCTTATTCTCAGAATATTTTAGACCATTCACTTGAGGTTGCTCAACTCTGTGGAGTTTTGGCTGGGGAGCTAGGGCTAGATCCTAAGATGGCAAAGAGAGCAGGATTACTTCATGATATTGGTAAAGCCGTAGACCATGATATGGAAGGCAGTCATGATGATATTGGTGCAGACTTGGTTAAAAAATACAATGAACCAAAAGAAGTCATCGAAGCTGTGGAACTTTCACACTCCGATAATCCATCAAATTTATACTGTTTATTAGTTCAAGCTTCAGATGCAATATCTGCTGCTAGACCCGGGGCAAGAAAAGAATCTTATGAATCATATGTAAAAAGGGTTAAAGAATTAGAAGACATAGCCTCTTCGTTCAATGGTGTAGATAAATGTTTTGCAATTCAGGCTGGTAGAGAAGTTAGAGTAATGGTTGAAAGTGATAAGGTCAATGATGATGAAGCAACTATTTTATCTCATGATATTGCTAAAAAGATAGAAGATGAAGTCTCCTATCCTGGAAACGTAAAGATTACGGTTGTTAGAGAAGTAAGAACTTCAGCAATTGCTAACTAGTTTCTTTTATTGCTATTCGTGCAGCTGCTAATCTTGCAATAGGCACTCTAAAAGGTGAGCAGCTGACATAGTCTAGGCCGATTTCATGACAAAAATCTATAGAGCTTGGGTCCCCCCCATGCTCACCACATATACCGACTTTAAGATTTTTACGAGTCGATTTACCTTTATTAAGACCTAACTTCATTAATTCTCCAACACCTTCGATATCTATAGAAGTAAAAGGATCTTTATCTAATATTTCAACACTTTTGCCATCTAATTCAACCTTTGTTTCTAGGTAATGGTTTATAAATTTAGCAGCATCATCTCTAGAGTATGCAAAGACTGTCTGGGTTAAATCGTTTGTTCCAAAAGAAAAGAATTCAGCCTCTTTGGCAATCTGATCTGCGACCGTTGTAGCTCTGGGAACCTCAATCATTGTCCCGACCATATAAGTAATTTTTTTCTTTCCTAGCACTTCTTTCGCAACTTGGTTGATGATATCTTTTTGAATCTTAAATTCAGTTACCATTCCAACAAGAGGAATCATGATCTCTGGAACTACTCTAATTTTCTTTTTTGAAACCTCTATGGCAGCTTCAAATATTGCTCGAGCTTGCATAGAAGTTATCTCAGGCATTGTAATTCCAAGTCTACAGCCTCTAAGGCCTAACATCGGATTAAATTCATGTAACTCCTCAACTCTATCTAGAAGAGATTTTCTTTCTTCTAATTTCTTCTTATCATTACCCAGCAATTCTAATTCTTTAACCTCTAGCATTAAGTCCTCTCTTTTAGGTAAAAACTCATGAAGTGGTGGGTCTAGCAGTCTTATAGTGCAAGGAAAACCTTTCATAGTCGTGAACAATCCTACGAAGTCTTCTTTTTGCATTTCTTGAAGCTTATTCAAATGCCTAATTCTATCTTTGAGATTTGTAGAAAGAATCATGTCTTGCATTATCTTGATTCTATCTTCGGCAAAAAACATGTGTTCAGTTCTACATAAACCAATACCTTCGGCACCGAATTTAATTGCAACTTCTGCATCACTTGGAACATCGGCATTAGTTCTGATTTTAAGCCTTTTAAAAGTATCAGCCCATTTTAATATAGTTGAAAATATTAAATGTCTTTCCGAAGAAATTTCTTTCATATTGCCTTGCATAACTTGTATAACTTCAGAGGCTACAACTGGGATATCTCCTTTGTAAACCTTCCCTTCAAAGCCATCAATTGATATGAAATCACCTTCTTGTATAACTTCATCGGCAACGGAGAAAGTTCTTGATTCTAAATTGACCCTTACTTCTTCAGCTCCAACTACACAAACTTTACCCATCTGCCTTCCGACAACTGCAGCATGGCTAGTTCTACCCCCTCTTGCAGTTAAAAGACCACTGGCAGCTGACATTCCATGGATATCGTCAGGGCTAGTTTCTTTAGTAACAAGAACTACCCTCTTTCCTTGTTTGCTCAGTTCAACAGCTGTTTGAGCATCAAGTGCCACTTGTCCTGAAGCAGCTCCAGGAGAAGCAGCTAAACCTTTTGTTAGCACATTAAATTTTTTCTTATCATCAGGATCAAATATTGGAAATAAAAATTGTTCAAGATGTTCAGGTTCGACCCTACTAATAGCCTCTTTCTTTGTAATAAGGCTTTCTTTAACCATATCGCAAGCAATCTTTGCTGCTGCAATTCCTGATCTTTTGCCTGACCTGGTTTGAAGCAGATAAAGAACTTCATTCTCAATAGTAAACTCAAAATCTTGCATATCTTTAAAGTGCCTTTCTAAAATCTTTGCTGTATTAACTATTTGATGATGAACTTTTCCCATCTCTCTTTGCATTGCTTTTATATGCTTAGGAGTTCTAATTCCTGCAACTACATCTTCCCCTTGAGCATTAAGTAAGTACTCAGCAAACAACTCTTTTTCACCTGAAAGAGGATCCCGAGTAAAACCTACACCAGTACCACAATCTTGTCCCATATTTCCAAAAACCATTGATTGAACAGTGACTCCAGTTCCTATGTCACTTGAAATACCATATTTTTTTCTGTAAAAAATCGCTCTTTTATTATTCCATGATAAGAAAACCGCATTAATAGCTTTTACTAGCTGATCAATGGGATCTTGAGGGAAAGATTTTTTAGTTTTAGATTTTACTAATTTTTTATAGTCTTGAACTAGGGACTTTAGTGCAATCTCATTAAGTTCAATATCATGCTTTACTTTTTTCTTTCTTTTTAATTCCTCTAATTTTTCCTCAAACAAATCTTTACTGACATTGAGAACTACATCAGAGAACATTTGAATAAATCTTCTGTATGCATCCCATGCAAATCTAGGATTTTTAGTTTTTTTAGCCAATCCTGACACAGTTTTGTCGTTCAATCCCAAATTAAGAATAGTGTCCATCATTCCAGGCATTGAAAACATCGCTCCAGACCTAACAGATACTAGTAATGGATTTTTTATATCTCCAAAACCTTTTTTAGTCATTTTTTCCAACTTAACCAAGTTAGTTCTAATTTCTTTAGTAATATTAGCCGGTGTTTGTTTTTTATTCTGATAAAACATCGCACATACATTTGTTGATATTGTGAAACCGGGAGGAACGTTGATTCCGATCTCTGTCATCTCTGCAAGCCCAGCACCCTTACCACCAAGCACTTCTTTCATTTTTCCGTTACCATCTGCTTTTTTATTTCCAAAATAAAAAACATTTTTTTTATTCTTCATCCTAAAACCCTCTCCTAAATTTCAGACAAGTTTACAAATCTTGAAATTAGATTTTTTATATTAGTTAATAAATTTATTCTGTTCTGCTTAACTTTAATATTCTTGTCCATAACTAAAACATTTTCAAAAAAGCTGTCTAAATCTGGGGCAATCCCAACGATTGCATTTAATGTTGAAGAGGGTGTATTGTTCATTGATTCTTTAGTAAAAGAACCTTTAATTTCACTATATCGATTGTAAAGATTTAACTCAAAAGAATCATTTAGTAGCTTAGGGTCAACACCTAGACTTGTGTTATTTTTTACTATATTTTTTAATCTTTTATCAGCTTCAATTATAGAATGAGATGAACCTTTTTTCATAAATCCTTTGATTAAATCTGCTTTATTTTTTAACAATTGAATATCTAAGACATTTGAGTCTATATTTAAAATTGAGTTAATGATGTTCGTTTGATATCCCATATCTGAAAGATAATTTTTTACTCTATCGACAAAAAAATCAATAGTTTTATTTCTAGTATCTGCTCCGACCTGTTTCTTAATATTTGCTTCAAAGCAATCAACAGAAAAATTCAATATTTCAACTAAGTTTATTTGTTTATTCAGCCCCTCAGCAATTCTAATTATACCTATACTATTCCTTCTAAGTCCATACGGGTCAGAACTCCCAGTGGGTACGAGTCCTAGACTAAAGCACGCACTTATAGTATCTATTTTATCTGCAATACTTATTACCATTGCTATTTGATTTTCAGGTATTTTGCCGCTTCTTCCTTTAGGAAGATAATGCTGTTCAATAATTTCGGCTACATACAAGTCTTCATCTTTGTAGTAGTACTTGCCCATAGTCCCCTGTAGTTCTGGGAATTCACATACCATTTGTGATGATAAATCAGCTTTAATTAGTTTACATGCTATCTTTAGCTTTCTTTCATTGATGAGATCTTCAAAATTTAACATCTTAACAAGTGCTAAGGATATTTGATAAATTCTCTGTGATTTATCCTCATATGAGCCTCCATTTGCAATAAATGTGGTTGATTCAAGCTTTTTTTGGATATTTACTAATCTAGAGGTGCAATCCTCATTATAAAAGAATTTAGCGTCATCTAGTCTTGCTCTTATAACTTTCTCATTTCCCGTTACAACTATTTTTTTATTTAGAAATGGTGATCCAGCGACAAAAATGAACTTGGAATCTAAATTATCCAACTTCTTGTCTTTAAAAACTGGGAAGTATTTCTGATGATTCTTCATTACCGAGATATTTACTTCTTTGGGTATTTGTAAAAATTCTCTGTCAAAGTTCCCACAAAGTACTTTTGGAAATTCTGTTAGATTGGATACATGACTGAGAAGTTCTTCGTCAATTGGAATATGTACACCTAATTCTTTTTCAATCTCAAGAATCTGATTATGTATGTTCACTCTTCTGTTTTCAAAGCTAACTTCTACATAGCTTCTTTTCATAAATTCAAAATACTCATTGAATGAAAGTATTTTTTTTCCCTTATTATCATAAAATCTGTGTCCATAAACTTTATTTTCATTCTTAATCCCAAATAAATCGATTTTAAGAAATTTAGAATCAAATAGTAAAAAAAGATTTCTTATTGGTCTAATAAATTGAAATTCACTCTTACCCCATTTCATAAATTTTTTGTTTTTTATTCCAACAATTGCCTGGTGAGATATCTCAGTTAGAAGCTTGGATGTATTTTGACCTACTATTTTCACATTAGCAGCAATAAATTCGCTGCCATTCTTCTTAATAATTTCAATATCTTTAATGTTAAGCTTATTTTTCTCTACAAATGCCTGAGCTGGCTTAAGGGGATTTCCATCAGCATCTAATGAGATTTTTTTTGGAGGACCAACCATATATTTATTTATATCTTTTTGTTTCTTCTCTAGACCTTCTATCGTAACTATAAGTCTCCTTGGAGTTGAGTAAGAGCATAGCGAGGAATATGAAATAGAATGCTCATCAATACCTTTTTTAAAGTTATCTTCAAGCTGTTTAGACAACTCATTAACCAATCGAGCAGGCATCTCTTCTACAAATATTTCTAGTAAAAAGGTTGATAGCTTGCTATTTTGTTTCATATGTTTTTATATACAAGCCAGCACACGCTTTTGCTAGCTCCCTTATCTCAAGAATATATCTCGCTCTTTCCGTAACGCTAATACTACCCCTTGCATCTAGGAGATTAAAAAGATGAGAGCATTTCAGGCAGTAATCATAAGCTGGTAGAGATAGGTTGTTTCTTACAAGACTCTTACATTCTTCTTTAGATTTAATAAAGAAATCCTTCAACATCTCTATATTTGCGATTTCAAAATTATATTTTGAAAATTCATATTCTGTTCGATGATGTATATCAGAATATTTTATTTTTTCAGACCATTTTAACTCATAGACGCTATCAACTTCTTGAAGATACATAGCTATTCTTTCAGTTCCATAAGTAATTTCTACCGTCACAGGATTTAAATCAAAACCCCCAGCTTGTTGAAAATAAGTAAACTGTGTTATTTCCATACCGTCTAACCATACTTCCCAGCCTAATCCCCAAGCACCGAGAGTAGGGGATTCCCAGTCGTCTTCAACAAATCTTATATCATGTTTCTTGGTGTCTATACCAAGAAAATTCAAACTTTCTAAGTATAAATCTTGGATATTTTCAATTGAAGGTTTTATTACAACCTGAAATTGATAATAGTGCTGCAATCTGTTGGGATTTTCTCCGTACCTTCCATCAGTAGGCCTCCTGCAAGGCTCCACATAAGCTGCTGACCATGGGGTCTCGCCTAGGCAACGTAGAAAGGTTCCTGGGTGAAATGTGCCAGCGCCTTTCTCAAGATCATAAGGCTGAAGTATTACGCAACCTTTATTGGCCCAAAATGTTTGCAAATTAAGGATTATATTTTGAAAGTTCATAAAAACTAAATAGTAGCATTAAACTAAATCTAATTCTATTTGATTTGTATTTTTTATTTCAAGAATACATTGCCTTGAAGATTCCTTTATCTTTTCAATATTCTTTTTGGGTTTTTTAACATCGAATAGCCCAAGGTTTATATTCATTGGTTGAATCTTCTTGTTTGATGGATCAGATATATACTTCGTTAGACACCCCAGAGCGCTTTTTATTGGAAAAATAATTGGCTCCTTATTTTTAAAAATTCTTGAAGAGTTAATTCCTGCAACCAAACCCATAGCCGATGACTCAGAATATCCTTCAACGCCGGTAATCTGGCCTGCAAAAAATAATAGTGGATTCTTATTACTTTGTAGGGTATTTGAGATAACACCTGGTGAATTAATATAAGTATTTCTATGGATGCTACCAAATCTGAGAAATTCAGCATTATTAAGAGCAGGAATTTTGGAGAGAACTTCTTTTTGGTCCTTGATTTTCATTTTGGTTTGAAAGCCAACAATATTCCACATGCTTTCATGAGAGTTTTCTTTTCTGAGCTGTACAACAGAATATGGTCTGTTCCCAGTTTTAGGATCTATAAGTCCAACAGGCTTCATGGGACCGAATCTTAATGTGTCAACTCCCCTTTCAGCCATAACTTCAATTGGTAGACATCCCTCGAAGTAATTAGGTTTCTCAAAATTATGAAATTCTATTTTTTCTGATTCTATTAAAGTTTTATAAAACAATGCGTACTCTTTTTCATTTAATGGACAGTTTATATAGTCTCCTTCGCTTTCTTCATATCTAGAGGCTCTAAAAAAATGTGCATCATCAAGACTTTCGTATGAAATAATTGGCGAAATAGAATCATAAAATGACAAGTTTTCTTTTCCTATAAAGTCTTCAATACTTTTTGATAAACCTGGACTTGTTAATGGTCCGGTTGCAATAATTAGAGGAGAGTTTAGTTCTTCAGGCAATAAAAGTATCTCGTCATTAATGATTTCAATCAGTGGATTGGTTTTAATTTCGTTAGTTATATAATTTGAAAATTGTTCTCTGTCTACAGCCAAAGCTCCTCCAGCAGGCAATTTAGATTTATGTGCAGCTTTAATAATTAGTGAATCTAGCTCTAGCATTTCAAGCTTTAAAATTCCTGAAGCCTTCTCAGGAGAGGTCGATTTAAGTGAGTTACTACAGACTAATTCTGCAAGATTGTTAGATTTGTGAGCAGGGGTAAACTTTTTTGGTTTCATTTCGTAGAGCTTAACTTTAATATTATTCTTTGAGATTTGATATGCAGCTTCACAACCTGCCAAACCACCACCTACTATAATTATTCCGTCAAAATTTTTTGTTTTCAGGTTGGCTCACCTATAAAAGAATTTTGAAAAGCCTCCTTCTTTGTAATGTCAAGTATCTCGCCGATTGACTCTTTGTTTATATTCTTGATATACACGGCTTTATTTTGCGAAGTTCTTCCAAAGAATTCGTTTGGATTATTTTTACTTTCACTTTCTACTAAAACTTTATAACTTTTATTGACTTGCTTGAGGTTATTTTCTAATGAGATTTCTCTTTGTCTCGATTGAAGCTTGTGGAGCCTATCGAGGGCGACATCCTCATTAACATGGGAATCCATTAATTCTCCAGGGGTCCCAGGTCTGATTGAGTATTTAAAGGAATAGATTGTATCAAATTTTATATCTTCAATAAGCTTCATTGTTTCTTCAAAGTCTTTACTAGATTCGTCAGAAAAGCCTATTATTATATCAGTAGAGAGACTTAAATCTGGTATAGCATCCCTAAGTTTTGATATACTATCTCTATACCATTCGACACTATAAGCTCTTTTCATTTGCTTTAAGATTCTGTTTGATCCTGATTGTACAGGCAAGTGCAGCTGACGACAGACTTTTGTATTGTTCTTCATCGAATCTACCATTTTAGATGTTATATCTCTGGGAAAAGAGGTCGTAAATCTAATCCTTTCTAAACCGTCCAGCTCTTGCAGATAGTCCAAAAGGTTGTAAAACCTTTCTCCTTCATATTTCCATGAATTAACTGTTTGACCTATATAAGTAAGTTCTTTTGCACCCTGGTTAATTAAAAGTCTAGATTCTTCTAATATTTCTTTTAAAGGCCTATTTATTTCGCTTCCTCTAACTGTTGGAACGATACAGTATGCACACTTTTTATTGCATCCCTGTTGAATCGAAACAAAACCGTTTACTTTCCCGCTTTTATGATAAGGGCTAAATTTAAAGACTTCTTCTACATCCATTGATGTATTAATTTTTCTATGGCTTGATGATTGTTTTATATCAAAAACTAAATCTCTTAATTTAGGGATTTCTCTAGGCCCTATAACAAAGTCTAAGTGAGGAATCTGCTTGATAAGCTTTTTCCCATAAAGTTGAGCAACACATCCTGCCATACCAATTATTAAATCAGGATTCTTAATTTTTAGTTTTTTATACTTACCCACAGCACTTACTGCTTTGTGATCTGCTTTTTCCCTAATTGCACATGTATTAACAATTATTATATCTGCCTCACTTGGATCTTTAACTGGATTTGCTGATAAGGAATTTATAATCCTATCTGAGTCATATTCATTCATTTGACATCCATATGTTTCCACAAATATCGATAATTTTTCCACAATCAAATTTTAACAATCTTTCTTTCTTTATCAATAGCCAATAACTCTGAATATTGACTAATAAATTTTAATTTAGTAAGCTTTTTATCCTAAGGGAGAAGTTTTATTTTAAATTGGACTCAAGACATCAATTCAAAGCAATGGAAAACTTTTATTGCTGCTTTCTTTGGTTGGACATTAGATGCAATGGATTTGCTGCTATATGTATTTGCTTTTAGGTTTATTGCTCAAACTTTTGATATATCTGGTCCCCAAGCAGCCCTTCTCTTTAGTATTACATTAGCCTCTTCCGCATTAGGTGGGATGGTTTTTGGAGTAATTTCAGATTATGTAGGTAGAGTTAAGGCCCTAACTTATTCAATTTTAATATATTCCCTTTTTACAATGCTCTCAGCTTTTGCTCCCAATATTCTATTTTTTGTAATTTGTAGATTTTTATTAGGTCTTGGAATGGGAGGAGAGTGGGCTTCCGGTGAAATCTTAGTAGCAGAAAGTTGGCCTAAAGAGCATAGAGGAAAAGTTGTTGGTATGGTGCAAAGTGGATGGGGATTTGGATTTATTTTCGCTGCATTACTAGCTACATTCGTCTTGCCTATAGATACTTTTAATTTAAATCAGATTCCTTTTGTTACTACTGACTTTCCTGTTGAAAGTTGGAGAGTGTTGTTCTTCCTAGGAGTTCTTCCTGCTTTCTTAGTATTTTATGTTAGAAGGGTCTGTGAAGAGCCTGAAGTTTGGAAAAAATCCGCTGAAGCTAGAAAGCACACTAAGCAAGAATTCACTTTCTTTGAAATTTTTAAATCAGACGAAATAAGACCAATGGTTATTAAGGCTACTTTGCTAACTAGCTTCTGTATGCTTTCATACTGGGGACTGAGCTATTTTGTTCCCAATTATCTCGCTAGTCCTATTTCTGAAGGAGGGGCAGGCTTAGGTATAGTCAAAGGATTTGGCTTTACCATACCTTTGAATATTGGCGCAATAATAGGTTGCATTTCTTTTGGACTAATTAGCGATAAAATTGGGCGTAAAACTACTTTTGGAATGTATTTAATTATTGTAGCTCTTCTCGTACCCGTTTTTGGAAACATAGTTACGATTCAGCAATTTTTAGGGTTCATATCCTTAGAGGCTTTAATTTTAATTCTAGCTCCTTTGTTAGGTTTTTTTGCTACTGGTTTTTATTCAGGTTTTGGTGCAATATTTGCAGAAATTTTCCCTACAAGAGCCAGAGGAACAGCTCAAGGCTTTAGTTACAATGTTGGAAGAGGAGCCTCTGCCATAGCTCCACCACTTTTTGCTTTTATAGCTGTGAGTTCATTTGCCTTCTTGTTTAATGGGGAGATTATTGGAAACGGTAGAGCTTTAATGACAGCTTCAATCTTTGCAGTTTGTGCTTTTGTTGTACTTCTTACTCTTCCAGAAACTAAAGGTAAAGATTTAGACTAACCCCCCCCTTGATCATATTTTCGCCATAATTTGATATAATTTAACCTTTATGGTACAAAGATTGCAATATAATAATTATATTAAACGCACAAGGAGGTAATTATGCGTAATCTAATAATTATAGCATTTGCTTTTGTTTTATTTTTGAACAGCTCAAATACATTTGCTAAGGATGGATCTTCTGAAATTCCATTAGTTTTTTCAGGTTTTGTCCACACAGCCACAACCTATAATTTAGGTGATAATGAAGATGAAGAAAACAATTATCATACTTTTAGTAATGATGATTATACTATGACTCCTTCTGCACAGATTGGAGTATCAAATGATTTTTTTGTCATAGATATACTAATGGGTGGTATAGCTCAAGATTTAGCTACTGACTATGGCGATAATGGGCACCATATGTTCCTTCATCAGGCATATGGAATTTTGCCGGTTGGAGACTGGAAAGCAATGGTTGGACATTTTGATACCATGCTGGGAAATGAAGTTATTAATCCAGCTGATAATCCAAACATTACAAGAAGTTTTCTTTTTGGTTATACAATAAACTTTCAAAATACTGGCGTAAGAGCAATGATAGAGCCAGGTGTAGAATTTATTGATGAATTTTATATCGGAGTTGGAAATGGTTGGGATACCATATATGATGAAGGTGAAAACCAAGAAAAGACTTTTGAAGCCGCTTTTGGTTCAACTTTTGGTGACACTTCATTGTTTGTAGCAATGAATTATGGTCAGGAAACTGATGAAAAAACTAGACAAACTTATACTGCAGTCTTAGGCGTACCTCTTACAACTTCTTTATCCTTAACTCTGAATGGAGTTATGGGAAGGGGTGAGGAAGAAGGAGCTTATACTTCTACTAGAACAGGAGTTGCTGATGACGCAGAATGGTATGGATATGGTTCATATTTAACATATAGTCACGATAGTACGAAGTCAGTTACAGCCAGATATGAATATCTTAAAGATCCAGGTGGATCTAGGTTAGGGTTTTCTAGCACAGCCAGAGATCCTTGGGACGAGTCCAAAGATGAAGCAGAGTTGAGAAGTTTTACAATTACCCCTCAACTTCTAATTGGCGACTATGGAACTTTAAGAGCTGAGTATAGGCTTGATATGGCAAACCATCGAGTGTTTCAAAAACAGTACGGTATCCACAATGGTCAAGCACAGAAGAAGACTCAGGATACAATCTCTGTTCAATATATAGTAGCTTTCTAAATTCCTTTATTTATAGAGGCAGGAGAACTTTCTGCCTCTTTTTTTTTCTGGACAAATGAACATTTTTATTATTTAATAGTAAAAAGCATCTTGCTTTAATGAACATTTAGTTGGGGAAAAAATGGAAGTTTTAGAAGCTATAGGGAAAAGAAGGAGTATTAGATTTTATAAGAGTTGGAAGAATGTCGAGGATTGGAAGATTCAAGTTATTCTTCAAGCTGCAAGGTATGCCTCATGCCAAGGTAATTGTAATTCAACAGAGGCAATAGTTATAGATAAAGCTACATATCCAAGAAAGAAGTGGGATGAGATTGTAGGGTGTGTTTCGGCATTCAATGAATTGCACTTACAAACAGCTCCGAAACTAGTAGTTTGGCTAACTAATTTAGATGGGTGGTATAAGGACTTAGTAAAATCCTTTGCGGTACTTTTTCCCTTAAGAGCTATCTCTGCTGCACAAGGATGGACTTATAAGCTGTTAACTGAAACTACCTATCCTAGGTTGATGAGTTTTCCTAAAGATAAAACTGAAGATTTATTCAGAATTGAAGCTGGTCAAGCCATGGCACAATCAATGCTTGCAGCAACAGAGCTAGGATTAGGAACATGTTTGATAGCTACAGGGAGAAATCCGGAAGCTTGGCCAAAAGTATTAGGTTTACCAGAAAATGTAGTTCCTCTGTGGGCTATGACTGTAGGGTACCCTTTAGAAGACCCAGATCAGCGTCCAAGAAAAAGATTTGATAGATTATTCCATTCTAATGAATATGGTAAGCCTCTAAAAGAAGATAAAGAAACAAGGACCATGTTGAAAGATGTGGGAATGATTTTAGATCCAAATCCAATTAGTGAAAGAGAAGAGGAGTTGAAAAATATTTGTAGATCTTTAGGGCTAACAGAAGAAATGCCTGATATGCCAAAAAATAAAATTAAAGAATTATATAAGAAAGATTCACCATATTATGAAGAATTGCCCAAGGACCTGTTAAAAGAAATGGTTAAAAAAGGAGTATAAGAGGGCTTTTCTTTGGGTCCGGCATAATCATAGATATTGTAGGAATAAAATAAGTATCAATTCCCTTGATTAAGAGTTTTTTCTATATAAACTAAATTCTTATTATAAATTATGCCCCGATAGCTCAGTCGGTAGAGCAGAGGACTGAAAATCCTCGTGTCGGTGGTTCGATTCCGCCTCGGGGCATAGTTTCTAACTTATTGTAATATTTATACAAAATTGTATTATTAATACATGAGCATTCTGAATGTATTTGGTTCTTATTTAAAAGAAACTCGAAAAAGTAGGAAGGTTACACAAGAGCAATTAGCAATATCTCTTAATGTTTCAACAGTTTATGTTCATCAGCTAGAAACGGCTAAAGTTGATGCTCCTGATAAGTCTAAATGTTCTGTAATTGCTCAAACTTTAAATATTGACCCAGATGTTGTTTGGAATAAAGCTAAAGAGCAAAAGTTACTTAGATTCTTAAATAAGGAAAACATAGTAAATAATTTAGATGAACCAATAACTTATTCTGAAAAACTTTTATTAGATTTGTTTAGAAATTTATCAGACGAGGTTAGGAAAGATTTTATTGGAATGATTTACATGTTGCTTAAATCAGATAAAAGAATATCTGATCAGAAAGTTCTTTCATCTATAGAAAAACTTTCTAAAACTGCGTGATGTATTTCCTTAAAAGACTTATCGTAATTGTCTTACTCCAATTGCTTATTTTTTCCTTCATATTCACTTTGTTTGTTTTTAGCTTTAACCAAAGAAGAGAAGTTAGTAAGAACCAATCTAAAGCTTTAGCCTCTGTAATTGCAGAGCAAGCATCTAATTATTTCGAAGAAAATAACAACAATTTTTCCTCAAAGGACTTTTTCAATTTTTTAGATGATCAAATTGGCGTTCAAAAACTTACAAATGCCTTCAACGTTAACCCACCAGAACTTTTGACCGTTTATTTTAGGTCTGACATCATGAAAGGGATAGTTAACGCTGGTACTGATGACAATTTAAACAAGGATGATGACTCACCCTTTAATAAAACAAATAAATTCTTTTTTAATAATAAATATGTTGCAATTAAACCCTTTTTTATAGGGACATCTGACATGCCTTATGGTGTGGTAAGAATTGAAACAAGTAATATCCCAATTTTAACTGAGGTTTTATATAATAATGGACTCTTTTACATGCTACTTTTTCTTATATTAAACAATCAGGCTTTTCTTTTCTATTTGTGGACCAAAAAGAAAAAATCACTAGATGTAGATACAGGATATTTGAAAGAGAGCTCCCTTGGATCAATTAAAATAATGCATAAATTACTAGGGGATGTAATTCAAGACCACAAGACTCCTATCACGGAGAACAATAAACCAGCTAATGTTTTGAACATTGATGATAAAAAATGAATTTTTTTAAACTAATACTTCTAGCAGCCTTTATCTTCACTTTTGTATCATGTGAGAAATTACAAGGTAAACCCGGTGTTGATTTCCTTGGTCCTGTCCTAGAAGTTGTCGGAGAAGGGGGTAAGCTAGGTTATACCGGTAAGGTGATAAATAACTCAGACCAAAAGTTAAAAAATGTATTAGTAAGATATATTGCCAAGAATAAAGATGGTAGAATTATTGAGGCAATAACAATACCATTGATTGGAAGTAAGGGATTAGTAATCTTAAAAAACGAGATCGTTGATTTTCAATTTATGCTTCGTAGTGAAACCAAAAATGTTTTTAGCAAACAACTAACCTTGGATTACGTTGAATAAGTAAGTTAAAATACCTTCAAAGGAGTTGCATATGAGTCAGTTAAAAATAAGAATATTGATAGCTAAAGCAGGACTAGATGGCCATGATAGAGGTGCAAAAATTATCACCAGAGCATTAAGAGATGCTGGTTTTGAAGTTATTTATACTGGACT
>JAQWMJ010000053.1:0-33823 GCA_029246845.1 Thermodesulfobacteriota bacterium
GTAAATATACTTTCAATAAATTTGCTATAATTCACTTTATTTTCTTCTGATTCAATTCTTCTAGCAATTTTAGGAAGATGGTTCTCGATTGACTGTCTATCTAAATGTAGGTCTGGGTTCATCTAGACACCTTTCTTTATCGAGTTTTCCAGTTCTCTTACGTTGCCAGGCCAATCATAATCAATGAGGCTGCTGAGAAAGTCTTCACTGGCGATTTTCTGACTATCACCTTGGTCTAAATATTTTGCTAAAAAGAAGTCCACAAGAAGAGGAATGTCAGATTTCCTGTCTCTGAGAGTAGGTAACTCTAATGCTATAGAATTAAGTCTGAAGTATAAGTCCTGTCTAAAGTTCTTTTTCTTAACCTCAGCTTCGAGATCTTTATTGGTTGATGCAATTATTCTTGCCTGAAACTTAATTGGTTTTTGTGATCCCAGCCTATAAAACTTTTTTTCTTCTATGACTCTAAGCAGTTTACTTTGTAAGTCGAAAGACATATCTCCTATTTCATCTAAAAGAATTGTCCCACCATCGGCTTCTTCAAATCTTCCTGTTTTTTTCCCTGAGGCTCCAGTAAAGGCACCTTTTTCATAACCAAAAAGCTCACTTTCTATAAGTTCGTCGGGTATGGCGGTTATATTTATTTGGATATAGGGCTTTTTTGAGTTCTTTCCACTTAAATGAATTGCTTTAGATACTAATTCTTTTCCTGATCCAGACTCTCCTAAAATCAATACTGTATGGCTACTTTCAGCTATTCTACCAATGTCTTTAAAGACTTTCTTCATCTGATTTGATTTTCCAATTATATTAAAGGAGTCCATATCATATCTTTTAATATCAGTTTCAAGTTTCTCTATCTTTGAATCCTTAATTGAATTCTTAACAGCTCTTTCTATTATATTTGTAAAATTATCATCAAAATCGAAAGGTTTAGTTATATAGTCATAAGCACCATTTTTAATAGCCTGTATAGCATTTATCATGGTATCTTGTGCAGTCATAACTATAATTGAAGAATTATTATTTAAATCTCTAATTTTTTTTATATACTTTAACGAATTTCCATCAGGTAGATTGATATCTAAAAGAATTAGACTGAACTTATTTTTTTTTAAAATGGAATATGTATCTGAAAGTTTGGCTGCAGTTGAAACAGAATATCCCTCTTTCTCTAAAAAGATTTTTAAAACCTGCCTAATACTTTGTTCGTCATCTACTATGAGTATTGAATCCATTGTGTAGAATTATACCAAAATCTTTAGTTGTTGGGTAAATAAATTATAAATTTTGACCCTTTGTTGAGTTTTGACTCTGCTTCAATAAAACCCCCAAATTTATTTGCTATTTTTTGACTTAAAAATAACCCTATCCCTTGCCCATTTTTTTTTGTAGAGTAGAAGGGCTGAAATATCATCTTTAGATCTTTTTGACTTATTCCTTTCCCTGTATCTTTTATTTCTATCTGTATTAGATTCTTGTTGTTTAATTTAAAATCCTTGGTTCTTTTAATCGCAATTCTTATCTCACCGGTATCTTTTATCGAGTCATAAGAATTTTGCATGATATTCTGTATTAAGATTCTTAGCAGCCCTTCATCTGCTAAGACATCCACTGATTCATCTTCGTAGCTAAAGAAAAGTTTAATATTTTTATTTTTAGAAGTTTTGCTTAAAAGTTCTACCGTATCATTGATAGCCTTATTAATTTTCACAATTTTAAAATTATTATTTGAGTGAGGCTGAAGATATTTAAATGTATTAACAAGGCCTTCAAGTCGCGTTGCCTCTTTTTCGATTATCTCCATGCATTCCTTACTGATAATATCTTCGTTCTTTATAGTCTTCACAATTTGAGCTGCACCCTTTATGCCAGCTAAAGGATTCTTTATTTCATGAGCTAAACCATAGAACAGTTGGCTCATTATTTTCTCCTCATCCTCAAACTTTGATTTTTTATTTAGAAAAGTCATGCCTTCTAGATTGGCAAACTGAATGAGTATATATTCTAAAATCTGCCTTTTGTAGCTATAGTTAAAAATTGGTCTGAGATAAATTGAACTTATATTCTTATTTCCCAAGGAGTCGGTAATAGTAACTTCACTTACAAATTTAGTTTTATGTGTTTTTTTAACTTCCTTTATCAGTTTGACAATTTCTTTGTCTATTGCACTTATATTGTTTTCTTTTTTTAAAAATTTTTTTGATTTTCCAAGTATATCTTCAGCTTCTTGATTTATAAACAAAAAATTTAGTTTTTTGTCCAGAAGCAGTATCCCCTCCCTTATATTTTCCAAAATAATAGATTCAAAATTATTATTCAATATTTTATGCAAGATCCTCCACGGGAATTATCAGAGAATCTTTTTGAATTAGCTTACTTTTTGTCATTGAAGCTACAGCTTTATTCAATGCTTTCAGCTTTAGACTTTTGGTCAAAATTATTACAGGAATCGCTTTTAATTTATTTTCATCATTGTTTTGAATTACTTTATCAATATTAATTTTATATTTTCCTAATATACTAGTAACCTTTCCAAGATTTCCTGGTGCATCCTTGATCATTATTCTAAGGTAGAATTTAGACTTTACATCTTCAAATTTTCTAAGATTTATTTTTAGTTCGGGTTCCAAGTTTAATTGATCATTTAATTCAGACGAGACACGAACAATGTCGGCAACTATTGCAGAAGCAGTGGGAAGCATTCCTGCTCCATACCCATAACTCATATAAGGGCCAAGATTATTAGAGTTTACTAAAATAGCGTTAAATTCATTTTTTACGTTAGCTAAAGGGTTCACTTTAGAAATTAGAGTTGGGTGCACTCTAGCATCTAGCTCCTTGTTGATAATTCTACTTATACCCAATAGCTTTATCTCATATCCAAGATTTTTAGCAACCTCTATGTCATAAGAAGAAATATCTTCGATACCCTGAGTGTATATTTGATCTACATTTAGATTAAGATTAAAACATGTCTGACATAGAACAGCTACTTTATGAGCCGTATCTTTACCATTGATGTCTAGGGTTGGATCGGCTTCAGCAAAACCCTCTTTTTTTGCCATATCTAGAGCCTTTGTGAAATCTATTCCTCTGGACATTAAGGTTAATATGTAGTTGCAAGTTCCATTTAGTATTCCCCAGAAAGAAGTAATATCATTTATTAATATCGAATCCTTTATAGAATTTATTATTGGTATACCTCCTCCCACACTTGCTTCATAGCCAATTGATACATTATTTACATTAGATAATTTTCTTAAATCTTTTCCTTTATAGGCCAGAAGTGCTTTATTTGCTGTAACAAGATGTTTCTTATTTTTTAAAGTTTCTTTAGAAATATTGTAGGCCACTTTTATACCACCTATTAGTTCAATGACAATATCAATTTCTTTAGATTTTGTTATATCAATATAATTCTTAGTAAAGTTTTCTTTAGATATTTTTAACCTTTTTCTGCTGGCCTCTGAAATATCACAGCATTTTTTTATATTTATCTCGATATTATATTGTTTTTTAATTTTAGACTTTCTTTGATTTAATATCTTATACACACCACTTCCAATAGTGCCCAAACCAATTATGCCAACATTAATTTTTTTCATTATACTAAATTGAATTAATAGTAACTTGGATATATTCTAACAAATTATATCTACATATTAAACAAGGGGCCGTAGCTCAGTTGGGAGAGCGCTTGGATGGCATTCAAGAGGTCGAGGGTTCGATCCCCTTCGGCTCCAATATTAAAATCCAAGTTCACACCTTTCGTCAAGTTAAACAAAAAATCAAAACTATAGCTTCTCTAAGCTTTCTTTGATTCTTTTTGTGCCCTCGATTATGTCTTTCATTGAAGTAGCATATGAAATTCGTATATGGTTGTCAGACCCAAATTCAATTCCAGGGACTACTGCTACCTTTCCCTCATCAAGCAGGAAGTCAGTTAATTCTATAGAATTTGAAATTGTTTTCCCTCTAAACTTTTTACCAAAATAATAAGAAATATCCGGAAAAACATAAAAGGCTCCCATTGGGACATAGCACTTCACACCTATAATATTGTTCAAAAATGATGAGATATAATCCTTTCTAGTGCCAAATTCAATCAGCATTTCCTCGACTTTATCTTGGTTGCCTGAAAACGCTTCAATGGCAGCTTTCTGTGATATTGAAGTAGGATTTGAAGTAGATTGTCCAGACAAGTTATTCATTGCAGATATTACACCTGAATTTCCAGCAGCGTATCCAATCCTCCACCCTGTCATAGAGTATGTTTTTGATACACCATTCACGAGTATAGTTCTTTCTTTTGCATCCTGGCTTAATTGTGGAAAAGAGATGTGTTGCTCTCCTGAATAGATTATCTTGTCGTATATTTCATCAGATAGAACAATTAAGTTTTTCTCCCTTGCCGCATCAGCAATTTCTAAGAGTTCATCTTTTGTATATGTAGAACCTGTAGGATTAGAAGGATAATTTAGTACTAGTATTTTAGTCTTATCGGTACATTTGGATTTGATTTGTTCTTTTGTAATTTTGAAACCATCTTCTTGTGATGTATTAAGTATGATTGGTGTCCCGCCGGAAATTTTAACTTGTTCAGGATATGAAACCCAATATGGTGCAGGGATTAATACTTCATCACCTTCATCAACTAAAACATTAAACAGGTTGTATAAAACATGTTTAGCTCCAGAGCCAACAAGGATTTCATTATTCTTATACTCTATTTTATAGTCATTTAAGATACGGTCTCTTATAGCCTCTTTAAGTTCTAGGATTCCACCCGCAGCCGTGTACTTCGTAAATCCGGCATCAATTGATTCTTTTGCAGCCAACTTTATATTCTCAGGTGTGTCAAAATCAGGTTCCCCCGCACCAAATCCAATAATATCAATACCTTTGGATCTTAATTCTTTTGCCTTGGCTGTGATAGCAAGTGTAGCAGAAGGCTTAAGGGTCCTGGCCAGTTTAGAAAGTTTCATTTTTTACCCCTTTTTTAATAGTTTTTTTCTTAGTTCTTTTTCAACAATCTTAGGAATAAAATTACTTGCATCTCCACCTAAACGAATAATATCTTTTATAAGAGATGAACTAATATGCGAATAGTTCCCATCAGCAACCATAAATATGGTTTCTATTTTGTTGTTAAGTTTATTGTTAGATGTTGCCATTTGAAGCTCATATTCAAAATCTTGAACGGTTCTCATGCCTCTTAGAATAGTGTATATCTTTTTTTTGTCGGCATATTGGGCTAATAACCCTTCAAACTGATCAATAATAATCTTTTTCTTATTTTTAAATAGTTTTTTTAAAATATAAACTCTTTCATCTGAAGTGAGTATTGAGTTTTTGGAAGAATTCTTTGCTACTCCAATAATAACTTCATCAAAACAGCGTGCAGCTCTTTCAATTATATTTACATGACCATTAGTTAAGGGATCAAAACTTCCAGGATAAATTACAGACTTTTTCATATCTAATTCTGCCAGCAAAAGGTTATAAATTTATCTTTATACTCTTTCACTCTATTTTCGACATCTAATATAATCTTCTCCTCTTTAGGATGTTCACAAACAATGATTCCACCTGGAGGGGATAATTTTAGTGCCGTTCTAATAATACCATTAAGTGTTTTGTCATCAAAATATGAATAAGGAGGATCAATAAAAATTAGATCATATTTTTTTTTATCCTTTATTAGCATTCTAGTTCCTTCTTTAAACTCTTTATTGATAACCATTGATTGACTTACAAAACCACACTTAGACAAGTTGTCCTTTATGCAATTAATGGAGGTAGGACTCTTGTCTATAAAGGTTGAAAACTTTGCACCTAAACTTAAAGACTCTATTCCTAGAGAACCACTACCAGCAAAAATATCAAGTACCTCTTTATCTTTTACCGAAAAAAGGATATCGAAAATCATTTTTCTAATTTTACTAGTTTTTGGTCTAACTAAATTATTATTAGGGACTTTTAATCTAAAGCCTTTTTTTGTTCCATTTGATATTTTAATCATAAGTTAAATTTTTTATTTTTTATAGAAAATACCCTCTGCTTCTTTTAAAAGACCATTCATTAGATACATGCTGCTCTCCCAGAAGTCACTTCTTGTAATATCTAAACCAGTTTTTTTAACTAAGGACTCGGGAGAATTAGTGCTACCTGATGACAAAAGTTCAATATATTTTTTCACAAAACCTTTATTGTCTTCTTGGTATTTAGCAAAAAGCCCATGAACAAGCAATTCTCCAAAAGAATATGAATAACAATAAAATGGAGAATGAATAAAATGAGGAATATACATCCACCAAGATTTGTAATTATCTGATATTTTTATTGAACGCCCAAACATTCTTGAGTTTGCCTTTGTCCATGCTTTATCAAAGTCATCAGCTGATAGCTCACCGGTTTTTTTACATTTTGTATGAACGTCTAGCTCAAAATTAGTCATAACTATTTGCCTAAATACCGTTGCAAAAATATCCTCTAGTTTTGAACAGATTAAATATAGTTTTTCTTTCTTATCTGTTTCATTTTCTAAGAGTTTTGTAAACACAAGCATCTCAGCAAATACACTAGCAGTCTCAGCAGTTGTTAAAGGAGTATTTTGCTGAAAATAACCATTTTTCCTAGAAAGATATTGGTGTATACCGTGACCAAGTTCATGCGCTAGTGTCATTACATCTCTAATCTTTCCTGTAAAGTTCATCAAAATGTATGGGTGCACCGATGGAACGCATGAATGGCTAAAAGCACCACCTCTCTTACCTTTTCTAAGCTTATAGTCTATCCAGTTGTTATCAAAGAATAATTTTGCTACCTTACCCATCTGAGGTGAAAATTCATTAAATGAATCTAATACAATTTTTTTCGCATCAGCAAAAGAAAATTTTCTATTTGACTGACCCAACGGTGCATATCTGTCATAATCTGTAAAGTTTTTTATTTTTAAAATTTTACTTTTTAATTTGTAATATCTTATAGGAACTTTATTGTATTTATTGCAGGTATCAATTAAAGCTTGAACAGTTTTTTGTGAGATTTCATTAGATAAATTTCTTGAAGACATTGGGGTCTTGTGGCCTCTAATTTCATTCGTAATTTTAGAGTCAGTTAAAATTTGATTGAATACAAAGGTTAAAAGCTTTCTCTCTGATTTTAAACCTTTTGTTAAGCTTTCAGAAGCAGATATTCTTATTTTTCTATCTTTATCATACAAGAGTGATAGAACTTCTGTCTCGGTGAGAATAGTTGCTTTATTTTTAAATTTCATTTCAAACTCAAGATTGTTTAAAGTCTGATCAAAGAGCCTATTAAAAGCTCTTGAAGATGTAATTGATTTTTTATCTAATATCTTTTCCTCAGGCTCTGTTAGCATAAAGTTTTTATATTTTCTCTCTGACTTTAGTAAGTGAGAGTACTTGTTGAGTGCTGGACTTGAATAAATCTCTTTAGCTCTTTTTTCTGAGATTTTATTCCATGATAAAAAATAAAAAATTAGGTTTTTTCTGATATCTGATGTCCGTTCAGAAACATTTTGGTAAAACTTAGAATATTTTTCATTGTTAGTGTCTGCAGCAAATAATAATGATGCATATGATGATATTTTTCCTAGCCCCTCATATATCTTTTCAATCTCTACAAGAGATTCAAAGATTAACTTGGGTGAGGAGGAATCGGATATTCTATTCCTATATTTTTTATTAAACTTTTTTGACCTAAGATCTAACTTTGTAAAATCAGAATTAATCTCTTTTGAATCTACACTTTTATATAAATCTTTTAGATTCCAATCCATAACCACCTCTCTTATTTACTTGCTATTTTAGCTTGTTAATCCTTTGGCGATCTTACTAATCATAGAATTATCGGCACTAGAGGAAAATTCTTTTATAGAGGCTTTAATGAGCTCACCCATATTTAATTTACCTTCAGATTCCAAGCTATCTTTTATTTTTTTCATACCTTTCATAAGATCTTGTTCTGTCATTTGTTCAGGAAGGTATGATTCTAAGATAGAAAGCTCTTCTTCTTCAACTTTAGCTAAGTCATCTCGATTGTTCGCAGAATATAACTTTATTGCTTCTCTCCGCTTTTTTATTTCTTTCTTTATTATATTCATAATTGATTCCTCTGTGGCGGAATCTTTCAATCCTTCATTAGTGATATTCGAAATTATAGTTCTTACAACATTTGATCCAAGCTTATTCTTACTTTTAATAAAACGCTTTAAATCCTCTCTTATTTTTTCCAACATTGTTTAAATCTAACTTATTTTTTTACAATCTCCATTAATAATAGTGAAAATAGAAAAATCTTTGCTCTTATTTGTCTCCAAAACACTTTTATTGTTTGCCGTTATAAAGCATTGAGTTTCAAGACTTGTAATAAAAGTATAGAAAAAATTAAACCTCTTTTGATCGAACTCACTGCCTATCTCATCAACTAGTATTATAGGAAAGTCATTATTAACTTTTTTTAATAATAAAATTTCAGAAATTTTTAAAGCCATAGAGACGCTTTTTTTCTCACCTTCTGAACCGAATTCAAAGGTATCGAAACCATTAAGAACAAAAGATATCTGATCTTTATGCGAACCAGTTAGACACTTTCCAGTCATTTTCTCCTTCATTCTGTTTGATTTTAGCTTGGTCTTCAAATTCTCAGAATTTAAAGAATCACTTTGAATATTAAAATCCAGCGAATTTGTAGGAGCAAGTTTCTTCAAAACCTTATCTGCTATATTTGTGATTCTTGAAAGCCACAAACTCCTTTCATTAGCGAGAGAGTATGATAAATTCAACAATCTCTCATCAATGAAGTCCAAGATCTCGTCATCCTTACTTGTTCCTAAAATCTCATTTTTTCTTTTTATCTCCTCAGAGTAAAGCTGAAGCTTCTTATTAAAAGTAAGGCTTATGTTGGATAGTATGGTATCTAAAGTGATTCTCCGAGGTCTAAAGGATTTCTCTAAATTTTCTTTAAATTCTCTATCTATTAGAACTGTAGCAAGCACTTTTTTTAATTCTAAACGATTTTTAATTTTTTTATCATTAACCAAAAATTTCTTTTTGTTTTCATCTATAGTAAGTTTTATCTCATTTACAGAGTTGTTGTTTGTGGTTCTTATTCCTATTTCCGCACTTTTACTGGAGAAATTAACAACGTTTTTGCTTTTCGATGTTCTATAAGATTTACCATTAATACAAATCCAAACGGCCTCTAATAGACTTGTCTTTCCATGACCATTGTTACCCAAAAACAAATTAATCCTTGGACTTAGTTCAATTTTGCATTGAGAGTAGTTTCTGAAATTTTTAAGAGAGATAGAATTTATTTTCATTTTTTACATCTATTTAATATTAGTTGCTTGAACTATTATAACCCATTGGTAATCTATTGAAATATGAGTATAGACTTGATTATAGAAGATATAGGCATTAAGGATGCGGGTAAGGGTTTCGCTAGGATCTCAGAAAAGAAAATGTTACAGCTAGGCCTAGAACCTTATGACGTTGTTGAAATATGCGGTCAAAGAAAGTCAGCAATAAGGATAATGCCTATGAACAAAGAGGATTCAGACAAAGATGACTCTATCAAGATTGATGGACTTACCAGGCAGAATATACAATCCTCAATTAAAGAAAAAGTTATTATTAAAAAAGCTGAACTGTTGGTTACAAATAAGATTGTTCTAAGTCCGACGAACCCTAAATCTTTATTGTTTATGAATGATACAAAAATTCTGTTAACTCAACTTAACAGTATTGTTGTAACAGCTGGAGACAAACTTCAACTTAAGTTGCCAGGGAATAAAACTGAGGAGTTTAAAGTTGTTTCCACCAATCCTTCTTCACCTTCAGTTGTTGATAAGAAAACAAAAATAGATATCAAAAGACTGAATGTTATATCTCAGGAAAAAAAGATAACAACTTATAGTGATATTGGGGGACTTCAAGAGCAAATGAAGAAGGTTAAAGATTTAGTTGAGCTTCCACTTAAGCACCCTGAAATTTTTTCAAGGTTAGGTGTAGAGCCACCTAAGGGACTGTTGCTGGTGGGACCACCTGGTACTGGGAAGACGTTACTTGCTAGAGCAATAGCACAAGAATGTGGAGTTAATTTTGTTTTGGTCAATGGCCCTGAAATTGTCAGAAAGTTTTATGGTGAGAGTGAGGCTTTACTTAGGGAGATATTTCAAAATGCCTCTGACAAACAACCTTCAATACTTTTTATCGATGAGATAGATGCTGTAGCTCCAAAAAGAGATAGAGTGCACGGTGAAGTAGAAAAAAGAATAGTTGGACAACTTCTTGCTTTAATGGATGGCTTAAAAGATAGAGGTAAGGTTATAGTTCTGGCAGCAACCAATATGCCTAATTCAATTGACCCTGCTTTAAGAAGACCCGGAAGATTTGATAAAGAAATAGTCTTAGATGCACCTAGTTTTTCTGCTAGAAAGGAAATATTAGAAATTCATACAAGAGGTATGCCTTTGAGTAGTGATGTTAATCTAGATGAGATTTCTAATGCTACATCTGGATTTGTTGGAGCAGATCTTGAGATGTTGTGTAAGGATGCAGCTTTAATATCCGTCCAAGGTCTAACAAGTCAAGAATCTGTTAATTATGATTTGTTAGATTCTATAACAATTTCAAATGCAAATTTTATTGAGGCAGTTAACGGGATCGAACCCTCAGCTATTAGGGAAATATTTACTGAAACACCCAAAGTTCAGTGGGATGAAATAGGTGGCTTGGAGGATGTCAAAGAAACCTTAACAAAAGTTGTTATTAACCCTATAAGAAACAATAAGTTTAGAGAAAAGATGCCAAAAGGCATAATGCTCTTTGGACCACCTGGAAGCGGAAAGACGATGTTGGCAAAAGCTCTTGCAAATGTTAGCGGTATGAACTTTATTTCGATTAAAGGCCCGGAACTAATTTCAAAATACTTAGGCGAGTCAGAAGAGCAACTTAAGGATTTCTTTAATAAAGCTCGACAGGTTTCGCCTTCAATCCTTTTTATCGATGAGATAGATTCTATTTGTTCTATTTCCAAAGATGCCAGTAGCTCTAGTTCTCATAGAATAATAAGCCAACTGCTTTTAGAGATGGATGGGTTTAAAGATTTAAGCAATGTTGTGGTTCTAGCAGCTACTAATAAGATCAACCGAATAGATAAGGCTTTGCTTAGGTCGGGAAGATTTGATTTGTTGTTGGAAACAAAGAACCCAACTGTTGAACAGGCAGTCTCAATATTTAATATAAAAAAGAAACTTAAAGGGTTAGAGCTACCTTTATCAAAGAAACAGCTTCAAACTTTATTGAAAGACTTCAATGGAGCCGATATAGACACAATGTTCAATCTAGCGGTTCAATTTAGTGATACAATTAAAATAAATTATGAAAGTCTTAAAAGAGCAGCATTTGAGATACAAAAAAGAAAAAAAATATAGGTTCTTAGTTTTCTTTATTGCTTTAATATTTCTATTCCCATTTAAGCTTGTCCAATCCGAGACATATTATTCCCCGAAGCTTCAGTCAGAATATTATAAAGATGAAATAAATAAACTGATTATCAATAGACCTTCTGAATCAAACAAATTACCTAATTATTTTTCTTCAGCTTTTCTGGGACGTCCATATAAAGCTCATACATTAATTGGAGACAAAAATAATAAAGAAGTTTTTGTTCTTAATCTAGATGAAATGGATTGCTTTACTTATCTCGACTATATACAGTCGTTAATTGAGTCAAAAGATTATTATAGTTTTATTAGTAAGCTTAAGTATGTCAGATATAAAGATGGAATTGTTAGTTTTAAAAATAGGAATCATTTTTTTTATGATTGGTCTCAGAATGTTAAAGGACTTTTAGATGTAACGAGTATAATATTCCCACAAAAATCTGTAAAAATTACAAAAAATTTAAATTTAAAAGACGATGGCAAGTTCTTTCTTGAAGGAATAACTGTTAAAAAAGTTTATATAAGCTATCTTCCCTCAAAGCACATAAAAAAGAATAATTTAGAAAAGCTAAAGTCCGGAGACTATATTGGTATTTATACTCATATTAAGGGACTTGATGTTTCACATGTCGGAATCTTTATTAAAAATGAACAAGGTTATTTTTATAGAAATGCATCAAGCTTATCTAAGAATAATAAAATCGTTGATACGGATTTCTTAGATTACATAAAGGACAAGCCTGGTATAATAATCTATAGAAATAGTTCGTAGGAGAAATTGTTATGTCAGAATTATCAAAGCAAAAAGAAATTGGAGAAAATATGTCTGATTCAAGACAGCTCACTACTCTAGTAAAAGAGCTAGACAATACACTTCGAACTGTGAAATCTGTAGATGAATATTTAACAAGAATTGCTAAAGCAAAAGAAGTTTTAGGTAAAGACTCAGTTAAAATGTCAGAAGAGATAGAAAAAAATAAAAATAACCTTGAACAATCTTTGTTAGATGTTGGAAAGTTCGTCCAGGCAGCATTAGACGATATAAAGATAAGTGAAGAAGAACTTGAGGCTGCAGCAGAGCAACTTAAGTTATATACTAATGGTGACAATGAAGCAATGGAATACGCTGAAAAAGAGCTGAAAGGCTTAGTTGAAGGCACTTACTGGGCAAGATATTGGTCAGGGCTACTTAGTAGATTGAAAAAATAACTTATAATTCGGGTATTAATTCACTTCCTAAAATCTCTAAAGTTTCAATTATTTCGTCTTTATCAGGAGTAATAAAGTCTAAAACAACCTCTTTAATATCTAATCTTCTATAGGATAAAATCTTATCATATACCTCATTCTTTTTTCCAATCAACGCTGTAGGAGGATGCTCACTATTTTTATCACTTTTCTGAGTAATTCTTATTCTATTTCTTAAAGAAATACTAAAGTTATCAAGATTTCTTTCTTTTTCTTCCGCGTATTGCTTTAGATATTTCATTTTAATTTCAAGTTCATCAGAACTAAACCAAATTGGCTGCCAACCATCTGCATGATCGATTGAACGCTCTATTGCTTTTTCATGGTTACCCCCCATCCATACAGGGAGATGTTTCTGGATAGGTTTAGGTTGAAAGGAAACATTGTTGAATGAATAAAAATTACCCTTAAAATCTGTAGGGTCATCTTCCCATAATGATTTTAATACTTTTATGTATTCAACAGTTTTATCTATCCTCCCATCATAAGGAATATTTAATACATCAAATTCTTCTTTCATCCATCCTGGCGCAACTGTACAAGTAAGTCTACCGTCGCAAAAATGATCTAAAGTAGAGCACATCTTTGCCACAATAATCGGATTTCTATAAGGCAATATTATCGCGCTTGTACCTATTTTAATCTTTTTCGTATTTTGAGATATTGCAGTAAGTATTATAAAAGGATCTGGAAAAATATCAGAAAAGCGGCCTTTCCATTCCTCCGGAATAACTATATGGTCACTAGCCCATACAGATTTGAATCCTAATTCTTCTGCTTTTATAGCAATCTGTAATTGATCTTTTACATCAATATTCGCTAAAATTGGTAATGCTATTCCTAAATCCATATTTATTTGACTCCAGAGAACTTTAACAAATTTTTCCTTTATAATCTATGATATAGTTTTTTTTTAAAATATTATGCAAGGTAAATCAATAGTCACATTATTTAAAAGTCACAAGAGACAGATAGTCTTTGGCTTATTGGGTCTAACTGCTGTAGATGCACTCCAATTGATGGTGCCACGAATTATTGGTGGCGTAATTACTTATTTGACAGAATCCAACTATAATTCTCCTCATTTCATAAATAAATCTGCTTTTTATCTAATTCTTTGTGGAATCTTGATGGCTCTCTTTAGGTTTGTTTGGAGGTTTTTTTTACTAGGAACCTCTAGAAAAATTGAAAAAGACCTTAGAGACAAATATTTTCATAAACTACAAAGCTTACCAATGTCTTTTTTTAATAAACATAATGCCGGGGATTTAATGGCTAGAGGTGTAAATGATATCGAACAGATAAAGATGGCTTGTGGTTTTGGTATTGTTGTAGCGTATGATGGAATCTTGTTGCTGCTCTTTATCTTGCTTTCAATGCTATCTATCTCGGTTGAATTCACTCTTTACGCAGCTACACCCTTTGTCTTGGTCTCATTCTTGATAGTGAAGTATGGTCAAAAAATAGAAAGTTTATTCTTGAGTGTCCAGAAATCTTTTTCTGGGCTTACTGAAGAGGCAAGAAAGATTATTTATTCAATCAAAGCTATTAAAGCACTTAATGATGAAAGTAACCAGATTAAAAGATTTCATATAAAAAGTAAGGACTATGAATCTCAGAATATGAATTTAATAAAGCTCTGGGCAGGATATCAACCCTTGGTAACCTTTTTTACAAGCATTTCTATATTTATTCTTATATTATTTGGCAGCAATCTTGTTTTAATTAATAAAATTAGCTTAGGTGAATTTTCCACACTTATGCTTTATTTGACTATGCTTAGCTGGCCCGTAATAGCAATGGGTCTAGCTGTTGATTGGTTAAAAAGAGGGAATGTTTCTTTAGAAAGAGTTAATGAAGTCATGAATCAAGAAGAGGAATTGGACGAGGTATCATTAAAAACAATTCAAGATATTGAAAGTATTGAATTCAGAGGCCTTAACTTTTCTTATAATGATCAACCTTTCTTGAAAGATATAGACTTTAAAATCAATATGGGAAGCACCCTGGGTATAACCGGGAAAACTGCTTCTGGTAAAACATCTTTAGCCAGCCTCATATTGAAATTTAATAATGCAGATAATTTATATATAAATAATATAGATGTGAACTTGATAAATAAATCTTCTATTAGATCTAAAATATTATATGTACCTCAAGAGCCAATAATATTTTCAGGAACAATAAAAGATAATTTAAGTTTTTTTAGTGAGAATTTTGATTCAATTAGAGCGCAAACCTCATTGGAAGTCTCTATGTTTTTGATGGACGTTGAAAAAATGCCTGATGGCCTTGATACAATTGTAGGAGAGAGAGGATTATCTCTTTCCGGAGGGCAACGACAAAGGCTCTCTATTGCAAGAGCTATTTATCAAAGTCCACAAGTCCTAATTATTGATGACACATTATCTTCCTTAGATGTTGATACGGAGCTTAAGATTATTAAGAATATTAAATCTCATTATAGAGATAAGATATTAATAATAGTCTCATCGAGAATTTCTACAGTATATAGCCTGGATAAGATTTTAGTCTTAGATAAGGGTTCCATAGTAGAATCAGGGGATGCCGAAAATTTAATAAGAAACGAGGGTTTATTCCTAGATCTCATGAATGTCCAGAAAATTTTACCTAAGCAGAGAGTGCTTAGCGATGAGTAGAGATAGAAGTATTCTTATTTGGCTCGTACGGTTTGCAAAGCCATACATCTCTTGGCTTCTTTTAGCCTTTGCTTCTATGATTATTGTAGCTTACTTTGAGTTACTGATACCCTATAAAATTAAAGAAGTTGTTGATGGAATTTTATCTGGAGAAATAACTCAAAATATAATTAAATCTAGTGCATATAGTATTCTTAGTTTTATTGCTGTTATTTTTATATTTAGCTCTTTATTCAGCTATATATTAAATATTTCTGGGCAAAAAATTATGTTCAATATTAGAGAGTCGCTCTTTGTGCACATACTTAAGCTTCCACAATCATATTTTGATTCTAATGATGTTGGTCGAATTACAACTAGGGTTACGAATGATATAAATGCCCTGAATGAATTTTATACAAACGTTTTAGTCCAATTTACAAAAGATTTCCTAGTAGTTCTAGGAGTCTTATTCTTGATTTTATCTTTTAATCCATTTTTAGGAATAATAATATTAGGAATTAATATCTTTGTCATATTACTTGCATTACTTTACAGAGCAAGACTAAGGAGGGTCTATACGAAACTGAGAAAAACCATTGCACAGCTTAACTCCTTTATTAACGAATCTATAAGAGCTATTACATTATTAAAAATGTATAACAAAGAAAGTTTAAACTACAAAAGATTTTCATTTTATAGCAACAGTAACTATAGGGCTAATTTAGATCAGATGTATACCTTTGCAATGTTTAGACCTTTCGTGGAGTTTACTACAGTCTTTACCGCGGGAGTAATAATATGGGTAGGTTCTCACCAAGTTATCCAGGCCTCTATGACAATTGGCGAATTATTAGCAGTACTTTTTTACCTTCGAATGATGTTTAAACCAATATTAGATTTAGCAGACAAATACAATATATTACAATCTGCTTTAGCGGCAAGTGAGAATTTATTTAATATTGTTAATGTTGAAAGTGAGATTGATGGGCGGAAAATTTTTAATGGCGATTTTAAATCTATTGAATTCAAGAACGTTTGGTTCTCATATGAGAAAGAGAATTGGGTATTAAAAGATTTTAATTTAGAGATTAAAAAAGGCGAATCTTTCGTCTTAATTGGCTCAACAGGTTCAGGAAAAACAACTATATTGAATTTATTGTTAGGCTTCTATCGACCACAAAAAGGAGAAATTTTAATTGACAATTCTCCGTTGGAGACTTTTAGTATAGAAAGTATTAGAAGTAATTTTTCTGTAATTATGCAAGACACTCCGTTGTTCAACAATGTTCCAGATAAAGACGATTTTCACAATATTAAAGAATTGAAATCAATTGGTGAAAAACAAATTCAGAATATAAAAATGATGATGAGTAGGGCGTTTCAAGTGATAGTTTTGGATGAAGCTACCTCTAATTTAGATTTAGATCTTGAAAGAGATGTTAAGAATTATTTAAGAAATATTCAAGATAAAACTTCTATTGTTATAGCACATAGACTAAATTTAATTAAGGATGATGATATAATAATACTTTTAAAAGATGGAAAAATAATCGAAAAGGGCATTCATATTGATTTGATAGACAAAAAAGGACATTATCATCGCATTTTTAGTCTTAACGAGAATTTCTTTAAAAATTAGTTTTCTTGTTGTTTTTATATTTCATCGTATAATCTATTTTTTAAATCGGGGTGTGGCGCAGTTGGTAGCGCACCTGTTTTGGGAACAGGGGGTCGGAGGTTCGAGCCCTCTCACCCCGATTTAATTGAGCGCCAGTAGCTCAGCTGGATAGAGCAAAGCACTTCTAATGCTTAGGTCGGGGGTTCGAATCCCTCCTGGCGTAAATTCTTATGGTGGATGTAGCTCAGTTGGTTAGAGCACCGGTTTGTGGTTCCGGGGGTCGCGGGTTCGAATCCCGTCTTCCACCCAAATAAAAATATTAAATTAAAGTTTAGCCAATTAGAATCTGAAGGTTTAAGTTGTGTAGTATGAATTAAATCTCACATAATTAATTCCAATATCATTTGTGAGCATGTAAGAAGAGTGCTTACCAGAATTAAGATTTATATTAATTTCTACTTCTTTTTTCTTCATTAATTTATCTGCTATTTTTGATTTTTTATATTCAATACCATTTTTTACTATTAAATAATTACCTATACTTATATCTATTCTATTTTGATTGATATAAGACACATCTGAAGAACCAATTGCCGCTATTATTCTCCCCCAATTTGGGTCTGAACCAAATAAGGCAGTTTTAAACAACAAGGAGTTCGAAATTTTTCTAGCAACTAGCTTGGCGCTGCTTTGAGAGCTGGCACCATGTACGGTAATTTTACAAAATTTAGTCCCACCTTCTGCATCTTTCACTATCAAAGATGCTAGATCATAGAATATTCCATTAATACTATTAGATATAGTCGAAAGAGCATTGCTCTTAGTTGTTATAAGCGCATCGCCCCCCATCCCATTTGATAATCCAATAACAGTATCGTTGGTTGACATATCTCCATCAACACTAATGGAGTTAAAGGACAAATCAGTAGCATTGTTAATAATTTTTTTAAATAGTCTTAGTTCAAAGTCTAAATCAGTGAGGAAGAAGCAAAGCATAGTAGCCATATTAGGATGAATCATCCCAGCACCTTTTGCGATTCCCAAAAAATTATAAGTATTTTTTCCGATTTTTAATTTTTTATGCGAGATTTTAATAGATTTATCTGTAGTTGTAATAGCATTTGCAAAATCTTTTGACGAAGTGTCTTTTAGCCTCTTTATTAATTTTGGAATATTTTTATTTATTAATTTGTAGTCTAGTGGCTGGCCGATAATTCCGGTAGAAGAAGGAAAGAAGTTGTAAGGTTTCATGCCTGTATTTACAGACAGTTCTTTAAGGACTTCATTTGTAGCTAAAATACCATCTTCACCAGTACATGCATTCGCACTTCCACTATTAACAATTATTGATTGTATATTATTTCTCTTTACTATTTTTTTACCAACTAATACCGGGGCTGCTAAAACTTTATTCTTCGTAAAGACTGCATGAGCTTTACATTGTTTTTCAGAAAAGATTAAACCCAAGTCTTTTTTACCTGACTTTTTTAGTCCAACTGAAATACCTGAAAATTTAAATCCTTTAACCTTAATCATAATAAGTCTAAGTATTGAATAGAATTGAGCTCTTTTCCAGAGTGAAATTGACTAAATTTTGCAATTATTCTTATTAACTTAATTCTTGATTCCATATCTTTTTGAACTTCTTTCTTTGATAAGTTAACTTTTTTACCGGCTATTCGGCTTAGTTCCTCCGGCATTGGCTTTAAACCTTGGCTAGAAAGATATGTTACTTGGAATTCTAAAACGGAATCAAGAATATTTACTAAACTTGCCTTATTAACCTTAGAGAAAAAGTTTTCAATAATTAAGAATGTGCTATTGTTCCGGACATGATTTATTTCGAAGGCATCTATATATTCGTTAACTAAAGAGCAAAGAATCGTTGCATTTTTATCCAAATCCGTATTGTTGTAATCAGAGGTTGTACTTGCTTGATTTAATATTTTTGTCGATTCACTATCTCCATTACTCTTAAAGTTAAAATTAATAAGATTAAACGGTTCAAGTTTACCTAAAAATCTCTTTTTACTTTTCCTAGCATTTTTGACTATTGTAGAAGTTTTTCCAAATTTCTGGCTATAAACAGTGATTATGAAATCATAATCACCATACTCTACTTTTCTTAATATAAATCCTCTATCTTCAATGTTCATTTTATATAATCAACAAAGCTATAAACAAATATGATATTGCAGAAAACATATCATTTGCCATTGTAACAAAAGGTCCAGAGCCATTTGCGGGATCCATTTTAAGCTTATTAAGCATTAATGGAAAGGCAGCACCAAAGATTGCAGACATAACTGAGGCTAATGACAAAGAAAAGAATATAACAGTGAAGAATTTTATCCCATCTTGAGTATCACCGTTAATATAAAATCCTGCTAGCCCTGCAATAAGGCCACATATTGCACCTAAAACTAATGATAACTTAAGTTCCGAAAATATGACCTTAACTGCTTGAGAGGTATTGATAGTTCCCATTCCAAGTGCTCTAATGATAATCGCGGATGTTTGAATCCCTACACTACCACCAGTAGCCATAACAGCAGGCATGAAAGCAGCTAGTAGTATAAAGTTTTCTAACGTTCCGCTGAAATAGATTGATATTATAAAAGCTATAACAATTTCACCAAGCAGTGTTATTAAAAGCCAGGGAAGCCTGGATCTTGTCTTAGATAAGAAGCTAGAATATATAGGGTGATTATATTCTCCCACACCTGCTAAAGAATATATATCTTCTTCAGCTTCCTCAGTTATAACATCGATAATATCATCTGAAGTTATTCTTCCTAAAAGTCTTTCATTTTCATCTATAACAGGTAGTGAGACAATGTTGTAATTCGCAAAAATAATACTAACCTCTTCCTGATCAAGATCTGGAGGAACTGAAACTTCTATCTCCTCCATTATTGAGCTTATCTTCGACCCAGGATTCGCAAGAATTAAATTTCTAAGAGAAACATAACCTACAAGCTTATCATTTTCATTAGTGACATATATCAAATAAAAATCTGGAACATCATTAGCTATAAGTCTTATCCAGTTAATCGCATCTTTAATTATGGATGAATCTTTAACTTCTACTAGTTCTGTTTGCATGATTCCGCCAGCAGTATCTTCTTGATATTGAAGTAGCGTTTGAACTTCATTGGAATCTTGTGGATTCATATTCTCAAGTATTTCTTTTGATTTCTTTTCATCTAGTTCCGAAATTAGATCTGTCGCATCATCAGATTCTAGTTCTTCAACGACATTTAATATGGACTTATTATCTAGTACTTTTAGAATTTTAGTTCTAATATCTTCTGGCAGCTCTAGAATGATTTCTGAGGATATATTGGCATCTAAAGCTGAAAGTATCTGACAAATTTCTTCTTCATTAAATCTAATTAATACATTAGATATATCAGCTGGGTTAAGATTTTCTAATGATTGTTGAACAGATGAAAAGTCTTTTCTGTCAATAAAGTCTAATAATTCCTTATGTATTTCTAGATTCATGATTCACCAAAATATTCAATCTATAGGTTAATATATTTTTATGTTACTTAAAAGAAATTCCTTGCTGGCTTTCGAACTAGTCACTTTCTCACATACTTTGTTCGTACTACCTCTAATATTTTCTGGCTACTTGATTGCTTATGATGAAATCATAATAAAAGACATAATTTTAATTTTAATTGCTGCGGTATCCGCCAGAACAATAGGCATGCTTCTTAATAGGATAATAGATGCAGAAATAGATTTGAGAAATCCTAGAACTTCAACTAGACCTATTCCATCAGGAAGAGCTTCTAAAAGATTTTTATTCCTATTCCTTATCTTAAGCTCTTTAATATTTTTTATAACTTGTTGGTTTATTTGTGATTTTGTATTTTTCTTGTCCCCAATCCCTATAATGCTTTTTACTTTGTACCCGTACACCAAAAGGTTCACTCCTTTTTGTCATTTCTTTCTAGGAGCAACTTTGTTTTTAGGACCTATCGCAGGGGGAGTGGCCGCAAACTGTAATATTGACGGTTTTTATTTTACTTTACCAATAGGTGTATTTACTTTTTTTTGGATTTCAGGCTTTGATATTTTATACGCTATGCAAGACTATGATCATGATATCAAGAATAAAATATTCTCTATGCCCTCAATTTATGGAACTAAAAATGCTATCGTTACCTCCTCTATATGCTTTATTTTTTCTATTACCAGTCTGGTCTACTATGCGGTTTTATATAAAAGTAATTTTTTAAGTTTTTTTATAATATTATTAATAGCCATAAATTTTTCCATACAGATAATTAATTCATTAAAAAATAACTATTCTTTCTTTAAATATAACTCTTATGTTGGATTACTAATTTTAATATTAATTATTTCAGATATATTATTTACATGAGAACTGTAATAGCAATTACTGGAGCTTCAGGGTCAAATTTTGCGGTAAATTTCATTACAAAGTGCCCAAACGAAAAGTTTCTAGTAGCCTCAAAATGGGGCAAAAGAGTTGTGCACGAAGAACTCGGTCTAAAATTTGAAGAGCTTGAGTCTATGGTTGATAACACATACTCTGATTCGGATTTAGCCTCACCTTTTGCTTCTGGAAGTAATTATTTTGATTCCCTTGTAATTGTTCCTTGCTCTGTCTCAACTCTCAACAAAATAGCGTCAGGTATTTCAGATACACTTATTACTAGAATGGCCCAAGTAGCTCTTAAAGAAAGAAGAAAACTTGTTATTGCTTTAAGGGAGACCCCGCTAGACTCTATAACCTTAGAAAACGCATTAAAACTTTCTAAGGCTGGAGCAATCATAGCCCCCGTTTCTCCTGGCTTATATTTAGAGGAAACTTCTATAGCCGACCTGGCAGATACTTTTTCAGACAAACTTCTTAGTTTAGTTGGAGTCCACAAAGAAAATGGTTGGAAGAATGAGGATATATAGCTTTGCTAGGACAAAATTTTAATGATTTAAACTCGTATATTACTTTTCTAGATAAAATCGGTGATTTAAAAAGAATAAAGACTGAAGTAGATCCAATTCTTGAAATAAGTGAGATTAGTTGCAAAACCATTGAGCAAGATGGACCTGCCTTGCTTTTTGAAAATGTTAAAGGATCATCTTTCCCCGTAGCAACTAATTTATTTGGATCTGAAGAAAGACTTAGGCTTGCTTTAGGATGTAATCCAAAAGAATTAGGTGAAGAAATATTATCTTTTGCAGAAAAAGCAATGCCACCAAAGTTAGACAACCTATTTAAATCTCTTCCTTTTATAAGAAGGCTTACTAATTTTCGTTCCAAGGAGCAAGCCTTCAACCCCCCCTGCCAGCAAATTGAGGATGCAATCAACCTGGAAGATTTGCCAATAATTAAATGTTGGCCTGAAGACGGAGGAAGGTTCATTACTATGGGGTTAACAATTACAGAAAGTCCTATAAATGGAAAATCAAATATGGGAATGTATAGACTTCAAATGCATGAAAAAGATAAGTTAGGTATGCATTGGCACCCCCATAAAGGTGGAGCTACTCATTACCATGAGGCAAAACAATTAGGTCAAACTTTTCCAGCAGCAATTGTTTTAGGAGGAGACCCCTCGTTAATATTTGCAGCTATTGCTCCATTGCCCGAGAATATAAATGAACTATTATTTTCAGCTTTTCTTAAAAGAAAGCCGATAACTTTATGCAAAGCAAAGACATCGAATCTAAGAGTTCCAGCAAATGCCGAGTTCATTATAGAGGGCACCGTTCCATTAGATAAAACTATGCTAGAAGGTCCGTTTGGAGATCATTTTGGTTACTATTCAATGGAAGGAAATTTCCCATATATGAATGTTAAAGCTATTACTAGAAAGCATAATGCAATTTTCCCAGCCACAGTAGTTGGTAGGCCTCCAAAAGAGGACATGTTTTTGGGAATGGCTGCAACTAATATTTTTGCCCCAATATTAAAATTAGTAACCCCCGAAATAACTGATTTATGGGCTTATTATGAGGCAGGGTTTCACAATTTACTTGTTTTGTCTATCGATGAAAGATATCCAAAGAATTCCGTCAAGGCCATGATGTCAGTTTGGGGAACTGGTCAACTGTCGTTGACTAAATGCATAATTACAATCCCTAGCTTTATTGATCCTCGAGATATTAGAAAAGTCTTTGGATATTTGGGTGCCAATTTTAATCCTTTAAATGATTTAACTCTTCTTCAAACAACTCCATTAGATACTCTAGATTTTACAAGTGGAAAAATGAATGTTGGAAGCAAGATGGGTTTAAATGCGATAGGGGAAGGTATGGAGATATCTCAAGATAACTTTCTAGAGATATCAATTGAAGACCCCAGGAACAAATATAATAAAATTAAAGATTATAGAGTAATTAATAAGAACATTATTATTATTAATTCTCAATTTGATCCCAAGCTAGTTTCAAGAGAAATTCAAGAGTCCAATATTTTAGAAAATTTTAGAATGATTTTTATAGTCGGAACAGATATTAAAATTCACGATGATATTGATTTGGTGTGGGGAATCTTTACTAGATTTGATCCTACATTGGATATTTCTTTTAAAAACTGCGATATAAGAAATTCAAGCGTTCAATTCTCAGGAACAATGATTATCGATGCCACGCAAAAAGACTGGTATCCTAAGGTTCTACATATGAGTCCAGATATAGTTGATAAGGTTGAAAAAAATTGGAAAAATTATTAGATAATTTTGATAAGCTTTGTTTAGACGATAATTTAATCTCTATTAAAGAAAAAATATTAAATAATAAGAGGCTTGGGTTCGAAGAGGCTGAGATGATTATGAATACTAGGGATTTAAACTCTTTAGGCTTGCTTGCAAAGTATAAGAAATTTTCTAAAGATGGAAAAAAGATTTATTTTGTAGTAAATAGACATATTAATCCTACAAATATTTGTGCAATATCTTGTAAGTTCTGTGCGTTTGGTCAAAAAAAGAAATCCCCCGATGCCTACGAGATGACCATAGACCACATACTGTCTTTATTAGATGAAGAGTTAAAGGAAATACACATTGTGGGCGGTCTTCATCCTGACTGGAAGTTTGATAAATATCTGGAAATTATAAGAGAAGTAAGTAATGCAATGCCTAGTGCTCATATTAAGGCCTTTACAGCTGTTGAAATTGATTGGTTCAGTCAAATATCGGGTTTTAAGGTTGAAAAAGTAATTTCTGATTTAATGGAGGCTGGAGTCGATGCTTTACCCGGAGGAGGAGCTGAAGTTTTTGCTCCTGAGGTAAGAAAAAAGATATGTTCCCCTAAAACAACAGGAGATTCATGGCTAAGTATTCATAGAGCAGCTCATAAACTTGGGCTTCCTTCTAATGCTACTATTTTATATGGACATCTTGAGTCTAAATATGATGTTATAGACCATCTTGATAAGCTGAGAAATCTGCAAGATGAAACAAGTGGATTCTTTGCCTTTATTCCAGTTCTCTTTCAACCATTCAATACAAGATTAAAACACATAAAACCTTTTCCTTTTTCATATGACTTAAAAGTTCATGCTCTTGCAAGACTTTACTTGGATAACTTCCCACACATCAAAGCATATTGGATAACGTTAGGAGAAAAAGCTGCTCAGGTTACTTTTCACTATGGTGTTTCTGACGCTGATGGAACTATAATCTCCGAAAAAATAATACACGACGCGGGTGCAAAGTCTGAAATTGGACATACCAGGGATTTTTTTGTTAACATGATAAAGGACTCAGGTTATGTTCCGGTTGAAAGAGATGCTTTATACAATGAGCTAAAGATATATGAGTAAAGTAGATGTTTTTTTTTATCTGTTTTCAGTAGAAAATTTGATTCTGGCAATCCAGCAGCAGTAATTATTCTTGATAATAATGACTTTAATAACAAATCCTTCATGCAAAGAGTTGCTAAGGAAATAAATTTCTCTGAAACAGCATTTTTGAATATCGATAATAGCAAATTTCTTATAAAGTGGTTCTCTCCCCGAAAAGAAGTAGATATCTGTGGTCATGCTACCATTGCTGCTTTTGAGCTATTAACTGTTAAGAATATTTCCAGTTTGAATGAATGGGTAGAGATTAAGTCTAAAAAATATAGTTTTAAATTAAGAAAAGATTCCAAGTCTAACACTATCTCTCTTCACTTACCTGTCTTTGATTTAAAAGAATGTTCTGTGAATGAACTAAGCTCAGTAATTGATATTGCTTTAATTAAAAGAATTTCATGTTCAGATTTGGATTATATTATTGAAGTAGATTCTTTAAATAGGTTGAATGAGATTAAAATAGATTTTAATAAACTTGCCAAAATCAATAAAAGAGGACTAATTGTTTGCTTCTTGGGTAAACAGCAAGATCATATTTATTTCAGGTATTTTTGTCCTGCTCTTGGCTTTAAAGAAGACCCTGGTACTGGTAGTGCATTGCCCTCGTTATACACTTTTTTACAAAAAAGAGTAGATTTTGCATCAAGAATTAGCTTTTTTCAGCAATCTCATAGAAAAAGTGAGGGATTTGTTCGTAAACTTGAAAATGAAGATATTATATTATTAGAGACCGAAGTCTCTAATAATTATCATAAGACTTTAGAAATAGACTAAGTCTTTTTTTTATTGTATAAATATTCCTTTATTTATCTGGCGGTGTAGCCAAGCGGTAAGGCGATGGTCTGCAAAACCATTATACCCCGGTTCGAATCCGGGCACCGCCTAATATATTAAGTTTCCTGAGTCATAATTAAAATCGATTTTAAATACATATTTATTACGAAAGACAATCTTTTAAACTTTTTGTAAGCTTATCCATCAGTTGCAGGTATAGATCTCTACCAGGCTCTAAATCAAAACCAAGTGGATCCATTGTTCCTTCTTTTGCATTTGTATCTTTAATGATTGTTTGTACAACTTTGCTTGAGAACTGAGGCTCTTTAAAGATGCACACAACATTTGATTGTCTGATTTTGGATTTAATTTCATCGATTCTTTTTGGAGTAGGAGATATTTCATGATTAACAGAGATAGAACCTGCTGAATTTAATCCAAATTCTTTTTCATAATATTGATATCCATCATGAAAAACAATAAAAGGCTTATTTTTTATTCTATTAAGCTCTGTAGCCATGTATTTTTTTTTTTCGTTTATTTGTTGGATAAAAATTTTGGCATTTTTTTTATAAATAGTTTTTTTATTAGGATTTACTTTCGATAACTCTACAACGACTTGTTTAGTAATTTTTTTTACATTGTTAGTATCAAGCCAAAAGTGTGGATCAAATTCTCCATGAGAATGATTGTGACGATCTCCACTATCTTTTTCTTCCCAAATTCCACCCTCCCTAAAAGAATGAAAAGTTAATTTACTGTTATTTGCTATAGAAATCTTCTTGCTACTTTTTTTTATGGTTTTTAAAGGTCTAGCAAGAAATGTTTCAAGCGAACTATCATCTATGTAAAAAATTACATCAGCATTTTGGAGTATTTTTATGTGAGATGGTTTTAATTGAAAATTGTGTGGAGAGTAAGATCCATCGAGGAGTAAATCAACACTGTTATCATCACCAACTACATTTGATACGATTGAGTGAAGTGGTTTGATAGATGATACAATTTTCATATCTTCCGCGTATGATACTTTAGTTAAAAATAAACATGTTAAGGTAATTAATATTGTATTTATATATCTCATAATGTTATAGTATAACATGAATAAGGAGTTTTCAAATTGCATGATTGTATAAACCATAAAACTTGTATTGATGACGCTTTAAAAGAAGCAAGATTAATCTGTGAGGAAAAAGGATTGCGATTTACTCAAATACGAGAGTTCATATTAAGCATGGTCTGGGAAAACCATAAACCTACAAAAGCCTATGAGCTTTTAGATAAGATTCCCAGCATGAACTATTCTCCTCAGCCTCCTACCGTTTACAGAGCCCTAGACTTTTTATTAGCTAATGGTTTTATCCACAAAATAAATAGCTTAAACGCCTTTGTGGGGTGTTCGCATCCCCTTAAGCATGATGAATGTTATTTTATGATATGTAGAAAGTGTTATGAAATTAAGGAATGTTGTGATGATCAAATTACTAGTGTCATCAAAAAAAAATTAGATTCTAGTCAATTCTCTTCCAAAAATATTGCGATTGAAATTAGTGGGGATTGCTATGAGTGTTCAAAAGAATTATAGGTCCCAAAATGTTAATTAGAGCTGAAAATTTATCTGTTATTCGAGGGAAAAAAGAAATTCTCAAAGATATTAATTTAGAAATTGATAGTGGTGACTTTATAACTATTATAGGACCAAATGGAGCCGGAAAATCGATGTTGCTGAAGTGCCTCATGGGTTTTTTTAATCCTGATGCAGGAAGAATTGTGAAATCAGCTGGACTTAAAGTATCTTATGCGCCACAAGATTTTGTACCCGAAGAATCTATCCCAATAACTGCTCATGATTTTATTAAACTTAATAAACAAGTTGGTGAGTTGGAAATTAAAAAAATCGCTAACGAGTTCAATATAGAGACCCTCTTAGATATGCAAATTTCACATTTATCGGGAGGTGAACTTCAAAAGGTGTTAATAGCGAGGTCTTTAATAGAGAATCCTAACTTGCTTATTCTCGATGAACCAACACAAAATTTAGATGTAAGCGGACAATTGAGTTTCTATAAGTTCCTAGATCAGATATTTAATGATAGAAAATTAAGCATACTGATGGTTTCTCATGATTTACATATGGTTATGTCGTCTACAAAAAAGGTTATATGTTTGTCGAACCATATTTGTTGCTCCGGTGAGCCTTTAGTTATTACTAAAGATCCTGAATTCATTTCACTGTTTGGTAAGGATTTTGCTGAGATGATGTCAGTTTATAAGCATGATTTTGACCATAAACATGAAGGACATTCTCATGTTTGAATCATATATCTCAAATGCTTTATTTGCGGGAATTTGTGTAGCTATAATTGGCGGTGGCTTAGGTTGTTTTGTAGTATGGAAAAAAATGGCATATTTTGGAGATTCTTTGTCGCACAGCAGCTTGTTGGGAATAGCTTTGGGCATAGCTTTAGGAATTAATACAACAATTGGAACTTTTTTAGTTTGTTCTGTCTTTGCGGGACTTCTTGTCTATCTTCAAAATAAAAAAATTTTTTCTAATGATACATTGTTAGGCATATTGGCACATTCCTCATTATCTATCGGTATTGTTTCGATAAGTTTGTTGAATAAAAAAGTAAACTTAGATTCGTACCTATTTGGTGATATTTTAACGGTCACCTCTGAAGAGCTACTTTGGTTTTTCATTTCAACATTACTTGTAATAATCGCTTTGTCTATAATCTGGAACAAATTAGTCTTGATGACTATTGATGAAAATATAGCAAAATCAGAAAATATAAATACAAATGTTATTCAAACAATTTTTTTAACTCTACTTATAATATTTGTTGCTACATGCGTTAAAATAGTCGGAATATTATTGATTACCTCTATGTTGATTATCCCAGCTGCTTCCGCCCAGCAAATATCTAATTCCCCACTTCAAATGGGCATAAATTCATCAATTATAGGTATTTTGTCTATAATTCTAGGGTTGTATTCCTCTGTTTTATTTGATACTCCAACGGGCCCAACAATAATTGTTATGTTGGTAATTATCTTTACAATTATTTTCCCAATTTCCAAAATAAAAAGTACTTGATTCTAAGCAAAAACTTGTTATGTTATAATATTACATTTTAAGGGGGGAAGGTTAAGATGTTTAAGAATCTAATTTTAGTAATTTTTACTGTAATAGTTTTCAGTATTAACCCTACAGTTTCTAATGCGAAAGATGATGCACATGAGGGACATGACCATTCAAGTCATGGAAGTTCTGATAAAAAGTTCTATATCCATGGTGGATTTAAAGTGCACTTTGATACTATAATAGAGGCACATGAAAAGAAGGAAGAAGTTGATGAAGCTTATACCCATTCTCATCTACAGATAGGATATAACTTAAATAAAAATCTTTCTATACTCACAGATATCAAGATAGAAGGTGAATCAGGTGGGCACTCACATGGTGGTACTGCTACAGTCCCTGAGGATAAATTTTTTGAAGGCCATAAGCTCTTTATAAATAAGCTTATATTGTCTTATTCTACAGATAGTGGCATTACTCTTTATGGAGGAAAGTTTAATCCTTCAGTTGGCTTAGACTATCATATATTTCCTGGAATATGGGGATATCAGAAAGCAGAAGAGTATGCAATAGTTGAAAGGCTGGGCTATGGAATAGCTTTAAAACAGAATTTTGAAGATTTAGGTACTCATAAATTAGATGTTTCTACTTTCTTCAAAGATACAACTTCATTAAGTAATTCTGTAATTACTGATAGAGGAAAAACGAAAAAATCTGATGGTGGAGTTTCAAATACTCAGGACTTCTCATCATATTCTATCTCATTAGAAGGGAAGAATTTCTTCTCACTAAGTAATAACTTTGTAGATGGTCTTTCCTACAAATTAGGACATGCAAAACAGTACAAAGCTACAAAAAACCTGGGAAGTAATTCAGCAAATTCATCTGCCATTAATGATAATTCGGCTCTAACCAATGATGAAAAGAGATCTTCAATTTCTTTGATGCATAAATCATTAATTGCTCCAAATTTAAGTATGAGAATACTTACCGAATTTATGAAGATTGAGCATTTAACTGGCGAATATGGACATGATAGAGATTATATGACAACTGGTTTAGATTTTTATTATAAGAAGATGAATGTTGGCGGAACATATACTCAAGAAACTAATGAGGCAGCAGATGCAGACGAGGCAATAGATGATAAAGTTTACCAGGTCTCTTTAGGCTATCTAGTTAACAATAATTTACATCTTCATATAGGTTACAAGAAAGCTGACGAAGCAAATGAAATAAAACATAGGGTAGGCGCTATGATTGCCTATTATTTTGATATGTAAAATCAAATGCACGATGCACCATTTATTGAAGAGTAAGCCAAACCAATACATTTTTGGAGCTGGTCTAATATTATTTTTTTATAATAATCTCTATCTTTATCAAAGAACATTATCTTATTCTTGTACTTATCTCTGAATTTTTTTGGGTTGCTGGCTTTGGAATGCTTTCAGTTAAATTGATTCCGAAATTGTTTCAAGCAAAGTCATTGGAGGAGAAAACTAAAAAAATACAAGAGTTTATAAAGAAATGAAAAGATAAGATTTAATCAGAGTAACAGTGGGAAAGGATTAGAACTTTCTAATGTTCTTAGAACGTTCTTTGGAAAAGAAGCCTCTTTTATTTCTTGCATCATCCCTTCTTGAGTCATTAGAAGTATTATTTTTGTCTTCTAATCCTAATGCGTCAAGAATATCTGTTGGAAGACCATTGTTCGACATGCAAACATCATCCTTCCATATAGCCTCGAAGACTGAACCATCTGAGAATTTATATGTCCCTTTCCCTGACCTTTTTCCTTCTTCCCATAACCCAAAGTATTCATGGCCATTGCTATAAAGGAGAGTGCCTTCTCCATGTTGTTTGTTGTTTTTCCAATTCCCTGTATATTCCGACCCATCTCTGTAGTAATAAGTACCTTCACCACTTCTTTTATCATCTTGCCAATTCCCAACGTATTTCTCATTGTTCTCATATACGCAAGTACCCAGGCCGCTTTTCATACCATTAGCTCCTAAATTGCCGGTATAATTTTTATTCTTTTTGGTAATTGTTGACATGCTGCTCACCTCCAAATGATTGAGCTAAAATAGAATATGATTATTTTAACATAGGTTGATAAGGAAGGAATTGTTAAAATAAAAATTAACTTATAGCTTTTGTTAAACTCTGTATTCATGTACTATTCATAGATATTTTTGATTGCCCGGATGGCGAAATTGGTAGACGCAAGGGACTTAAAATCCCTCGGTAGCAATACCGTGCCGGTTCGAGTCCGGCTCTGGGCATTCAAGTATTAATTTGATTTTTTTTAAATATGATTGATACCCAAGAGGAATCTTTAAAAGTCTTTACAGGCAAAAGATTACACTCTTTTGCAAGAATAGAATATTTTTGCTCTTTCTCAGAATTAAAACCAGAAATTATTAGGTACCCATTATTGGTTATTATATTAGAAATCTCTAAAAAATTATTTGGTAAAAATGATCCTGAAATGTTTGCAATTATCAGATCGTAGTAATATTTTTTATGGAGAGGATTTTGAATAAACCTTGGGTAATCAATCTTATTGTTGAAATTTGATTCAAAATTTAATATAGATTCATTTCTTGCATACTCATCAATTTCACAAGCGTAAACTTTGGAAATTTCTAATTTTCTCATTAGAATTGATAATATCCCAGATCCCGAACCCAGATCTAATGCATTAGTAATGGAATTTTCTTTCTTACATAGAAACTTCAAAGCCTCAACTGATAATAATGTTGTTGAATGATTTGAGCCAAAAGAGCTTCCTTGATTTAGAAAGATTTCTATGATTTTACTATTGCTTATATTAATTCTTACTATTTCATTTTTTAATCTTTCTTCGATGTACATATCTAAGGTTGTCATAATTTTATAATATTTAATAATTTTAAAAACTCAAAAACATTTTGGTATAATATTTTAATGTTGCAATATTTGATAAAGTTTATTATATCTGCACTAGTTATAGTACTTGCATCAGAAATTGCAAAAAGAAGTACTGTTTTGTCCGCTATAATAATAGCTCTACCCCTGGTTTCTCTAATAACTTTTATTTGGATTTATGTTGAGAGTAAGAATATTGCAAGAATAGCTAGATTAAGCGAAGAGATTTTATATTTTGGTCTAGCAACTGTTCCTTTATTCTTAATACTTCCTTATATGTTGAGAAGTGGATACTCCTTTATGTTTGCTATGGTTTTATCGTGCGTTGCATGTGCCTTAACAATGTTAGCGGTTAAGATTGTTTTTTTAAAAGGATAGCTAAGTTAAAATTAATTTTCTTCTTCTAAGTCTTCAAGACCTTCTTCGTCAAATTCATCAATTTCTTCTAATTCACCTAAATCATCTAGATCATCAATTTCTTCTAAGTCCTCAAATTCATCTTCATCTTCAGTGTCATCCCCAGAATCAATTTCCTCTTCAATTTCTTCTTCATCTTCATCTGACTCTTCCCAGATATCATCGTCGTAGTCAATTTCTTCTTCTAAATCATCTAAGATTTCTTCTTCGAATTCCTTAAATTCTTCACCTCCACCTAATAAGTAAGAAAAGGAAATTTGACTATTTGATGAAAATTCATGCACTCTCAAGTTAATCCTCCAGAAGTAATGAGTATAATTTAAAATATAGTTACCAGAACAAAAGTCAATAGAATTTTTTAGGTATTTTTATGCTTGGTTTATTTTTTAAAATGTATATTATTTAGGGGTAAGTATTTTGCTGTTAAAGAGGTAGTATTTTGGCAATATCAAAGATAGAAGATGCAATAAAGGATATAAAAAAAGGTAAGATGGTCATTCTTGTTGATGATCAAGATAGAGAAAATGAAGGAGATCTGATTGTTGCGGCAGAATTTGCTACTCCAGAGGTCATAAATTTCATGGCAACCCATGGAAGAGGACTGATTTGTTTGTCTGTAGACACTCATAAAGCTAGGAAGCTTGATTTGTCCCCTGTAAACAAGCCGTCCAACGAAAATCTAGACTCAACAGCTTTTACGGTTTCTATCGATGCGAAGAAAGATGTAACAACAGGTATTTCTGCTCACGACAGATCCAGGACCGCAATACTGGTTTCTAAAGATTCCTCCTCTGCTTCAGATTTTGATAGACCAGGACACATGTTCCCTTTAGTAGCAAGAGACGGAGGTATTTTAGTTCGCGCAGGGCATACGGAAGCCTCTGTGGACATATCTAGAATAGCTGGATTAAAACCGACCGCAGTCATTTGCGAGATTATGAATAATGATGGCTCAATGGCAAGACTAAAAGATTGTGAAAAATTTGCAAAAAAACATAAAATAAAGATTGCTACAATTGCTGACCTAATAAGCCATAGGTTACAAAAAGAATCTTTTGTTACTCAGTCTTCATCCTGCAACTTACCTACTGATTATGGTGACTTTACTTGTCATTCGTTTGATAGCGAGATAGATGATAAAACTCATTTAGCTCTAGTTAAAGGTGAAATCAAATCTAACAAAGAATATTTAGTTAGAGTCCACTCAGAGTGTCTCACTGGTGATATGCTGGGCTCTAAGAGGTGTGATTGTGGTTCACAGTTACATAAAGCTTTAGAAATGATTGAAGAACAAGGTGAAGGTGTACTTTTATACCTTAAGCAAGAAGGTAGAGGTATAGGTATTAGCAAAAAAATTAAAGCTTATTCTTTGCAAGATGAAGGCTTAGATACAGTTGAGGCAAATCATGCCCTTGGTTTGGGAGAGGATTTAAGAGAGTACGGAACTGGCGCACAGATATTAAGAGATTTAGGAATAAAAAAAATTAGATTGTTAACTAATAATCCGAGGAAAGTTGCAGGCCTGGATGGTTTTGGTTTAAAGATAACAAAGACTGTTCCAATTGAAATAGCTCCTGGTAAAGAAAACAAAAAATACCTTCAAGTTAAAAAAAATAAATTAGGACACAAGCTAAGTCTAGTAGAATAGAATAGAAAGATGAAAGATGATGAAAAAATAGATTCTGATAAAGAATTAAATATATATATTGTAATCAGTACATTCTATAAAGACATATCGGGGAAACAGCTAGCTAATGCAAGAAAGATTCTAGATATAGAATTTGCCACGGAAAAATTTAAAGTTAATGTA
>JAQWMJ010000051.1:0-37367 GCA_029246845.1 Thermodesulfobacteriota bacterium
GTCAAAGACATGCAAATATTATTATTCAGCAGTCGGACTTGCTTTTAGCGTTGGGTACAAGACTAGGTTTGCAGCAGACAGGTTTTAACTGGAAGGAATTTATTCCTATAGGGGATATAATTCAGGTCGACATAGACAAGAGAGAGCTTAAGAAAGGTCACCCAAAAGTTAAATGGCCTTACTCATTTGATGTCAATAATTTTCTACCTCGGGTACTACGTCAGAACCTTGGCTCTAATTCTGAATGGATTAAATTTTGCAAAAAAGTAAAAAAAGATTTTCCGCTTATAGATAAGAGCAATAAAACTAGAAATAAATATGTATCACCTTACCTTTTAATGCAAAAGTTATCTTATATTTCAAGGCCAAAGGATGTCCTAGTACCATGTAGTAGTGGAGGGGTTTTTACAGCCTTTAAGCAAGCTTTTACTCCCAAGTTGGGTCAAAAGATTGTATCCAATAAAGGTCTGGCGGCAATGGGATATGGTCTTTCGGCAGCAATTGGAGCATCCTTCGCTAATAATAAAAAAATAGTAATTCATCTAGAAGGAGATGGCGGTTTTTCACAGAATCTTCAAGAAATCGGTACGATGATGATAAATAAACTGAATATCAAATCTTTCATCTTTGATGATTCTGGTTATGCCTCGATTAGAATGACTCAAAAAAATTATTTTGATGGAGAATATATGGGCTGTGATATTAAAAGTGGCTTAGGAATCCCTAATTGGGAAAAGTTATTTTTGGCTTGGGGACTTAAATCATATAAATTGAATAATAATTTTGATACGGATAAAACTTTTTTAAAATATTTTCATTCTAGTGGTCCATCTGTCTTTATAGTTCCAGTTGATCCAAATCAAACATACTTCCCTAAGATACAGAGTAGAGTAACAAAAACAGGCTCTATGGAATCAAATCCACTCCATAGGATGTCTCCACAGCTTACTAATGAGGAAGAAGAGCTTTTCTTTAAATTTCTAAAATAATTTTTTTTATCTACTTTCTTTGGTAAGATTCATACAGTGGAAAAGCTACTAAATTTCTTTAATCAAAATAAAAAATTTATTTTGTTCCTTTGTGTAGGCTTGTTGAATACCTTATTTGGCTATTCAATCTTTGCTTTCTTTTTGTGGATAGGTGTGCATTTTACAATATCTGCTTTGATATCAACGATTGCTGGCATTTTATTTAACTTTACTACTTTTGGTAGAATTGTTTTTAAAAATAAATCTTACTCAAATATACCTAAATTTGTGTTCATATATGCACTTAATTATTTTTTAGGTGTCGGTGTGTTGTATTATTGTGATCAACTTGATTACAATTTATATTTTGTCCAAGCAATATTACTAATGCCTACAGCTGTATTAAGGTACTTATTGATGAAATACTTTGTTTATAAATAATTTTATCTCCATTCCTTGACTTTAATACTTCAAGATAAGACACTGTCTCATCTTGATTGTTATGTTGCAATTGATTTATAATGAAGAAAAGGAAGGTAGAGATGAATAAATTTATAGTTTTTTTATTAATAGTATTAATAAGCTCAACTTTTGAGTCTTATTCAAAAGGCCACGATGATGTTAAACCTAAGACATCCATTTATGCAGGCGGTGGTTTTATTTCGAAGCCCACTTATGATGGATCAAGCTCTAGAAGATTTATGTGGATTCCTATGATCGCTTTAACCTATAAGGATCAAAGCAAAACTACTTTAAATGAATTTAATTTTTATGGACCATATGCAAATTTAAGTCTTTATGATAATCAGGAATTTAGTTTAAGCCTGTTTGGAGAATATGATTTTGGAAGACAGAATGGAGATGATAATTCTTTAGCAGGTCTTGAAGAAATTGACCCTCACTTCCAGGTTGGATTAGATTTAGGGTACTCTCTTCCATATAATTTCTCATTGGGATATTCAATGGTTACAGATGCTAAAGATTTTTACAGCGGTTCATATGATAGCAAATTTTCATTAAATTACGAAACACTTGGATGGGTAAATTTTAAGCAACCTTTAGCTAATACGACCTCAATTTCCTTTAATTATGCAAATGGCGATTATTTGAACGAATGGTATGGAACACCTTACCCTGCTTTTAATGACCCTAAAGCTATGTATAAATTCTACAAACCTGAGTCAGGAATATATAAAGCTTCACTGTCAAACAATGTTATCTTTCCTTTAAGTGAAAAGATAACAGGTCTAGTCAATATAGGTTATGACCGTCTGATGGGCGATGCTGGGAATAGTCAACTTGTCAAAAGACAGGGGTCTAAGAACCAATTCTCCGTAATGTTTAATGCAATGTATGAATTTTACTCATTTTAATGTATAAATTGATTAAGTATAAATCTTTTATTATTAATTTATAATATCAAGTACAGGAGAATTCCAAATGAAAAAAGCTTTAATAACAGGTATTACCGGACAAGACGGAGCATATCTAGCACAACACTTATTGAAAGAAGGTTACGAAGTTTATGGTGCTGCAAGAAGAAATTCTAACTACAACACTGAAAGACTTGAGATTTTAGGTGTTGATAAAGATGTTAAAATAAAAGAATTCGAATTATTAGAAGAGACTAACATAAGAAATGTTATAGAATCTGTAAAGCCGGATGAAGTTTACAATCTAGGAGCTCAAAGTTTCGTTGGTGCTAGTTTTGATACTCCACTCTACACAGCAGAAGTAACAGGCTTAGGAACTTTAAGAGTACTAGAGGCTATTAGATCTATCTCACCAGAAACCAAGTTCTATCAAGCATCATCATCAGAAATGTTTGGAAAGGTAATGGAGACTCCTCAAAATGAAGAAACTCCTTTTTATCCAAGGTCCCCTTATGGTGTTGCGAAGGTTTATTCACATTTTATTACAATGAACTATCGTGAATCATATAATATATTTGGTTGTTGCGGAATATTGTTTAATCATGAATCACCTTTGAGAGGCAATGAGTTTGTTACAAAGAAGATATCTAAAGCGATAGCTAGAATTAAAAAAGGTAAGCAAGATCAATTAGTCCTTGGTAATTTAGATGCAAAAAGAGACTGGGGTTTTGCAGGCGATTACGTGGAGGCTATGCACTTAATGCTTCAATCAGACACACCAGATGATTATGTTGTTTCTACAGGTGAAACCCATTCAGTTAGAGAGTTTGTTGAGGTTACCTTAAATCATGCTGGGATTGACTTTGAGTGGTCAGGAGAAGGGGTAGATACTGTAGCTATTGCAAAGGATAGTGGAAACAAGATAGTTGTTTGCAGTAAGGACTTTTATAGACCTGCTGAAGTTGACTTGCTTCTTGGTGATTGTTCTAAGGCTAGTAAAGAACTAGGTTGGAAACCTAAAACCAAATTTGAGTCATTAGCAGAAATGATGATTAAATATGAACTTAATTTGGATTAGTCAGCTAAGTCTTAATTTTATAAGTGTTAAAAGGAAATCTAAGTAAGTTTTTAGTTTTCTTTTGGTTTTTCCGTGAACTCTAGTATCAAAAGTATATGGAACTTCTATTATCTTTTTAATATTATTTAATTTTGTAGTTTTAAATACGATTTCTGGGATTATGTCAAAATTTTCAGATTTAAGATCAATTTCTTTTAATAGCTTAGTCTCATACATTTTAAAGCTGCCTGACCAATCTGAACAACTAACTCTTAAAATAAGTGAATAAACAAAGTTTAGAAGTTTTGACAGGAAGATCGATGTAACTTTATCATTTGTTTTTCCACCTAAACAATACCTAGAGGCTATGCAGATTCCGTTTTGTCCAATTTTTTCCATTATTTTAGGAATTAATTTAGGGTTATGAGATCCATCTGCATCCATAAATAAAGTAAACTCTTTAGATATTGTCTTAATTCCTGTCTTAACAGCACTTCCATAATTATCTACCCCTAGAGTATTTACATAAGTAACATTCTGAAACTTTGAGCAAACATCTGGAGAATCATCCATAGGTGCGCAACTATCAACGATAATAATTTCATATTCAACTTTTGTAGGATCTAAGTTTTCGATAATTTGAGGAAGGAGGAACCTAAGATTCTCTGCCTCTTTCAAGCAAGGGATGACAATATTTAGAGATTTCAATTTATTTTCTTTCTATATCCTCTTCAACACATGCTTTACCGTATTGAACCTCAACTACTATGAGTTCTTGGGAACCATTATTTATAAGTTGATGCCATTCGTTTACAGCTATATCAAAATGTTTAAAGGTTTCCACTGTATGCTCTTTATCATTTAAAACAATAGTTGCGTTACCCTTAATTACAAACCAATGTTCATTTCTGTGATTATGCTTCTGATAAGAAAGTTTTTGACCAGGCTTTACGATTAATGATTTTAATTTTGCCTTAGCATTATCTATATCAAATTCTTTATATGAATGCCACTCACCCCAAGGACGAGGCATAGGAGAGTCTCTCCATTTGTCTAATATGTTACTAGAAGATTGCGTTTTCCCCCCACCAACATTAAATACTTCGTTAATTCCATTCTCAGAGCAGAATTTAGTTTCAGGAGTTGTTTGTTTGTTTCTATCCCCACCATTTGCAAAAGAAACATCATGATTAGGATATTTTTTAGCTACATCAAGAATGCCTTGAACAGCCGTCCCATCATCATCATTAAAATGAAGAACATCTATAACCCCAGAAATATTCTTTGCAACTGATTCTCTGTCTTCCCAGTCCATAAAAAAGCTACCTTTTTTTCTTATAAGCCATTCATCGGAATTTAGCAGGACTACAATATCCCCAAGTTCTCGAGCTTCTTCAAACATTGAAATATGACCAGAATGTATAGGGTCAAAACCACCTGACAATATAATTATTTTTTTTTTCATTTAATTCCTATCAAAATTAATATTTTTTTTATTTTAACCCTGAGATACGAAAAAACAAATCACATTTATTTTTTTTTACGTACTTTTTTATATAATATGTCTATAATTGTGAAATGAATAGTGATATTAGTCGCAATAAGTTTAAGAGATATGCTTACTACCCTGTCATACTTTTTTTACCTATTTACGTACTTTTTAGTTTTTTTCCTAACTTAGTTAACATCCCTATATATGAAGTTCCACCTGCAAACTTTTTCCCTTCTTTTAATAATTATTGGTCTTTAGCTAACACTGGAATAGAATCTTTTCTTCTTACTTTTTTAGCCTTTTTATATGTATCGTTAAATTTATATTTAGCGGGCAAAAGAGACATTTTATCAATAGAAGCAAACAGTGCTATAAAAAATTATACTTTATTATCTTTTATATTAATCTTTCTTATACTCTGGATTGCCAGCAATTTTGAAGCTTCCGACTTCTATTGGCAGTTTCAGGAGTATAACTTTTATAATATTAAATCCTGGTTATTTTTCTTGTTCTATACTTGCTTGTTCTATATAGCCATCAGTAGGGATGATTCAAAAAGAAGGTTCTATTCATATAGTGTTCTCATTTTCTTTTGTTCAATCCTACCCGTCGGCTTCTTGCAACAATATGATTTAGAGTTTTTTGCTATTCCAGCTTTAGGAATATTGAACAAAGTCAATCCAAACTCAGTGTATTTTCAATATGATCTACTAATACCCTTACTAATAGCTCTTTGGGACAAGATCGGTTTTGAAATTTATAATTTTTATATTTTTCTAAATCTCATTCTTTTTATATACTTATTAGGACTTTATAAATTATTAAGTTTCTTGATAAGAAATAAATATATCCTAATCCTGTCTGCTTTTACGATTGTGTTCCTAAGATTTTATTTAATCGACATGAAGTTTGGATCAGTATTTATTCAATATTCTCCACTAAGAGCTGACTTATGGTTACCACTAGCATTAGTCGCTATTATTTGCGGAATTAAATCAAAAAGATTATTCGCAACATTGATAATAGTTCTGATTTTTTCATTTAACATGGGAGTCCTTTATTCTATAGCCTATTTCCTGACTCTATTAATGCTCTCCTTATTTGAGATGCAGATGAATACTTTAAAGGCATTAGCTCTGTGGATTAAACAAAACTTAATAAAACTTCTAATCTTTATAGCGGCCTTTAGTCTTTTGTATGTTTACGTCTATTCCTATGGAGAGAATATTGGCACCAAACAGTTTCTCAAATATTCTATTCAATCTAATAAAATTCAAAAATTTTCAATAATTTGGATTGCGTTATTATTCATCGGCATATTATCATCAAATATTGCTAATAGAATCTCGGGAATTAAAAAAGAGAAATTAAGTATATATATTTTTTTAATATTCTTAACTATTGTTAATTTCACTTTTTGTTTTTATAAAAACACTATCCTCTCATTTATTAGTGTTAGTACTTCTTTCTTGATATTATTTTTTATTTATATTGACTTAAAATCAAATTTCTTTAAATCCTTAAGTGAAAATTTTTTAAAATTTAGAATTATAAAGATAATACCAATTATCTTTTTGTTGTTTCCACTTGCTTTTAATAGGTATGGTGTGCCAACAATAATTAATAATCAATATAGATTCTTATTATCCAACTCAGCGTTTAAAGCAAAAAAAATTAACACCGACATTAAGCAAATAGATTCTCTCAGGCAAATATTAGGAAAAAAGAGTAAGGTAATAATCTATGGTGCAGGGTCTTATATACAATACTTTGAACTAGATATTGCACCAGTTGATTATTTTTACTTTACTTCAAATATTTACAACTCTAAAGAATATAAAGTCTTTCTAAAATCAAAAGTAGAGGAGGGTTATTTGCTAATTTTTCCTAAGTCTAAAGTTACTCCTTGGGGTCACCCAAGAAAAGAGTATTTTGAGTTTTGGTATTCGATATTAGATGATAATGAATCTTTTTCTATTTTTCCAGATTCGAAGTTCGACATAATATATCTTGATAACTTTCATAAATTCTAAGTTTTATAAACAATTCAGAAAATATGGTACTTTAAATATATGGAAAAAGAAAATAAACCTCATGATTTTCTGAGGGAAGCATTTGAAGAAACAAGGGTTGGAAATTTAAAGAGAGCGATAGAAATCTATGATGATATTTTAAGTAAAAACCCCAACGACTCTGATGCTTTAGTGAACAAGTCTATAGCTCTAATGAATTCTAAAAGATATGATGAGTCTTTGGTTTGTTTGAGTACTATTTCACATGAAAGCCCACATGGTTTTGACAAGATGCTTATTGAGGCCAGCTGTCTTTTTAGTTTAGGTGAAGATGTAAAAGCACAGGATCTTTATACAAAGATTTCTAATGTATTACCATTGAATAGAGATACAGTAATTCAAATAGGTTCAAAATGTCTTGAACAAGGTTTTTATAGGACTTCAATAGAAATATTCTCCAAGCTTGAAGACAAAGCACATAAGTTTGAAAAGAACTACCTATTAGGACTTTCCTACAAAGGTCTAGGAGAGCTTACTAATGCTATAAGGGCCTTTGGAAGAGCTTTAAGAGCAAAGCCAGACTTTTATCAGCTTTACGCAATTGCGGCTTCAACATGCTTTCAGAACAATATGCAAGAAGAAGGTGACAAGTTGATGAACATACTTAAAGATGAGCATTTTGCATTTTTTCAGAATGTTGCTGGAATCACGTCGTGTTACAGAAATAAAGACGTGGCTAATTAGCAACCTTTTAACTAAAAATCATTTGGAGTTTAGTTTTTTTGCATAAAATATTTGTACCGCGACTAATATAAATAAGCCAATATAAAGTGGAGTATTTATGCTAAAACTTTGAAAGAAAAATCCAGAAAAAGGTTGCCCTGTGAACCTAGCTATACTAAGACCAGACTGATTAATACTTAAAGCTGAACCAGCCTGATTCTCCTTTGAGTTGATACTTATTAAGCTATTTATCGTGGGATTTAATATTCCAATACCCATAGTGCAAAAGAATATAGCTATAGATAAGACCATATAATCGTAGGATATAGTTAATGTATAAATACCAATAAAGATGAAAAGTATTGAAATAAATATTGTCTTTTTTTCGTTAAACTTCTTAATAAAAAGATTAATAGTTACTGCTTGATGAAAAGCAAGTAGTATGCCAACAAAAGACATCATTATTCCTATTTGCTGAGGACCCCACTGAAATTTTGCTTCAGACCATAAAGCAAAAATTCCATTTAATCCAGAGAAAACAAAATTAACCAAAAAATATAGTACAAAAAGATAAGTAAGATTTCTTAGTTTTAATAAAGAGAGAATGCTATTTTTTTTATCAGAAATATGGTCGATATTAGTTTCTTTCTTAGCTGGTGATTTTAAGAAAGAAACTAATATAAATATATTGACTATATTAATTAAAGCCGCAAAGATCGAAGAATTGAAGTATTTAGGATTCAGGCTGTCTGACCCTGCTAAGTAGCCACCAATTAGGGGACCAATTGCAAATCCCAGACTATAAGCCGAATTAAACCTCCCTACGTGCTTTGTTCTTTCTTTTACATCAGTCAAATCTGAGACAAGTGCCGATCCAACAGAGATATTACAAGAAAATAATCCGGCCACTAATCGCGAAATAAATAGCATGGGTAATGTGTTAGCAAATGCCATAATTATATGAGAAATCATATCAGCAATTGATGAAGAAATAAGAAGAGGCCTTCTTCCCAGCTTGTCAGATAATCGTCCGAGTAATGGGGAAACAAAGAATTGTATGAACGAAAAAGTTGATATGTAGATTGTTACCAAGAAAGGACCAGCTCCTAACATTTTTGCATGAAAAGGGAGCACTGAGATTATTATAGAGCTAAAAGCTACTACATCTAAAAAAACATATAGAAGTAAGAAATTCATTTGAATACAATAACCAAAAAACTATATATTTTTAGATTTTTTAATGCTTTACTTGCAATCACGCTAATTTAATGTTGCTAGTTCTTAATTCATCAAATTTTTATTGTGCACAAAAACCGCCATCAATCATAAGCGTGTGACCAGTTACGTAACTTGATTCCTCTGATAAGAGCCACTGAACTGCGTCGCTAATTTCATTTGGCTCACCAATTCTGTTCATAGGAACCATTCCACCAAATTGTTCTGGATGACCATCAGTTGGATTTTCTAGCATAGGGGTTCTAATAGGACCTGGCCCCACAGCATTAACTCGGATGTTTGATTGAGCAAGTTCGAGAGCTGCCCCTTTCGTTAGACCGGTTACAGCATGTTTTGTTGCAGAATAAACTGTTAGTCCACCATATGCTGCATGAGATAAAATAGAACTATTATTAACTATGCTGCATGGGTTTTCGGGTGAGGCGTACTTTAACATCTCTTCAATTTGGTAGTGCAAACAATAAATAACTCCTTTGATATTTACATCTACAATGTATGATGAATCTTCTGGCTTTTGAGTAGCTATAGGCTCAACATCACCAAGTAAACCCGAATTGTTAAACGCATACTGAAATTGCCCATATTTATTTAAAGTAAATTCTATAAGATTTTTAACGTCTTCAGATTTAGATACATCAGTTTGGAGAAATTCCGCTTCTCCACCATTCTTTCTTATTATTTCTACAACCTCGTTTCCTTTTTCAACGTTTCTATTACCTATAACTTGTTTGATACCTGTTTTTGCAAGCTCAATACATGTACTTCTTCCAATCCCTGTACCCCCGCCTGTGACAATAATTACTTTATTTTTAAAATCCATAATATTCCTCCAATAAATATAAAATTATTAATGATAATTTTATTTCAACTTTAGTAAAAATAATAACTAATATAATTAGGAAAAACTAATATTTCCTATTTTCTTTTTTTTGAACTCCATAAATAAATTCTTCAAATTTTTTCCTTGAAATAACCTTCCTCCTTCCAATCAAAGAACTCTCTAAATGATTTTTCTTACGGATTAATTCGAACTTCCTCTTAAGGCTATTTACATTTTGAATCAAGTAAAGCAAGTATTGATGAGTAGTCCAAACTATGCTAGCTGGTGATGCAATTTTATCTAGAATATACTTAGATTCTTCAACTGATAAGTCTATTCTTGATGGACTAATTTTCAGAAAAGTTTCATTTAGGTCTAACCCCTTTTCCAGATAAATTTGAGGGTAAGCAGAAACTGCTGAAATGAGACTATCAAATGAATATGATTTTATGTAAACTTCCAGTTGATTAATTGAGAAATATAAAATTGAGGGATTATCACAAAAAAAATCAGTATGGTCAATTACCACATTTTTAAGTACATCTGGAAAAATCTTTTTATCCATTGTAAATAAGTATATCAATAATTTCCTGATTTGCTTCTGGAAAATCATAATTTTTTAGTTCAGATAAAGTCACCCAATTGTAAGCATCATGTACTTTAAGAACAGGTTTAAAAATAAATTCAGTAAAAGTAATAAAACTCTCTAATTCAATATTTATATCTTTATATTCTTTTTTTACCTTACAAAGAAACTTTATATTGTTTATTTTGAATTCTATCTCTTCGTAAACTTCTCTTTTAGCGCATTCAATAGCGATCTCGTCCTCTTGTTTACCACCAGGAAACTCCCATAATCCGTCCCTAAGTCCGGTATGTTTTCTCCTTAAAATCAGTATTTTTTTTTCAAACTGAATAACACAGCAACAGACCTTAATATTTTTTTTTCTGTTTACAATTACTTCATTCATAATTATGTTTAGAATACTTAATATTACTTCTAATGGTAATTGGTTGATATTATGAAAAAAAGATTAGATTTATTATTAGTAGAGAGGAAAATTTTTCTTACCAGGACCAATGCTCAAGTTCATATACTCTCGGGCGAAGTTTTTGTTAATAGTGAAAAAGTCCTCGCTTCATCAAAACTAATTGATGTTGAGGCAAAAATAGAAATTAAACTTTTAAAAGATAATTTCGTTAGTAGGGGAGGTCTGAAGTTAGAGAAAGCAATTAAATCTTTTGATATAAACCCTGAAGGCCTGATCTGTCTTGATGTTGGTGCTTCTACCGGTGGTTTTACTGATTGTTTATTGAAAAAGGGTGCATCTAAAGTTTACTGCGTAGATGTTGGATATGGTCAATTGGACTATAAACTTAGAAATAATACTAAAGTAATAAATTTTGAAAAATTGAATGCAAGGTACATTAAAAAAGATTTAATTAATGATGAAATTGATATTATAGTTATGGACGTTTCTTTTATCTCAATTACAAAGTTTGAAGATTTTTTTAAAGAATTTAGCAGTAAAACAAACACTTTTTTAGGTTTAATTAAACCTCAATTTGAACTAACTCCAGAAAAGATAGGTAAGAACGGAATTGTAAGGAACCAATCTTATCGTGATCAAGCCATAGAAAGGGTTCGTACTTTTGTTAATAGTTTTTATGAGAATATAAGTGGCCCAATTGAATCTCCAATTAAAGGAACAAAGGGAAATGTTGAATATTTAATTGCAGGTAAGAACTAGTTTTATTTTTTATTCCAATCTTTTAAGAAATTTTCTAAACCAATATCTGTTAATGGATGTTTAAAGAGTTGAAGAAGAACCTTAAAGGGTAACGTGGCTACATCGGCTCCCATCCTAGCAGATTCAACAATATGAATAGGGTTTCTAATGCTTGCTACAAGGATTTCAGTAGGAAAACCATAATTTAAGAAAATATCAGAAATCTCTGTAATTAGATTCATTCCATTTGAGGATATATCGTCAAGTCTTCCTACAAAAGGACTTACATAAGCAGCTCCTGCTTTTGCAGCAATTAGAGCTTGCGGAGCACTAAAAATGAGGGTTACATTGACAGCAATTTTCTTTTTTGAAAGAAACTTGGTCGTTTTTATTCCATCAATAGTCATTGGAAGTTTTATAACAACATTCTTATCTATCTTTGAAAGCTCTAAAGCTTCCTTTTTCATAGATTTAAAATCCGTAGAAATTACTTCTGCACTAACAGGACCTCCTGCAATCTTACATATTTCTTTGATAGTTGTTTTAAAGTCATTTTGTTTATTTTCCTTTGCTACTAAAGAAGGATTCGTAGTAACTCCATCGAGAAGTCCTAATTCTGATGCTTCTTTAATTTCGCTTAAATTAGCGCTATCTAGAAAGAATTTCATTTTCTAATAATACTTTATTTTTGGATAATTTAAATAAAAGTTTGACAATAATGATAAAACTAGGAAAATAAAGGAATAAATTATGGCAAATAAAAGTAAGTCAGCAAAGAAGAGAGTTAGGCAAGATGTCAAAAGAAGACTGAGAAACAAGTCTGCCCTTTCTAGTATTAAAACCAAACTTAAAGCTTACAAAGTTTCGCTGGCTGAAGGGTCCGATAATAAGGACGAGTTATTACGTGGTGTTGTTTCAGCTTTCCATAAAGCTGCATCCAAAGGAATTATTCACAAAAGAAACGCTTCCAGAAATATTTCAAGAATTTCAAAGCTTTCTTAATTTTTACAAAGTTTTTTAAATAAATTCAGTAATATATTGTCATAGTTCAGATTTGTAGTTTTTATTAAGACATCAACTTCTCTTAGTGCTTGTAATGCTTGAAGAATCTCATTTGTTTTCTTACGATTAGTCTCTTGATCAAAATACTTATATTGATACTTGGATACTTTTGTCGTCTTCATTATTTCTTCACTAGAAAATGATGCATCTTTCAAGCTCTTAATTTTTAAATAAGTTCTAAATCTCCAAGTTATTCTGGATATTTCAAGAAATATGTTTTCTTTGAAATTAGTTTTTTGTATCTCCAGCAAACATGCTTTTAGATTCTTATTATTGATATAATTCATTAAATCATAGGTCTCTTTATAAGAGTCACTTTTCTGATCTTTTAATAAATCCTCAACTAAGTTCTGATTTAGAGAATTAGCCTTATTCAGGGTTTGAATCTTTTCGATAAAAGAGATGATTGATAATTTATTCTTAGATTTAACAGCTAACTCTCTGATATTCTTTTCTTTTAAATCTATATTCCTAGATTTTAGTTGATTCTTTATAAAATTTATCGTTCCCTTTTCTGAATCATCATCTGAACTTTCAAACTGACATTTAATATTTATTTTTTTATTTTCAACAATAAAAATATGCTTTGTAGTTTTCATTGGATCTAACAGGTAGTCTTGTATTTGCCTTATTATCTCAGAATCTTTTTCTTTAATTCCACTTACAATTACATACCTGAATTCTGAAGAGTAGGGGTAGGTATTGAATATACTAATTAAACTTTGGACATCTTTGTTCTTATTAAAGTCGAAGAACATTATGTTGTCTAAAGCATCATCCGATTTTGAGTTTAGAGACTCTTTTATCGCCTGTAGAGAATAACTAGTGGAATCAACTACTTTAAGAGTAATACCGTCTTTATGCTCTATAAATTTTTCTATACTGATATTCATACTATTCATTATTATAGTTATAATAACAGATAGTGATAAATAAAATCTTAACTAAGAATTTCGATATACCTCAAAATTATGAAGACTTTAATATAATCCAAAATCTTATTCACCTTGATGTCCTAACTAAAGACTCTCCAGGCTGCCTACTTTTTCTTGAATATAAGGATGTTTATACTGTTGGCCGATTTACCAAGAATAAAGAATATGAGAACATACCTTTTATCCGCTCTTCACGGGGAGGTGATATAACTTTTCACGGTCATGGGCAGCAAGTATTTTATCCAGTTCTTAATATAAAAAAATTAGGAGTTTCTCTGCATGATTTTGTTGATTTGATGCATAGTTTTCTAATTAAATTCTTAAAATCAAAAGATATCTCTGCAAGTAGGAGCAAAAAGGGACCTGGTCTATGGGTTGATGGTAATAAAATATCTTTCTTTGGGGTTGCAGTTAAGAAAGGAGTCACTTTGCATGGAATCTCATTAAATATAAAATGTGACTTAAAGAAGTTTGAGATGATTAATCCATGCGGTGACGCAAGTATAAAAGTAGGGAACTTGAAAATATTAGATAAAATAGAAAGAAATAGACTAACTAACGAATTAGGTAGATTTTTTCTTGATGAATTAAAACTTTTCCTTCCCTAACCAAAGAAAAAAGGAATTTCTACTTCTGCAGATTCCTTAGAATCTGAACCATGAATTATGTTTTTATCAATTGAGTCTGCGTAATCTGCCCTTATAGTTCCTTTCGTTGCTTCGGATGGGTCAGTAGCACCCATTATCTTTCTAACCTTTAATATTGCATTTTCTCCTCTTATTACAAAAGGCACGCACGGACCAGAGGTCATAAAACTTACTAATTCCTTATAAAAAGGACGCTCTTTGTGTATGGAGTAAAATTCGCCAGCTTGTTCTGTAGTTAATGTTAATCGCCTAATATGTATAATTTCCAAACCATTATCTTCGAACTTTTTTAAAATAGTTCCTATTAGCTTTTTGTTAACTCCGTCAGGTTTTATTATAGATAGTGTTTCTTCCATTTCATTTCTCCTTTGATTGGACTCTAGTTATGCATCTTTAATATACTCAAGAAACTTTGACCTTGTAAATAGGTTGATTTATTATACAAAAAAGGTCAACAAATTATGGATGATAAAATTAAGAGACAAATTGAAGATTTAGCCAAATCCACAAGGCTGGCTTCATATCAAATAGCCAAAGCTTCAACTGAAGAAAAAAATAATATTCTAAAAAAAATTATATCTGGTATTGAACATTCAAGTAGCAAGATACTTGAGGCCAACAAGGTCGATTTAGTGTCAATCGAAAAGAAAAATCTTAATAGCGCTTTTATTGAAAGAATGACTTTAGATGAAAAGAAAATTAATCAGATGAAGCAAAACATTGAAGATGTTATTCTCCTAGATGATCCTGTAGGAAAGAGAGAGGTTCTTACTGAAAGACCAAACGGATTAAGGGTATATAAGCAATCGATTCCATTAGGTGTTATATCTATAATTTATGAGTCTAGACCAAATGTTACTTCCGATGCTGCAGTTTTGTGTCTAAAATCTGGAAATGCAACAATTCTCAGGGGTGGCTCAGAATGCTTTAACACTAACCTTTGTATTATTAAGATTATTAAGAATGCTTTAATTGAGACTGGATTTGATTCCAATTCAATTAACATGATACCTCTTACTGATAGAGAAGCTTTGAAATTTATTCTTACTTTGGATGATTATATAGACTTAGTAATACCTAGAGGTGGAGAAAATCTCATAAGATTTATATCTAATTTCTCAAGAATACCTGTTATAAAACATTACAAAGGAGTTTGTCATGTATATATAGACGAGTTCGCAGATATGCAGAAAGCTATTGAGATAGCAGTTAATTCAAAGGTTCAAAGACCTGGGGTGTGCAATTCAATGGAAACTCTTTTGATTCATCAAAAATTAGCTTCAAAAATTTTACCAGACCTATTTAAAATTCTTGAATCCTATAAAGTAAAAGTTCATACGAATAATAAAATTAAAGAAATAGTTAACAATAAAAACATAATTGAAGTAGCAGAGGACGACTGGCATAAGGAATATCTAGATTTAGAAATGAATATTAAGATTGTCAGCAATATCGATGAAGCTATAAACCATATAGAGAAATATGGTTCTCTTCATACTGAATCAATAGTTACGGATGATAAGAAAAGTGCCGAGTACTTTATTAATTCCGTAAACTCATCAGCTATTATGCACAATGCTTCGACAAGATTTAATGATGGAAACGAATTAGGCTTAGGAGCTGAAATTGGAATAAGTACAACAAAGCTACATGCCTTTGGCCCGATGGGACTTAATGAGCTAACAACTAAGAAGTTTGTTATTTTAGGAGAAGGGCAAATTAAGCAAAATGCTTGAGAAGCTAGAAGTTACAAATTTATCTATCCTCGGAAGTATTGAAGTTAATTTCAGTGATGGATTGAATATAGCGACAGGAGAGACTGGAGCTGGAAAGTCTTTGATGCTTAGTACTCTAGCCTTTTTTCCTGCTAAGAAATTTCCTCATGAACTAATTAAAAATAAAGATGATGAGACGGTAATATCTGTTGTTATTAGATTAAAAAGTAAAAATATTGAAAAGATTCTTCTAGAAAACAATTTTAAGATTGAAAGCAACGGTTTATTCAAGATTATAAGGAAAATTAGTTCAAATAAGATAACCAAATATTATATTAATAATGTCAAAGTCAAAGCAGATATAGTAATTGAAATATTTGCAAATTATTTTTCTTTTTTTGCACAAGGGACCCAATCTTTTCTTGTAGATAAGAGTTATCAGCTTTATGTTTTGGACAAGTTTGTTGATATGGAAGATTTGTTATTATCTTATAAGTCGAATCACATCAAATATCTGGAGTCATCTAAGCAACTTAATAAGATAGTAAGTGAAAAGAAGGAAATCGACGAAAAGAGGGAGTTTTTAAGTTTTCAACTAAATGAACTCAAGAAAATAAATATAAAAAATGTTGACCAGGAACTAAAATTTATAGAAGAAGTTAAAAATCAAAAAACGATTAATGAAAACAAGGAGGCCATCTCAGAATTAATTTCCTTTATTGACAATGATGGTACAAGCTCCATTAATGAGATTCAAACCAGAATTGCCAGATCAAGCGTTATAGATGAAAACATAAACAAGATTGTTGAGGAGTTGTCCTCCAATATAAGTGAATTGTCTTATCAGGTCTCTATGCTAAACAATGAAGCTTCTGAAGATGAATTATTTAGCAATAAACAAGACCAATTATTCTTATTAAAAGATCTAAGGAGAAAGTATAAGCTCACTACAGATGAGCTAATAAAAAAAAGAGATCATATAAGTGATATGTTCTCACGTGAACCTAATATTGATAATATGATTTTAAAAATTCAGAAAGAAAATAGTCTTTTAAGGGACATTTGCTTAAAAGAAGCTCGGACCATCTCAAAAAAACGTAAAAAGGGCTCTCTTATTTTGAGTAAATTAATCAAGAATGGACTCATTGATTTGGGAATACCAAGTTCAAATTGGATTGTGAGTTTTCGTGAGATAGAGATTTGTAATAATGGTATCGATGATATTGAGTTTCTTTTTTCAGCAAACCCAGATTTTCCTCCCGAGCCATTAAAGTCCGTAGCCTCAGGTGGTGAACTATCCAGGATAATGTTGGTAATCTCCCTGGAAATTTCTAAAGTTTTTGAAAGTAAAATTGTTTTATTTGATGAACCAGATGTTGGTATTGGTGGAGCTGTTGCTGAGAAACTGGGAGAAAAAATTGCAAAATTATCTAAATCTTCTCAAGTACTATGCATTAGCCATTTGCCACAGGTTGCATCCTTTGCAGATACTCATTTGCTAATTTCTAAGAAATTAAATAAAGGTGTAACGAATATAGCGGTACGAAGTCTTACAAAACAAGAGCGAGTAAAAGAGATAGCAAGGATGATGAGTGGGAAAAAAATAGAGAATGAAGCACTAATTTTGGCTGACAAAATGATTAAATAATGAATACTATTCCAGTTACGACTGTGACCCAGCTGCTATCTTCAGGTCCATTAGCAATACTAGTTATTGCTTGTGTTCTTACCGTATTGCCGCTGATCTTCCAAATGTCTTTTTGTTCATTATAGTTTTTGTTAGAATCAAAAGGTGCACCAAGAGTAGTTGCAAGCATATAAGCAGCTAAGTCTTCAGCATATTCACCAGATTCTTTTTTGCTTTCGCCATAACTATGGTGCTCAGATAGATAGCCGTGCTTGCTTCTGTCTTCAGGCATTGCGATTCCAACCGATGAGGTAATCCTTCTTTTTGGCTCGCATGTCGAAGCGTCGCTTAAAACTACGTATACAATTTGTCCTGCAGAAAGCATCTTAAGACCTTTCGTTCTTGAAACTATTTTGCAGTATGGGGGCATAATACTAGAAACTTTAACTAAATTGAATTCTGCTATTTGAGCATTTCTAAGAGCCATTTCAAAGCTTGTTAACTTCTCTTTACTTTCACCTTTGCCTTTAGTGAAGAAAGCATATTTTGGTATCATATATATCATCCCTGTTTAATATTATTTCTAAATTTAAATTTTAGCTAAATATTTTATTTAGTAAATTGAATTCTTTTAAAAAAAATTGAAATTATATTCATAATGTATTATTAATTAGTTTAAATGAGCAACCTTCTAAAGAGATTCTTAACATGCTTAGTCCTTCTGCCAATAGTGATTTATTCAGTCTTTATGGGAGGAATAGTATTTACTGCATTTGTTGTAACAGTAACTTCATTAGCTTTTTGGGAACATGAGAAGATATTGAAATCTCGCTCTAAAAGAATGTCCATAGCTTCTTATTTGACTCTATTAACTTTATGTATTTCAGCTTTCGTTAATTCTCAGCTATTTCTTTATTTATCTGCATTAATTTTTACCATCTGGTTGATAAGAATTTTCTTCAATAGAACTCAAATCGAGAGTTTTTGGAACTCTTATGTGTTTATTATTTTTTATATAGGCTTTGGTATCAGCTTTTCCATACTAATTAGGAATCTTGATAATGGATTAGTTTTATTATCTTGTGTTCTCATTGTTTCTTCCGTTAATGACATATCAGCATATATTGTAGGCAAATTTTTTGGTGTCACTAAAGCATTCCCTAAGGTTAGTCCTAATAAGACTTATGAAGGTTCAATTGCGGGAATCATATCCTCGGTTCTAATTACCATATTTCTTTTTGATTATCTTAATCTTATGACTACATTGTTCGAATCAATGTTCATTGGTATGATTATTTCGTTCTTAGGAATTATTGGGGACTTAGTGGAGTCTCTAATAAAAAGAAAATCTGGGGTAAAAGATACCGGAGATTTATTGCCTGGTCATGGAGGGGTTTTGGATAGGATTGATAGCTTAATATTAATCTTGCCATTTTTTTATTTAGTTACTATGTATTTAGGATATTAATGTGTTTGAAAAGAAAAAGAGATTTAAATTAACAGCTGTAATATTAATATTATGCTCTCTGTATGGGATACATGCTTTATATGTAATATTTGCTCATAATCCTAGCTTTGAATTATTATCAAAAAATACAATTTCTTATTCAGGTTTAAAAGCTAAAATTAATTCAGATAATACTAAAGTATCGTTGATCAGGGTTTCCTTAGGGACTAAAGAGGACCCAATTTATCCAATCTATGAGGAGAGTAGCTTAAATGAAGTTTTCGAAGAAAAATTTATTTCTATTCCCTTAAACCAAGAAGATGAAGCAGTTAAATTCATAAAAGAAAATAAATTAAAATCTTTATACCTCTACTATACGATTAACTATAGTAATAAGTTTTTTGATTCTGATATAAATAAAAAAATTAAAATTAGCATAGACTTTGAACCACCTAGTATAAAGTCAGTAAGAACAGATTCATATGTGTATCTTGGTGGAATAGGCTATGTAACGTACGAAACTAGTAGTGATACATTAAGTTCATATGTTGAAACAGAAATAGATAATAAATTTTATCCCATTACTAAAGTAAATGAGAACAGTATCTCGAATTTAGTTTTTTTCACTTGTGGAAATAAGCCTTGTAAAAATGGAAAAATTAAAATTATTGCTGAAGATCTTTCTGGAAACTCGTTAGTTCTTTCAAAAAAAATAAAGACACTTAGAAATAAAAAATGGAAAACTTCTGATATTGCTGTCGATTTAGACTTCGTAAAGAATAAATATAATGAAATTTTTAATACAAGTATAGAATCTGTTACTGTTGATAATTTTTTAGAATTAAATTTAGAATTACGAAAAAAAAATAATTTAAAGATAGCTTCTGAAACTAGAAAAATAACAAAAAATCTTATTACCTTGGGTAAATTTCTCCAATTAAGAAATTCAAAAGTTTTTTCAAGATATAGTGATGAAAGGGACTATTTCTTTAATGATATGGAAAGTTCATTGATGACTACTTATCATTGGGGATATGATTTGTCATCTATTGAGAATGCTAAAGTTTATGCATCTTCAGAGGGTATTGTTACCTTTTTGAGTAATAATGGTCTAGGAATCTATGGAAAAACTATAATTATTGATCACGGGTTAGGTTTTTATTCCTTATATAGCCACTTAAGTGAAATATCAGTTGATGTTGGTGATAGGGTTACCAGTAAAGTTGTTATTGGGAAAACAGGACAGACAGGTTTAGCTTTTGGAGACCATTTGCATTTTGGCTCATATATTCAAGGAGTACCTTTTGATTCTAATGAACTTTGGGATAAGAAATATTTTAATCAAAAAGTCCTAAGTGTTTATACCAATTTTATTAACCCAAATAATATGAATTTAAAGAGTCAAGGGAGGCTCAAAGCTGAATGATTATATATGGAGTCAATCCCGTTCTCGATTGTATAAACCTATATTCAGAAAAGATAGTCAAGTTGTATGTATCTAAAAAAACCATTAACAAATTTTCTGATAAACAGCTTTCCAAAGTAAAACATATAAGTATTGAATATATCTCAGATAGACAATTTGAGAACTTATCCAATACCAATAATCATCAATCGATTGCTGCAGAAATTAAAGTTAATTCTATTATGGGGTTAAGTGAATTAAAGCAAAATATCAATGATTTAGGGAAAATAATTATATTGGACCACATACAGGATCCACAAAATATAGGGGCAATTGCAAGAACATCCGTTTTCTTTGGAGTATCTACTATTATTATTCCAAGTGACAGGACTGCCTCTGTATCACCCGGTTCTGTGAAATCATCCGCTGGTGCAATTTTCTCGGTAAATTTTTATCAAGTATCTAATCTTGGAAATGTTATTAAAGAACTTAAGAGTAAAGATTATTGGATACTTGGAGCGCATCTTGATGGTGATGACTATAAAGATGCAAAATATGATAAATTTATCGACGAAAAAATTGCTATAGTAATGGGTTCTGAAGACAAAGGGCTTAGTACTTTAATTAGTAAAAATTGTGACATGCTAGTTCGAATAAAAAGGAAAGGGCTAACTAATTCGCTTAATGTCAATGTAGCAACAGCAATTTTACTTAGCAGGTTCTTAAGTTGATTGACCTTTTTATTGCGTCAATTATTCAGGGTATAACCGAGTTCATTCCAGTAAGCTCTTCTCTACATTTAATAATTTATAGTAAATTTTTATCTAGTGAATCGCTAAGTTTACTACTAATTGCTTCGATGCATATGGGTTCAGCCTTGGCACTGATCTGTTTTTTAGTTACCGATACAAAGTCTAAACTGATAATTTTAAAAAATCGGAATTTTATAAAATCAATTATTATCTCTACTATTCCAATCTTTATAGTTGGTTTTCTTGCATATGATTTGATAGAGAATTCTGGACAGATTGATATGTTGATAATTTTCACAACAGTTTTTTTTGGTTTAGCACTTTTCTTTTCAGATAGACTTTCTAACAGTAACAAATCTTTAAAAAATATTTCCTACAAAGATTCTTTAATAATTGGTTTTTCGCAATGTGTTTCTTTGATCCCTGGCGTGAGTCGATCAGCATCTACAATAATATCCTCAAGAATATTAAACATAGACAGAGAGAGTTCAATATTATATTCAGTTTTTCTCTCCATACCCGTTATTGTCGGAGCCTTCTCCTTTGCAATTTTTAAGGTAGATATTGATAAAGTTATTATTAATGATATTTGGATTGATATAGTAATTTCACTAATATTTTCTTTTTTAAGTTCTTATCTCACTCTAAGGCTATTTTATAAATTTTCTAGCATTAGTGGATTTACTATATTCGCAATCTATAGAGTTGTCTTAGGTTTGATTTTATTTTTACAAATTTAAAAACTCATTTACGTTCATAATTGTTATGTTTAACAATTTTGCTTTTTCTAATTTTGACCCAGATTTTTCACCACTAATTAAAATATCAGTATTCTTACTTATAGAGTTGACAACCTTTCCTTGCTGTTTAACTATTATTTTAATTAATTCCTCTCTGGAATAATTCTCAAGTTTTCCAGTTATACAGATTGATTTTCCCAGAAATTTATCTCCCTCGATCAAGATATCCCTAGAGATTTTAATACCACTTTCTATCATCACTTTAATTTCTTCTTTATTCTTATTATCAACAAAAAATTCTACAACACTCTTTGCAATTTCAGGGCCAATTCCATCTATAGACTCTATTTGATCTTCCTTCAGAGATGATATTCTGTCAATCGTCGAAAAGTTTTTTGCTAAAAGATTTGAGACATTTTCTCCTACATTCCTTATACCTAGAGAGCTTATAAATTTACCAAGAGCAATAGACTTCTTATTATTAATCTCTAGTATTAGATTATCAGCAAGTGTATTACCAAAACCCTCAAGTTTCAAAAGTTTTTCTTTTTCTAAACAAAAGACATCAGAAATGTTTTTAATAATATTACTCGAGACTAGATTGTTTACGATGTTTTCTCCAAGACCAATTATATTAAAACACTTTTTAGACGCAAGGTAAGCAACCTTTCTTTTTAATACTTCAATGCAACTTTTTTCTTTACAAAAAAGATAAGAACCTTCCTTGGATAGCAATGATTTGCATGACGGACAATTTAGTGGAGGTTTAAACTTGTTAGAGTTAATTTTTTTGTATACTTTTAAAACTTTGGGTATTACATCGCCTGCTCTCTCTATTAAAACTTCGTCTTTAACATTCAAATTAAGTAACTTTATTTGATCGAAATTATGAAGCGAAGCTCTTTTAACTTTAACACCCCCCAGTGCTACTTCTTGCAATTCGGCAACTGGAGTGATCATTCCAGTACGACCGATTTGATAAGTAACCTGCTGAATATTAGTTTTTGCCACCATTGAGGGGAATTTAATTGCTGCTGCCCATTTAGGATACTTAGAAGTAAAACCTAATATTTTTTGATCTTTAAAATCATTTAGCTTAATTACTAATCCATCAATTTCGTAGTCTAATCTATCTCTATCTTTTAAAACATCTTCAAAGTGGTCTTGAATAAAATCTATATTTTCAGCTTTTAAAAATTCACCAAGTAATGAAAAACCCCATTCTTTGAATTTCAATATAAGTTTAAGCTCTGTTTGAATATTAAGATTTATTGATTTACCTAACCCCCATGGGATAAAAACTAGTGGCCTGTCTGCAGTTATTCTAGTATCTAGCTGTCTAAGTGATCCAGCCGCTGCATTGCGAGGATTAGAAAAGGCTTGATTAGTTTTTTCTAATCTTTTGTTTAAATAAGTAAATTCTCTTATCGGAAATATTACTTCACCTCTTATTTCAATTAGGTCAGGTGGATTATCATCTAAAAGTTTTAAAGGAACATTCTTTATTGTTTTAATGTTTGCTGTGATATCTTCTCCAGTTGAACCATCGCCTCTAGTTGCGGCAGAGCTATAAATACCTTTTTTATATGTTATGGAAACAGATGATCCATCAAATTTTGGTTCTAAAATAAATGAAGGATTTGGGAAGGTCTTTTCAACTTTAATAATAAATTTTTTAAGCTCTTCTTTGTTTGATATATTCTCAAGACTGTACATCTTCTCTAGATGTTGAAATTTTTTAAAGTTTTTTGAAATAAAACCTCCTACTTTCTGTGAAGGTGAGCTTGGATCCATTAGAGTTGGATTTTCCTCTTCTAGTGCCAACAGTTCTTTTAAGATTAAATCAAATTCTTCATCACTAATTTCAGGCTTATCTTCAAGGTAGTAGCGTTTATTGTGATAATTAATTAACTTTACTAAATCATCAATTCTCTTTTTTTTAGCCTTAGAATTCATTTATTATAAGAATACAATATATCTAAGGCTTTTTGAATTACTAATGAGTGATGATATATTTTTTAAATGAGAGTATTGATGTTGGGTTGTGGTTCCTCGGTAGGATCTCCAGTCTTAGGAAGAGATACTGCAGGTATTGATGAAAAAGATTGGAGAACACGTAGCTCTCTTTTTATAACTGTCGATGATGTGAATATATTAATAGATACAACTCCGGACTTTAGGCAGCAGGCATTAGTAAACAATGTAAGGAATATTGATTTTGTTTTATATACTCATTCCCATGCTGACCATACCCATGGAATTGATGACCTGAGAATCTTCAGTTACATAAAAAAAGATAAAATTAGTTGCTTCGCTAATAATTTCACTATAGAGGACATAAAGAAAAATTTTTCTTATATTTTTAATAAAAAAAATATTTCAGGTAGGCCTAGGTTAGATCTAAGAGAAGTTAGTGCCTCATTCGTTGAACAAGGTGTGGAGATAATTCCCCTACCTGTTAAACATAAAGATTGGGATATTCTGGGCTATAGAATTAATAACTTTGCTTATATTACAGACTGTAGCTTTGCTTCTGATGAGACATTGGCCAAAATTGAAAACCTGGACCTTTTAATAATTGATGCACTAAGATACTCAAAGCATGACGCTCATTTATCGGTTGATGAAGCCATATTAATTGCAAAAAAAGTAGGTTCCAAGAGAACAATACTTACACATATGGGATCAGATTTAAAATATACGGAGCTACTTAGATATCTTCCAAAAGGAATAGAACCAGGTTATGATGGTTTAGTAGTAAATTTATAGATTCAGGTTTAATTATGCATGAGCTGAGAAGTAGCTTGACTAAAAACAAAAAGTCAAAAATTATTCTCTTTGTTTTAGATGGAGTTGGTGGAATTCCTTATCCTAAGTTGACGGAACTTGAAGCTGCCAAGACCCCATATTTGGACAAGTTAGTTAAAAAATCAGAAACTGGAGCTCATATTCCAATTTTAAGTGGCCTTACCCCAGGAAGTGGAGCAGCCCACTTATCTTTATTTGGATATGATCCTCTGAGCTATGATATTGGCAGAGGAGTGCTTGAAGCATTAGGACTAGATGTTGCTGTCACAGACAACGACCTTCTTATAAGAGGTAATTTTTCAACTATTAAAGAAGATGGGGCTAAAATAATTGTTACAGATAGACGAGCTGGAAGAATTACAACAGAGACTAATCAGAGGATAATTAAAATATTACAATCAAAAATTAAAAAGGTTGATGGGGTTGGCGTAGAATTTGTTTCAGGCCTTGAACATAGATTTGTTTGCAAGTTAAAGTTTAAGAAAAAGCTTGAAAGTTCAGAAACTATGATTGTTGATACAGACCCTGAGGAAGTTGGAGTACCACCCTTAGCACCTAAAAGTATTAATAATAAATCTCATAAGGTGTCTAAGATAATTACAAAGTTAATTTCATTGATAAGAATAGCTCTTAAGAATGAAAAAAAAGCAAACTATGCTCTATTAAGAGGTTTTTCTGTTTACCCAAAAATTCCCACGATTGAATCGCTCTATGGATTGAAGGCAGCATCAATAGTGACTTATCCAATGTACAAGGGTATTTCTAAGCTTGTTGGAATGACTCCACTTGAAGTTAAAGAGTCAACTCTCCAGTCTCAAATAAAAACTCTAAAAAAAGAGTTTAATAATTATGATTTTTTTTATCTCCATATTAAGAAAACTGACAGCTTTGGTGAAGATGGAAATTATAAGGAGAAAATAAAAGTAATTGAAAGATTCGATAAGGAATTGGAAAAAGTTTTAAAGTTAAAGTTTGATGTAGTTTGTATTACTGGTGACCATTCAACTCCATCTAAAATGAAAGGCCATAGTTGGCATCCTGTCCCTGTAATTATAAATTCTAAAAATAGTTTTCATGGCACATCTAAGAGATTTACAGAGAAAGAATGTATGAAGGGAATGCTTGGCTTGTTCGAAGGTAAAAATTTAATGAATTTTATTCTTGCTCATGCTGAAATGCTTAGTAAGTTTGGAGCCTAATTTTTAATGCCGAAGTGGCGGAATTGGTAGACGCGCCATCTTGAGGGGGTGGTGTCTTCGGATGTGCGGGTTCGAGTCCCGCCTTCGGCAATCTTATATTTTTCAGTTATAATTTTCATATGAATAAAGGCATTGTAATCGTTGATCATGGATCAAAAAAAAATGAAAGCAATCAAATGTTGCTAGATGTTGCTACCCTTTTCCATGAGAGGTTTTCAACAAAATACAATATTATCGAACCCGCACATATGGAGCTTGCTGAGCCTTCAATCGAAACAGCTTATGGCAATTGTGTCGAAAAAGGTGCTGATTTTATTGTAATATGCCCTTTCTTCTTAGGACCTGGAAGGCACTGGCAGCAAGATATCCCTTCTTTAGCCCTTGAGGCTTCAAAGAAATACCCTGGAACAAATTATCATGTTGCAAAACCATTGGGTATAGATGACTTAATACTAGACCTTCTTGAAAAGAGGCTTTCTACTTGTACTGGCAATAGCTTTAGTTGTCCTGCATGTGAAGGTACCTCAAGAGCAGGCAATCTATAATTCCATTATTTTATTTTTTACATTAGAATAACGTTATAATGTTATTTAAAGGAAATTATCTAATTATTATTTCTGGACCCTCAGGTGTGGGTAAATCTTCTATAACTTCTAAATTACTTGCAAATTCCAAAAATTTAGACTTCTCTATTTCTTATACGACCAGAGATAAAAGACCTAGTGAGTCAAATAACGATCACTATATATTTATTTCTAAGACAGAATTTGAAGATTTAATTAAAAAAAATGCTTTTCTCGAGTATGAGCAGGTTCATGGAAACTATTATGGGACCCCCTTGAAGGCAATTGAAGATTCTTTAAAATTCGGACATAGTATCCTTCTTGATATAGATGTTAAAGGTGCTTATAACATTATTAATACTAATCACTTTGATTCTATATCCTTTTTTATTCGACCACCTTCTATTGAAGCTTTAAAAGATAGATTGACAGATAGAGGGGATATGGAAATTGTACAAATCGAGAAGAGGATCATAGAGGCAAAGAACGAAATAATGAAATCAATTCACTTTGATCATCTAATAGTTAATGACGATTTTAATGACTGTTATAATGAGATTGAGAAAATATTATCGAGCATGTAAATGATTAGATTTAATGATATTTTAGAAAAAGTTAATCCTTATTTAACATCTGAAGATATTGTAGAGGTGACAAAAGCCTATGCTTATTCCGCAAAGGTCCATGCGGGACAAAAAAGATATTCTGGTGAACCTTATCTTATACATCCCATGGAAGTAACTTCAATTCTTGCGGATATTAAGCTCGACAAAGAGTCTCTCATTACTGGTCTTTTGCATGATACAATCGAGGATACACTTGTTACAAAAGCAGATATAACCAAAATGTTTGGTGAGGAAATATGCACTTTAGTTGATGGCGTAACCAAGATTAGCAAGCTAAAGATTAGCTCAACTTTTGAAAAACAGGCTGAGGATTTTAGAAAGCTAATTTTAGCAACCGGAAAAGATATTAGAGTAATTTTAGTTAAATTGGCTGATAGACTTCACAACGTAAGAACTATCTCGCATCTTCCGGAAGAAAGAAGAAAAATTTTCGCAAAAGAAACTGTTGATTTGTATGCACCATTAGCTGACAGATTGGGAATTTATTGGATTAGAACAGAACTTGAAGATAAATGTTTTGAAGTGTTAAAGCCTAATGAGTATGATGAAATTTCAAAAATGTTTAATTCTAAAAAGGATGAATGGGAGAAGTATTCATCAGAAATTAAAAGCTTGCTTCAAGTAGAGTTGAATAAGTTCAATTTGGATGCATTAGTAAATACAAGATTTAAGAATTTTTATAGTATCTACAAGAAGATGATTAAGAAGAATTTAGACCCTGATAAAGTTCTTGATATTAAAGCTTTTAGAATTATCTCTAAGGATACAGCTTCTTGTTATGCAGCGTTAGGAGCCGTTCACTCAACATGGAGACCTATACCAGGAAGATTTAAAGATTACATTGCCTTACCAAAGAGCAATGGTTATCAATCTCTACATACTGTAGTTATAGGACCCTTTGGGGATAAAGTTGAGGTTCAGATAAGAACTGAAGAAATGCATGAGATTGCAGAATATGGCGTTGCGGCGCATTGGAAATATAAGATTGACTCTAAAGAAAGAAAGAAGTTAATTGATCTACCAGAGAGTGTGAAGAATATTTTTGAGACTCAGACCTTAAGTGACCCAAGAGAATTTATTGATGCAATTAAAGACGAATTGATTACAGATTTTGTTTATGTTTTCACTCCCAAAGGTGAGTTAAAAGAGTTACCAATTGATTCCTGTGTAATTGATTTTGCATATGCTATACATACTGATTTAGGCAATAAGTGCTCTGGAGCACGAGTGAATGGAGCCATCGTTCCATTTTCATACAAATTAAAAAGTGGAGATGCTATTGAGATTATTATTAATAAAAATCGTGAACCCTCAAAAGATTGGTTGAAATATGTCGTATCCTCGAAAGCTAAATCTAAAATAAGAAACTCTATTAAAAGCATTATTTCAAAAGATTCTGAAAAAATTGGCAAGGAAATATTGAGTAAAAAGTTAGCTAAGTATGGATTAAATATTGCGGACCCCTCAGTAATTGAAAAGCTCAAAGTTTTTTCAGCGGAAAAGAATTTAAAAAATCTTGAAAATCTTTATATAAACTACAGCCTTTCTAAAGTTAATATTCTTGAGATACTTAATTGCTTTAATCTAGGAGTAAAAACTGGTTTAGAATCAAAAGAAATAAATTATCCTAACCCCAATGATGCAATTATTGTTGGTGGTGCAAATAATGTTATGGTCAGAATGGCAAATTGTTGTGGACCTATATATGGGGATGAGATTATTGGCTTTATTACTTTAGGTAAGGGAATATCTATCCATAGAATTTCATGTAAACAAATTCTTCAAGTTGATTCAACAAGACTTATAGAGTCTCGGTGGGACGATAAATATGATCTCAAGTCCACAACAAGTTTAAGGTTATATTGCAATGATAAAACTGGTATATTGTCTGAGATTTCAAATTTGATTGCAAAGCATGAATCAAATATTTTAAAAATTAATGCAAAAAAAATATCTTCCTCTAAGTCCTCTATTTATTTAGAAATTTTAGTCAAGAATGCCAAACATTTATATGAAATAACTCGAGGTTTAGACTCCATACCAGATGTTTATAGTGTAGAAAGGTTGTTGGTCTCAAATTCAGAATTTAACTTATTTGAAAAAAACAGTAGAATATAGCTTAATTAGTTATGGATTCAGAAAACAAAAGTTCATCTAAAGCTCTTTCAACAATTAAATCTCTACTTTTTGCCTTAATAGTAGCTTTATTTATTAGGTATATCTTTGTTCAACCTTTCAAAATACCTTCAAAGTCAATGTACCCAACGTTGATGGTGGGGGACCAAATCTTAGTTGATAGGATAAGTTATGGGGTAGGTCTGCCCTGCTCAAAGTCTAAAATAATTCCTTCTTTTAAAGAAATTAAAAGAGGCGACGTAGTAGTATTTAGATATCCTAAAGACCTTAAATCAATAAGCTGTCCCAACGGGGGTTTTGTTGGATTATCAAGTATTTATTATATTAAAAGAGTTGTAGGCGTTCCAGGAGATATTATTTCTATAGATTTAAATGATATTTATATAAATGGAAATTTAATTTCAAAGAAGATTCCAAAAAACTATTTCTTAGATGGTGTTAAACACAATGTATATATAAACATTTTCGATCAGGGTAAAACAGAAGTTATATATTCTGGAAATGGGAATTTGTTAGGAAACATAGATAGTTTGGTTGTACCTAGTGAAAGTTATTTTGTATTAGGAGACAATAGGGACAATAGTATGGACAGTAGGTTCTGGGGCTTTGTTCCAAGAGAAAATATTATAGGGAAAGCTTTTCTAATACATTTTTCATGGAATAATGATTTTAAAAATGTTAAAGATATTCTAAGATTAGGGAGGTTTTTTAATACAATTAAGTAATTAATATGCTACATATTTTAAGTGTTAACGACCTAACTGATGATTTCTTATATTCCTTATGGTCAGATGCAAGTAAAAGAAAAGGTAAAAGTAATAATTCTTTAAAAGGAAAGGTTCTAACTAATTTGTTCTACGAACCGTCAACTCGAACTTCTTCATCTTTTTATAGTGCAATGAGTACCTGTGGTGGTAGTGTAATTCCAATTAATAATGTTCAGTTCTCAAGCGTTGCAAAAGGAGAGTCTTTTGAGGACACTGTAATGACTATGTCAGCTATGAGTGATGCCATAGTTGTAAGACATCCAGATAATGGTGCCGCAGAGACTGCTGCAAAAGTAAGCTCTGTTCCAATAATTAACGCTGGTGATGGTAATTCTGAGCATCCAACACAGACTATTATAGACGGGTTTACAATTTATAATTTTTTTAACAAAAAACTCACAAACCTTAGAGTTACATTGGTTGGAGACTTGAAGAATGGAAGGACAGTCAAAAGCCTTGTTAAGTTATTGAATAGATTTGAGAATAATCACTTTAATTTAGTTAGCCCTAAAGATTTAAGCTTATCTTCAGATTTACCTGAAAGTTACTATGAGACTAGTGATATAAATGAGGTTTTAAAAGAAACAGACATACTTTATGTAACAAGAGTTCAAAAAGAAAGAGGGAGTGTCCACGATTATTCATTAACATTGAAGCAGCTTGAATCTCTCCCTGAGAATTCAATAGTAATGCATCCGTTTCCAAGAGTTAGCGAAATTCCTGTTGAATTCGATATAGATAAAAGAGCTAAATATTTTGATCAGATAAGATACGGTGTCTGGTGTAGACAAATCTTACTAGAAAGAGTTATGAAATAAATGAAGATATTGATAAAAAATGGCTTATTAGTTGACCCCTCTCAGAAAATTAATAAAGTTATGAATATTGAAGTTCACAATGGAATTATCTCTAATTTGCATAATAGAAAAAATGTTAATGAGAAAATATTTGATGAAGTCGTAGATGCTAAAGGCCTTGTTGTTGCCCCAGGTTTGGTAGATATTCATGTTCATTTAAGGGATCCAGGATTTAGACACAAGGAAACTATTACTTCGGGCTCCGAAGCTGCTGTAGCTGGTGGTTTTACATCAATTGCATGTATGCCAAATACATTTCCTGCTAATGACCAACCTAAAATTACAAAATATATTATTGATAAGTCAAAAAAGATAGGCTTGGTTAACATCTTTCCTATTGGTGCAATTACTAAGGCTCTGAACAATCTTAAATTGGCAAAAATTATTGAGAATATTAAAGCGGGTTGTGTAGCAATCTCTGACGACGGATTTCCAGTTTCTAATTCTAAGCTACTCTTTGATGCTATGATATTGGCAAAGAAAAATTCTTTTCCTATTATTTCTCATTGTGAAGACTGTTCGCTTTCTTTAGATGGTGTTGCAAATGAGGGAAGTTTTTCTAAGAAGTATGGATTAAAAGGAATACCTAATATCTCTGAAGAATTAGGAATCATAAAAGATATAGCTATAGCAGAATATACCAATGCTCATTTGCATGTATGTCATGTTTCTACACACAACTCAGTTGAAATAATTAAAGAAGCTAAATCTAGGGGAGTAAACGTTACATGCGAAGCAACACCTCACCATTTTACTATTTCTGATAACGACATAATAGATTGTGATTCAAATTATAAAATGAACCCTCCCTTGAGAGACAAAAGGGATGTTAGTGCTATAAAAAGAGGTCTTATAGATGGTACAATCGATATTATAGCAACAGATCATGCACCCCATAGCGCTAAAGAAAAGAATGCTGGATTCAAAAATGCACCTTTTGGTATAACTGGACTGGAGACTGCATTGCCACTATCTTTAAAATTAGTCCACGACAAAAAAATCTCTTTAAGTAATTTAATCTCCCTTATGTCAACTATGCCTTCTAAAATAATTAACATCAATCGAGGAAGTCTTAAAAAAGGTCTAGACGCAGATTTGGTTATCTTTGACATGAATAGGAAGATAACTATAGATAAGAAAACGATGTATTCTAAAAGTAAGAATACTCCATTTGATGGATTCAAATTAAAAGGAAAAGTGATTAGAACAATTCTTAAAGGTAAAACTGTATATAGTTCTATTTAAATAAATTGAAATTTTCAAAAAATATTATACTGATAACTCTTTCTGCATTTTTCTTTTTTTATGCGTATCATGCCTTTTTAGTTTTACCTATTAGAATAATTTCTCTAGGTGGCTCAGAGTTTGATATAGGGCTGGTAATGTCTATGGCTGGTATTAGTACCCTATTGGTAACTCCAATCTCTGGCATATTAGGTGATAAATATAAAAAAAAATATCTTTTAATGTCAGGAGCGGCGCTCTTAGGACTAACTAATTTACTTTTTGTGTATTTTGATTCTATATATTATTCATATTTAGTTTTAAGGTTTTTTCAAGGATGCGCTTTTTCATTATTCTTTGTTTCAGCTGGTACATTAATTGCTGAAAATACTTTAGAGGAAAATCAAACCCAGGCTTTAGGTTTCTTTGGAATTTTTGCTATCATTAACCATGCACTAGCTCCTACTGTATCAATTGAAATAATAAATTTGCTGTCATATGAATTTTTTTTTATATCTACAGTTTTGGCAAGTCTAGTTTCTATAATAATTATTTTTGCTATCATAGTTGAACCCTCTAACTTAACTCAGACTAGTAGGGGAAAAAATTTTTTAGAACTTTTAAAAAATAAAAAATTAAGATTAGTCTGTATAATAATGTTTTTAGTTGGTGGTTCCTTTTTAACTTGTTTAAATTTTACTGCTGTTTTTACTAAATCTATTAATGTTGAACCTGTAACTATTTTCTTTTTATCTTATACAATCATTGCTTTGATAATGAGAATATTCTTTGGATGGTTACCCGACAAATATGGGCAAGTTACTTTTTGTAAACCTGCCTTAATTTTTTATGGAATTTCTATTGGCATTTTAGGCTTATCCTTGAATTTTATAGGAGTTATGATTGCAGGCCTTCTTTTTGGAGTCTCTCATGCACTAGTGTATCCATCAATCTATACTTTAGCGTTAAGATTCACAGATATAAGTAACAAATCAAAAGCCTTCTCTATATGCAGTGTTTCTTTTACTTCTGGTGGAATGATATTCTCTGTAATATATGGACTAATTGCAGAAACTTATAGTTTTAAAGTTATGTTTCTTTCTTGTAGTATAATAGTAACTTTAGGTTTCTATTATTTTATGAAACTATTAGAAAAGGAAATATCTTATGAGTAATGACAATGAATATATAGAAAGAAGAAAAGAAAAAATTAAGTCCTTACGAGATATGGGGATAGACCCTTTTTCTAACACCTACGATAGAGAGAATTCAGTCGAGGATATTCTTCAAAAATACTCTGGAACAAACCCTAAATCATTTGAGTTAGACAATGAAATTTTTAAAATTGCGGGAAGAGTTACGGCTGTAAGAAGTTTTGGTAAATCTGCATTTATTAAAATTATTGACAATATGAATAGAATTCAGATTTTCATATCTAACGATTCTGTAGGCAAAGAGAAGATGAATTTCTTTAAGAAATATGTTGATGTTGGAGACTTCATTGGAATTCAGGGGCACTGTTTCTTTACTAGGACAGAAGAATTATCTATAGAGGCCAAACATCTAGAACTTTTAACAAAATCAATAAATACTCTGCCTGAAAAATGGCATGGACTTACAAATGTAGAGACCAGGTATCGCCAGAGATATGTTGATTTGATTGCAAACAGTAATGTTAAGGAAATATTCTTGTCTCGTTCAAAAATCGTAACTGAGATAAGAAATTTTCTAATTGCCAAGAATTTTTTAGAAGTTGAAACACCAATTCTACACACAGTTGCAGGTGGCGCTGCTGCTAAACCATTCAGAACACATCATAATACTTTGGATATGGACCTTACTTTAAGGATTGCACCAGAGTTGTATTTAAAAAGACTTGTAGTTGGCGGGATGGAGAAGGTCTTTGAAATAGGGCGAAATTTTAGAAATGAAGGAATATCTACTCAGCATAATCCCGAGTTTACTATGATTGAGTTATATGAGGCTTACTCAGACTATAGCAGAATGATGGATCTATTGGAGGAGCTTATTTTGAGCTGTGTAAGCTTGTTCTCGAAAAATCAAAAAATAATTTATCAAGATAATGAAATTAATTTTAAAGGCCCATGGAAGAGAGTTAATATGATTGAGTGGTTATCAGAGTCTATGGGATACGATGTCTTAAGTAACCCAGATAAAATTCTTGCCGATGCAGATAAAATGAAGATCAATCATTTTAATGTTCCAGGAAAAGCTATAACTGAAATTTTCGAGCATAAATATTTAAAGGGAGTGCCGGATCCTGTTTTTGTTTTCGGCTTTCCCACAGATGTTTCACCTTTAGCAAGAAGAAGTAATTATAATCCTATGATTGCTGATAGATTTGAGCTTTTTATTAATGAAAAAGAAATTGCTAATGCTTTCTCTGAACTTAATGATCCTGAAGATCAATTAGAAAGATTTAATAAACAACTAGAGCTAAAATCTAGGGGTGATGATGAAGCAAATGATATGGATGAGGATTATATTAATGCTTTAGGTTATGGAATGCCCCCGACTGCTGGTGCAGGGTTAGGAATTGATAGACTTGTAATGCTTTTGACTGATAGTGCATCTATTCGTGAAGTAATACTTTTTCCACATATGAGAAATGAGTAAATTTATTTCACTTATAACCTTAAATTATATTAAAAATTTTTTTAAAGAAAGAAATAATTCGGTTCCAGCAAGAATATCTATATTTTCAATAGCGGTCTCTGTTTTCTCATTAATAATAGTACTCTCTGTCATGAAGGGATTCGAAGTTAAAGTTAAAGATAAAATTTTAAGAAGTTTTCCTCATATAATAGTACAAACAGAAGAAAATATAGATTTTAATCAAATTAAAGGTGTAAAACTTGTAGAAAAGACTTCTGAAGACTATGCAGCTCTTTTAGTAAGAAACAGCTTTAACCTTGTACAAGTCAAGGGGTTTGAAAGTTTTAAAGGCCCTTCTACAGATATAAGAAAAATCAAAAAGAATCATTATCCAATTATTATAAACAAAGATTTTGCAAGAAAATTTAGTTTACAAAAGAATTCAAAAATAAAAATTATGGCCCCTGACTTTTCGAACAAGAAACCAGATATAAAGAAAGTGAAACTTTATATCTCAGATATTGACGATTCTACATCAGGACAAATTGATAGAATTTACATGAATAATGAATATAAAAATCTTTTGGGATTAAGTAGAGGGACTTTTATAGAAATAAATCTTGAAGATCCATACAAGTCAAAAGACATATCTAAACAAATAGTCCTTAGTTATCCAAGCCTTAAGTTTAAGGTGCTAGATTGGCAAACTATGAATAGTAGTTTTTTCAGCTTAATGAAACTAGAGAGGCTGTCAATTTCAATTTTTTTAATGTTTTTAATAATACTTTCAGCAACAAATATTTATTCTAATATGGTTAGTTTTATAATCGAGAAGAAAAATGAAATAGGAACTTTAGTCCTTCTTGGTGCATCCAAGAAGGCTCTTATTATAGTTTTTACTCTTGTTGGATTATTTCTAGGCTTAATAGGAACGCTCATAGGTTGTATTGCATCTGGCATTGTCATTTACTTGATAATAAATACGGCTATAGTCGACAGTCTTGCTATAGATATCTCATTTTATCAGATTGAGGGATTTCCCATTCTTTTTTCAAGTGAATACTTTATATTGATTAGTTTATTTTCACTAATTGCTGTGTTGCTTTCTTCCTTTATTCCCTCGTACTTAATGTTGGGTAAAGATCTAGAATCCTTAATTAGGAGGAACTATTAAAAGATATGATTAAAATTAGAAACCTGGGCAAGTCAATTGATAATAAAGAGATATTGAAGAATCTAAATGTTGATATAAATGCAGGCGATTTTGTTTCTGTGGTTGGACCTTCTGGCTCAGGAAAAACCACTCTATTAAATATCATATTATCAATATCAACAAAATCATCTGGGTCATATAAATTTAATGATGAGAATATTGAAGATATATTTGGTAGCGTAAATAAAATAAGAAATTTTAGAAATAGTATTGGTGTAATGTCAACTTACTCTCACCTAATACCAAGCCTCAATATTAAAGACAATATTCTTTTGCCAACTATTATTTCCGATTTAAATTTAAATGATGATTATTATTATGGACTAATAGAGAAGCTTAAAATTGAGAAAATAATTAAAAATGATATAGATTCGTTATCCTCAGGAGAAAAGCAAAGAGTTCTTTTAGCGAGAGCTTTAATACTTAATCCTGCGCTATTAGTAGCTGATGAGCCAACATCAAATTTAGATAAAGAAAATGCATTAAATATGATTGATATATTATGTAATTTGAATGAGCAAAATAAAACAACTATAATAATCGCTACTCATGATGATAAAATTTACAACAAGACTAATTTAATTTTGAGAATTGAAAATGGGAACTTATGTGAATAGAAATATGAAAAAAGTTTTATATCTTATGATAATTTGCTTAGCCTTTTTGATGCCACTTAATTCCTCAAAAAGTGATGCTGTGAATTCATTAGATTCGGATCCTAAGCAAAGCTTTTCAAATGAGGGTGCCACCTTAGATAAAGTAGAGTTTTACGGAAATAAAATAATCTTAATAGATAAAATCCAAGAAATTTTCTCTATTAAGCCTGGAGATGCCTTTAATGGCGAGAATCTTAAGGATAATATTAGGGCTTTATATGCGACTAATTATTTCTATAAAATTGATGCTGTCATCAAAAAGATTGATAAAAAAATTGTTCTTATAATAAGACTCGAAGAGAACCCAATACTAGCAAGTTTCACAATAAAAGGAAATGATAAACTTTCTGTCAAAGAGTTGTCTGAGCCATTGAATCTTTCTATTGGAAAGATTGTCAGTAGAAAGCAGTTGGATATATCAAGAAAGATTGTAGAACAGTTTTATTTCTTTAAAGGCTTTAATAACGTTATTGTTGAAGATGCAATTTTCCCTATAGGCGATAGTAAAATTGAATATATTATTTCTATTAAAGAAGGCAAGAGAGGTTACGTAAAAGGTATAGATCTAATTGGAGTTGACGAGTCTTTTAAAAAGGAACTTCTAAAGTCAATAGAAACTAAAGTTAAATGGGTCTGGTCGCCAATAACTGGTAGAGGCAGATTGAGTCTTGAGCTTGCTGAGATGGATGAGCAAAATGTTAAGCAGTTTTTTTTAAACAAGGGTTTTTTAGATATAAAGACAGATAAGCCAAAAGTTACTTACGATAAAATTAAGGACGGATACAGAGTAGTTTTCAAGGTAAATCAGGGAATTAGATATAGAACAAAATCTATATCCATCAAAGGTGATTTGATTGAAGACGAAATGACTTTAAAGGACTCTTTGCTTCTAAAGCAAGATGATTTTTTCAGTACTGGTAAATTAACAAAAGATATTGAAAAGTTAAATACAATTTATGGT
>JAQWMJ010000014.1:0-15806 GCA_029246845.1 Thermodesulfobacteriota bacterium
TGCTGCACAAATTCAAGAAATAAAGAACATAATAAGAAGTAAATCTTTCATTCAAAATACAAATTTAGGGACAATCGAGGAGTTGAATCTAATCGATATTTATAAGAAAGATATTTTAAAATCTATCAATTTAAATAAAAAAATTAGATTAGGTGTTGATTGTGCAAATACACCAATAGGGCTTTTTGCTAAAGATATAATGAGTGATGCAGGATGCGAAGTTTATGAGCTTTATCCTGAGCCAAACGGGGATTTTCCAAACCATCACCCTGATCCGTCTGTAGAGGAAAACCTCAAAGATCTTGTAAGCCTTGTAAAAAGAGAAGAATTAGATTTTGGTATCTCATTTGATGGTGATGCGGATAGAATTGGAGTGGTTGACGAGAATGGTAGCTTTATATATTCAGATATGGTCTTGTTATTGTTAGCAAGATCTGTTTTAAAGGATAATCCAGGGGCAAAGATTATTGGTGAAGTTAAGTGTTCAAAAAATTTATTTGAAGATATCAAAAAAAATGGTGGTATCCCGATAATGTGGAGAACAGGACACTCTAATATTAAAAGAAAAGTTAAGGAAGAGTCGGCGCCATTAGCTGGAGAGTTAAGTGGCCATATCTTCTTTGCAGATAAACACCATGGTTTTGATGATGCCTTATATGCAGGTTTGAGATTGGCAGAGGTGGCTTCATATTATGATGGAACTTTTAGTTCAATGTTAAAAGACATACCTCAAATGTATTCTACTCCAGAAATGAGAATTGACTTTCCAGAAGAGGAGAAGTTTAAATTTATTGAGCAATTTACGAAATCAATGAAAAATTCTATGAGTTCATCTCACAGACTAGTCACAGTTGATGGAATTAGAATTGAAACAGATGATGGGTGGGCCTTGGTGCGTGCATCTAATACTCAACCTGCGTTGACAATTAGATTTGAAGCAAATTCAGAAAAGAATCTCAAAGAGCTTATGCAATATGTACAAAAAGAAATAAGCAAGGTTACGGATAAAATTTGCATATTTTAGATTGGAAAAATATCACAGGCGTACATTGTGGTTCAGTAGCAATTAGAAATGTTGTCAATTATTTTGGTGTTGACTATGAAGAGGCTCTTTGCTTTGGATTAGGGTCGGGTCTCGGTTTCTTTTATTCTACAAATAGGGAAGGGAGTCCTTCCGAAGTGATCCATTTAAGAGCACCAAACATGGAGCCTATTTTTTTTAGCGATTCTAGTTATAAGTATGAATGGATACAAGAGGATAGCGCTAGCAAAGCACAAGAAAAACTTATTAAAGACATTAAGAAGGGATACCCTGTCTTTTTACAAACAGATATATTTTTTCTACATTATTATAATTCTAACATTAACTTCCCAGGTCACGTTATTGTTTGTATTGGTGTAGATGAAAAGAAAAAGTTATTTTATGTTTCTGATACAAACTTTCAAGATATTCAACAAGTAACTTTTCGGGATATGAACTATGCTCGTTCGTCAAAAGCAGAGCCTTACCCTCTTTCATATAATCACTTTAAGGTTAAGTCATTTATTGCATTTAAAAACCTTAAGGGCAAAATAGAAAAATCAATTCTACAAAATTCATACAACTACATAAATGGACAAACCTCAGAAAGAGGCGTAAGTTCAATCTTTATGATTCTAGAATGGGCGAATAATTTGTATCGATGGGAATCTTTAAATGATTCTGCAAGTACCTTTAAATTTGCTTATCAAATTATAGTGAAACGTGGCTCTAAAGGAGCAGGGTTTCGTTGGATATATAAAGATTTTTTAACTATAGCTGAAAGTAAATCACCAAAAATTAGAGGGCTAAAACTAGTAAAGAGTATGGATCTCATTGCCGATAAGTGGAACCATATAGGCCTTTTGTTAAAACGTATTGGACAAAAAAAGCCTGGAACTGATATTGCTGAATTAATATTATGTACGAAAGAGGTCTTTAATTTAGAATATTCTTTTCACACGAAAGTTATAGATAGTTTAGGAGACAAAAAAAAAGGGGCTTGAAGCCCCTTTTTTTATTTTTTAAATGAATTATTACATCATTCCAGGCATTCCGCCCATTCCCATAGGTCCGCCAGGCATTCCGCCACCGCCACCACCAGCAGGTCCTTCATCAGCACTAGGTTTTTCAACAATTAATGCTTCAGTTGTAAGAAGCAGAGCTGATACACTACCAGCGTTTTGAATTGCAGACCTTGTTACTTTTGCAGGATCTACGATTCCCGCAGCTAACATATCGCAATATTCAAGCGTAGCCGCATTGAAACCAAAGGAACCTTTTGATTCTTTAATTTTTTCAACAACAATAGATCCATCAGCCCCAGCATTCTGGGCGATTTCTCTAATTGGTTCTTCAAGAGCTCTTCTAATAATGTTAACACCTGCATCTTCTTCGTCGTCACCAGTGCTAAATTTATCAAGACCTTTTATTGCTCTTACTAACGCTACTCCGCCTCCAGGGACAATTCCTTCATCCACTGCAGCACGTGTAGCATTTAGAGCATCTTCAACTCTTGCTTTCTTTTCTTTCATTTCAGCTTCAGTTGCAGCACCTACAAGTATCACAGATACTCCGCCTGCTAATTTAGCTAATCTTTCCTGAAGTTTTTCTCTATCATATTCACCAGATGCATCTTGAATTTGTGCTTTTATCTGATTAATTCTAGAACTTATTTCTGCTTTTTTACCTGAACCGCCAACTATAGTTGTATTATCTTTGTCTATTACAACTCTTTTTGCAGAACCACAATGTTGAAGGTTTGCAGCTTCAAGTGACATTCCAGCTTCTTCAACAATAACAGTACCACCAGTAAGAACAGCAATATCCTCAAGCATATCGCCTCTTCTATCTCCAAAACCAGGGGCCTTAACAGCTGCAACTTTTAAGGTTCCACGCATTTTGTTAACTACAAGAGTTGCCAACGCTTCTCCTTCAATATCCTCAGCCATTATAAGTACGGGTCTTGAAGTTTTTGCAACCTCTTCTAATAATGGAACTAAATCTTTCATGTTTGCTATTTTTTTCTGATACATAAAAATGTATGGATCTTCTAGCTCAACAGTCATTCTTTCAGGCTCAGTAACTAAATAAGGACTTAAATAGCCTCTATCAAACTGCATACCCTCTACTATATTAAGCTCTGTTTCCAAGCTTCTTCCTTCTTCAACAGTTATTACACCATCTTTACCAACTTTTTCCATGGCATCAGAGATAATCTGTCCGATTTCACCTTCACCATTAGCAGAAATTGTAGCAACTGATGCAATTTCATCTTTACCCTTGACAGGTTTTGATACTTTTCTTATTTCATCGATAACAGCTTGGACTGCTTTATCAATTCCTCTTTTAAGTTTCATAGGGTCATGTCCTGCTGCAGTCAGCTTAATACCCTCACGGTAAATAGCTTGAGCTAAAACAGTAGCAGTTGTTGTCCCGTCACCAGCAACATCATTGGTTTTAGAAGCAACTTCCTTAACCATCTGAGCTCCCATGTTCTCAAATTTATCTTCAAGCTCTATTTCTTTTGCTACAGTAACTCCATCTTTGGTTACCACAGGGGCACCAAATGTTTTTTCGATTAAAACATTTCTACCTCTTGGTCCAAGAGTCGCTTTTACAGCATTAGCAAGCTTGTCTACCCCTTCTTTTACTAAAGATTGGGCTTCTCTTCCAAATAAAATATCTTTTGCACTCATTTAATTTAACCTCCTAAGTTATTCAATAATTCCTAAAATTTCATTTTGTGTTAAAAAAACATATTCGCCATCAGCTAGTGAAAGCTCCATTCCCCCGTATTTGTTGAATAGAACGGCATCTCCCTCTTTGACATCAAGCGGCATTATAGTACCGTCATCAAGAAGTTTTCCGGTTCCAACTGCTGCAACCGTACCTTCCTGTGACTTTTCCTGAGTAGTACTTTCAGGGATTATTATTCCACCCTTTGTCGTTGATTCGGGACTGTTAACTTTAACTAAAACCCTGTCGTATAAAGGTTTGATATTCATGTAAAATCCCCTCCTTATTTTACTGTATAGTTATTAGATATATAGAAGATAAGCATGTTACTTGCTTTGTCAAGATATTATTATTAAGATTATAGACCATTTTAATTAATGAAGTAGAAAATTGAACATTTTAGATAAATATAACTTAAACCCCAACCAGCTAAAAGCTGCAAATCATATTAATGGACCAGCTTTGGTTCTTGCAGGCGCTGGTTCTGGTAAGACAAGGATTCTAACTCTCCGTATTTTAAACTTAGTACAATCTCAGATCGCTGGCAGTGAGCAAATTTTAGCTCTTACTTTTACTAATAAGGCAGCTGATGAGATTAGGGACAGATTATCCAATATGCTAGGTGCTGATAATCTTTTTCCATGGATGGGAACTTTTCATTCTATTTCTTACAAGATTTTAAGAATATTCGTTAATGAATTGAATCCTGATTACAAGAAAGGCTTTACAATCTATGACAGTAGTGATCAAACTCGTTTATTAAAAGATACGATTAAATCTTTAGATTTAGATCTGGATCAATATCCTCCTGCACTAATAAAAACAATTATTGATGGACTTAAGAACTCGACTCCATATGGGGAATGGGCCATTGAAGATAAAAATCGAAAGAAAATTATTGAAACTTATCAGAAAAGATTAAAAGAAAATAATGCTATGGATTTTGGTGATCTTATTTTGAATTGTTACGAGCTAATTCTAAAGAGTGAAAAAGTAAGAAATTATTTGAGGAAAACTTTTCAATATATATTAGTTGATGAGTACCAAGATACAAACGATATTCAGTTTAAGCTAATCAAGCTTCTACTGAATTCAGAAGACAATTTGTTTGTTGTTGGAGATGATAATCAACTTATTTATGGATGGAGGGGAGCTTCTGTTGATACAATATTAAATTTTGAAACGTTATTTCCTAAGACTGTAATATATAAGTTGGAACAAAATTATCGATCAACACCCCAGATACTTGACGTTGCAAACAATCTCATTTCGAACAATAAAAAGAAGATGGAGAAGAACCTTTGGACTAGTAATCCAAAGGGAGACTTGGTAGAGCTTACCAGCCAGAGAAGTGATATTGCAGAGGCAGAATATGTAGCTAATAAAATAAAAGAATACAGTGGAGATTATAAGTTAAGTGATATCGCAATCTTTTATAGAACAAATGCACAGTCCAGGGTTTTAGAGGATCAATTAAGAAAGAAAAAAATTCAGTACAAAATATTTGGCAATATTAGCTTTTACGATAGAGCAGAAATTAAAGATTTAGTTTGTTATTTGCGTCTAATAGTAAATCCAGAGGATGGGATAGCCTTCAATAGAATAATAAATACTCCTGCCCGTGGAATAGGAGCAAAAACATTACAAAAGTTAATGAATCTCAAGAAAGAAGATGTGAGCTATATCGATCTGCTGTATGTTGGTGTGGACCATAAGATTTTTAGTAAGAAGTCCGAAGTGTTAGTGTTGAAATTAATTACCGCAATTGATACTTGCTCTATAAGTTTGGAAAATGGTGGAATTATTTCTGAATGCATAGAACAATTTCTAATTGATTTACAATACCAAGAGCACCTAAAGGATGAGGATAGAGTTGAAAATATTTCTGAATTTATAAATGTAATAAGTGATTATGAGGAAAACATAAATGAAAATAATTTGTCAGAGTTTCTTAATTCGTTATCTATTTCTTCTTCTGTTGATGGGCTGGACTCATCATCAGAGTCCATAACTCTGATGACAATTCACCTAGCTAAAGGTTTAGAATTTCCATGTGTCTTCTTTGTTGGAATTGAGGACCAAATTGTTCCACATTCTAGGACTCATGATGATGAAAATGAAATTGAAGAAGAAAGAAGACTTTGTTACGTAGCAATTACTAGAGCAATCAAGAAACTACATCTTTCGTATGCAAATTTTAGAAAAGTCTTTGGGCAAATTATCCCTTCAGGTAAATCTAGATTTGTTGAAGAAATAGCAAATTCAGAAAATATTTTACGACTTGATGGCATCTCTACTAATAGTGGCAATAGTAGCAATGAGGAAAAGAAAGTTTTTCATTATAGATTTGGAACAGGATGTATAGTCTACAGTGATGATGATTCTATTGAGGATGTAGTTCTAGTTCAATTTGATTCAGGCTTTAGAAAGAAGGTCTTTGTTCATGACTTGGAGGGTAGTTAGTTGAACCTAGGAGACAAATTGATAGATTTTAGTTTACTGGGAGTTAATGATTCATATTTTAATTCTGTTGATGTTAGTAATAAAAAAAAGATTGTAATTTTTTTTACATGCAACCATTGTCCTTATGTCCATGCCTATGAAAAAAGGATAATTAAACTCCAGAAGTCTTATCGTGACATTGTTCAATTTATTGGAATAAACTCTAATGATGATACAAAATATCCCGAAGATAGTTTTGAAAAAATGAAAGAAAGAAGTAGGGATAATAATTTTAATTTTATATATGTGAGGGATTTATATCAAGAGGTTGCAAAAATTTATAATGCATCACATACACCCCATTTTTTTTTGTTTAACAAAGATAAGATATTAATATATAAAGGTAAGCTTGATGATAATTGGGAAGATGAGAATAAAGTTGAGAATTGTTACCTAGAAGATGCAATCAGAAATCCTAGATATACTCCAAGAGATACTTTTCCGGTTGGGTGCTCTATTAAATGGCTATAAAGAAACATAGAAAAGGCAAGATTATGACGAAACATGCAAGAATAAAAAATCTTGATGCTTTTCTAGAAAAATATTTGGAGCCTATATCTGGGGTTAAGTTGATAACCCCTGGTGTGATTAAAGTGGGAAGGGGCAAGGGTGAAACTTTGAAGGTTACTTATGGCAGAGAGATGTATCAAGGAATGGGGGATATTCTCGTGGGATGTAAATTGAACGCAACATCAGGAAATTCTAATCAGGAAATTTTTATCTCCACTAGTGAGCCAAGTGAAGTTAGGAAAATAATTCAAAAAATAAACACCAAAGATTAATTGGGGCCAATAGTTTCTAAAAGCTCCTCCTGGAATTCCTCAGAATTATCAACAGTAATTCCATTTATTGAGATATTAGCTTTTAGCCCATTATATGTGTAAAAAATCTCAATTGGACTGGTACCTGGAAACTTAGCAAAAAGGTTCTTCAAGTTTTCTGTTTCTTTGTTGTTCAGATCTTTCTCTAGCTTAATTGCAACAGGAATAGAAATATCTGATATTAATCTTACTGAATCTACTTCGTTGTAGGAATTAATAATCAATTTAAAGCTCTCATCATCTCGTTCAACCGAACCGGTTATAAGTATAGGCGCCCCAACTTGTAATTTGGATTCATGCCTCTCAAGCTCCCCACTAAAAATGATAGCTTCCATAATGTTAGTTGAATCTTCTAGATTTATTAAAGCATATTTACTAGAATTTCTTTTAGATGTTTTAATTTCAATTGAAGTTATAAATGCAGCTAAAGTAACAATTTTTTTATTTTGGTAACTTTTAATTTTATCGATAGTTTGATAGGAGATTTGTGACAGCTTATCTTTTACAATATCTAGTGGTTTTAATTTGATAGAATAACCTAAAGTCTCGATTTCGTTCTTACTAATATCAAAGTCCGACCACTCTTCTTTTACTATAATATTAGGTTCAGTAATTGTTTCTTCTATGGAAAATAGAGTTTCTTGGTTTGTATCATTAGACTTACTTCTTTGACCTACATAGCTAAGAAGAACATCGAGATTGTCGAATAAAGTTGATCTTGAATGATTAAAGCAATCAAGTGCCCCCGACATAATTAAACTCTCTAAAGATTTTTTGTTCATTTTTCTAGAATCCATTAATGATAAGAATTGAAACAAATTAGAGAATCCTCCCAGCTCATTTCTAATTTCAATAATATTATTGACAATATTGGTCCCAATATTTTTAATTGCATTAAGTCCAAAGCGAATTGATGCTTTTAATGGAGTAAACCCAGACCCACTCTCATTAATGTTTGGGGGAAGTACTTCTATGCCCATTTCTTTACATTCTCGTATATTTGAAACTATCTTTTCTGACAGGTTTATTTCTGATGACATTAATGAAGACATAAATTCACAAGGGAAGTACGTCTTTAAAAAAGCAGTTTGGAAAGTTATATAAGCGTATGCGGTACTATGACTTTTATTAAAAGAGTACTCGGCAAATTTTTCCATTGTGTCAAAGATATCTGTAGCAATTTTCTGGGGGATTTTATTCTTTTCAGTACCATCCATAAATTTTTGTTTTTGTGCCAACATCTCTGAGGCTTTCTTTTTCCCCATTGCTCTTCTTAGTAAGTCAGCATCACCGAGAGAAAAATTAGCCAAAATAGAAGCTGTTTGCATAATTTGCTCTTGGTAAACAAAAAGACCGTGAGTTTCCTTGAGTATCTCTTTTAATTCCGGTGTTGGATAGTCAACATTTCTCTTTCCATTCTTTCTTAAAATATAGTCATCTACCATACCACTATCTAAAGGCCCTGGTCTATAGAGTGCCAAGAGGGCTACAAGGTCATCGAACTTGTCAGCCTTTAGATTTTGCAATACATCTTTCATTCCACTAGATTCAATTTGAAATATCCCACGAGTTAGTCCTGTAGAAAGTAAATTAAAAATTTTACTATCATTTAAATCCGCCCTTTTTAACTTTTCATCTATATCTATTGAATTTTTTCTAATAAATTCCTTGGTTTTCTTTATTACAGTTAAGGTTTTAAGACCTAGAAAATCAAATTTAACAAAACCTAGGTCTTCAACTGCATTCATATCGTATTGAGTTACTGTTTCACCGCGCGAACCTTTATATAATGGAATCATTTTATCTAAAGATTCATCTGAAATTACTACACCTGCAGCATGGGTTGAGGAATGTCTAACTGAATTCTCGAGTTTTACTCCTAATTTATAAAGTTCTGCGAATTGCGGCGTTGAGTTTATAAGAGTTTTAAATTCTTTGATTTTTTTATAGCACTCATCTAGGCTGTATACCTTACCTCTAAAAGAAGGAATTAGATTTGTAATTTTATTTACATCGCCAAAATTAAATCCCAGAACCCTACCCACATCTTTAATCACGGCCTTTGATGACATGGTTCCAAATGTGCCTATTTGTGCAACTTTATCTTGGCCATATTTTTGCGTTACATATTTGATTACTTCATCCCTCCCTTCACCACAAAAATCTATATCAATGTCAGGCATTGATATTCTTTCAGGGTTTAGGAATCTTTCGAATATTAAGCCATGCCGTATAGGGTCAACTTCCGTTATATCTAAAAGGTAAGCTATCAGGCTCCCTGCCGCACTTCCTCTTCCAGGCCCTACTGGAATATTGGATGATTTTGCAAATTTGATAAAATCTGATACAACAAGGAAGTATCCTTCAAAGCCCATATTCTTAATAATATTCATTTCATGCTCTATTCTTTTTTTATATACGCTGATTTCTGAGTTAGGTATAAGACCTTCTGAGGCTTTAGTATCCAAAGACTCTTCAATCAAAGATTCAAAATTTTCATTGGATAAGATTTTACCATTATCAATTTTTGGCAATCTGTAATCAGTCTGATTGAACTCCAGGTTACATCTCTCTGCTATAAGTAAAGAATTCTCTAGTGATTCTTCGTAGTTATCAACTGCTAGCATCATTTCTTCTCTAGACTTAAGATAAAATTCATTTCCACTGAATCTAAATCTCTTCTCTTCTTTGACTAAGGAGTTTGTTTGTATGCAAAGTAAAGCGTCATGTGAATCGAAACAATCTTTTGTAAGGTAGTGACAATCATTCGTGGCAACAACAGGTATATTGAGCTTTCTAGCAATATCTCTTAGGGTTGAATTAACTCTTATTTGCTCTTTTAGCAAGGTTCCTTGTATCTCAAGAAAATATCTATCACCTAACACATTTTTATACTCGCTGGCTATTTTAAGAGCATCATCTTTTTTTCCTTTTAGAATATTATGACAAACTTCGCTATTTAAACATCCACTTAAAACAATCAGACCTTCACTTTTTTCAAATAAAAGTTCACGATCAATTCTTGGTTTTCTATAAAAACCTTCAAGGTGACCCATTGAAACTAAAGAGCAAAGATTTTCGTATCCTCTAAGATTCATACATAAAACAGTTAGGTGATGAGTTTTATTGTTTTCAGGAGTTTTTTTGGTCCTATCTTTGGTTATATATAGCTCACATCCAACAATAGGCTTGATGTTATTTTTTTTTCCTAGTTTATAAAAGTCATAAGCACCAAAAAGATTCCCATGGTCAGTAAGCGCCACAGCAGACATTCCTTGCTTGGAAACTTCTTGGAATAATTCATCAAACTTGATTGCCCCGTCAAGCAATGAATATTGAGAATGGAGGTGTAAGTGCACAAAATCGTTTTTCATTAGGTTCTTGATAATTATAAACAATTAAATAATATTTGAACATAAAGTTGTTATATAATTGATAATTATTTTATTTGGTACAGAATAAAATTATATGTTTGAAAAAACTATGGCTTTTTTTAAGTCAGTTAAAGAAAAATTAACTAAAACGAGTGACACACTCACCTCGTCTATTGTAAAGGTTTTTAAGTCAAAAATTAAGATTGACGACAAAGTTTTAGATGATTTGAGAGAGTCTTTAATACTAGCAGATGTAAGTTATAAGTCTTCAGAAAGAATAATCTCCAACTTTAAAGATAAAATTAATGAATATGAGACCGAGAAAGAAGTAAACAAAGATTTGTATCTTGGTCTTCTTCAGAAAGAAATTCAACTAATGCTTGCAATGGATAATTCATCAATCAATTTAGATTCAAAAAATATCTCAGTAATTATGGTAAGCGGGGTAAATGGTAGTGGAAAAACTACTACTATTGGGAAGCTTGCCAATATTATCTCTAAAGAAAAAAAAGTGATGATAGTTGCAGGGGATACTTTTCGTGCTGCAGCAATAGAACAGTTGGAAGTTTGGTCTAAAAGGGTTAGTGTTGATTTTCATTCTAGCGAAGACAAAGATCCAGGTAGCGTAGTCTTTTCTTCTATCGTGAGAGCAAAAAGTATAGGCTCTGAGGTTGTAATAGTAGATACAGCAGGAAGGCTAGGAAATAACGAGGACCTAATGAATGAGTTGTCAAAAATTCAAAAGGTAATAGAAAAACAAAGTCATGTGACTTTATCAGAGAATCTTTTAGTCTTGGACGGAACCTCAGGGCAGAATGCATTATCGCAAATAGAAAAGTTTAAATCTAATGTTGATATTACAGGGATTGTTATTACTAAATTGGATAGTACATCAAAGGCTGGCTTCGCAATATCTGCCTCTTATGATTATAATCTGCCAATAAAGATGATTGGCATCGGTGAAAGAGTTGAAGACTTGATACCATTTGATTCGGAAGGTTTTTCCAAGGCACTTCTGGGGTTGAATTAATTATCATGAAAGAAAGAGATTTAATGAAGCAGGCATTTGTTCTTGCAAAGAAGGGTAGAACTCTAACAGGTTTAAATCCAATGGTTGGAGCAATTCTTTTAAAATCTAATAAAATCATTGGTAAGGGTTTTCATCGGGAATATGGTGGTCCTCATGCAGAAGTAAATGCGATTCAAGATGCAGAATCCAGAGGCATAAGTGTAAAAGGCGCTACTTTAATTACCTCCTTAGAGCCATGTTGCCATACCAATAAAAAGACGCCTCCATGTACAAATATTATAATAAGTAAAGGTATCAAAGAAGTTTATTATGGTTCTATGGATATGAATCCTAAAGTTCAAGGTAAGGGAATAGCGAAGCTTAAAAGTAGCAATATTAAGACAGTTTTTATTGATAATCAGAAGAATAACGATGAACTTAATCGAGGATTTCTAAAAATAACAGAAAAAAAACTTCCCCACGTAACTTTAAAGATATGTATGTCTTTGGACGGAATGATATTCAATAAGGAATCTAGCTCAAGTTTAATTGGAGATTTAAAGCAATTAAGGCATTCAAACAATCTACGTGCTAATTATGATTCAATATTAGTCGGTGTTGAAACTATACTGGCCGACAATTCTAAACTTACATATAGAGGGTTGGGTTCCAAGAGCTTAAAACAGCCTAGACCCATAATCTTAGATTCTTTACTAAGAACTCCTTTGGATAGTAAAATAATAAAGCTAAAAAATAATCCTATTATATTCACCAAGCTGGATGAAGATAGTAAAAAATCTGTCAAACTCACGAAACTTGGATGCACAATTATTAAATTGAAGAAACTTGAGCCCAGAATGGTTCTGAAAAGTCTTGTAAAGAATAATTTGCAAACTGTTATGGTTGAAGGTGGAGGGTCAATTTTTACTTCCTTTTTAAAATCGAATTTATATGACGAACTTATTCTATACTATTCATCTATTTTTATCGGAAACTCAGGCCTAAATCTTGGACACAGTCTAGATAAGGAATATAAATTAAAAAAGGATAGTACTAAAATTAAAAAAATTGGAAATTCAACTATGATGGTTTTTAAGAGATGAGAGTTGGAGTGTTTGGTGGTTGTTTTAATCCTGTACATGTTGGACATTTATCTTTGATAGAGGAAGTGTTAACTAGATTTGAATTGGAAAAAGTATTAGTCGTTCCAAACATGAATCCCTACTATAAAGAACATAAAAAAGTAAGTTTTGATTTAATCTCTAAGATGATTAATTTAGCGATAGATGACAAATGGAATTGCGAAATAAGTACTTTAGAATCTGACCCTAATAAAGATTACACTACTTATGAAACCCTTAGAGTTCTTGCCGAAGATAATGTTAATAATGAATTATATTTAATACTTGGTAGCGACCAGTTTTTACAGTTTTCAAATTGGAAGAATTCAGATGAAATAAAAGATAAGATTAATTTGATAATAGCTCTTAGAGATAACTACAACATAAACATAGAAGATTATATAGATAAGAATATTCATTATAGCAAATTAGATAGGAGAAATAGGGCCCATATCTTTAAATCGAATAATGATAAAGAATTAATTTTTTATGATTTAATCAAGAAATTCGATATTTCTTCATCTGTAATCAGGAAAATGTTATCTTTAGGTGCAGTAGATGAGGTTGAGCAATTTCTTACGCCAAGAGTTTTGAATTTTATTTTAGAGAAAGGACTTTATAGGTAGTGGATACAAAAAATCTTATAAAACATATCTGTTCTTCTTTGGATACTAGAAAAGCAGAGGATATCTTAGTACTAGACATGCAATCCGTATCATCTATTGCTGACTATTTTATTATTGCTAGCGCTGATTCTGAGCGGGCTGTTAAGTCGTTAGCTGAGAATTTAGTAAGAGAAGTAAAAAAGGAATTTAAATTAAAAGCCAAAATTGACGGGCTTACAGATAATCGTTGGATCATTATTGATACAGGAGATTTAATAGTCCATATTTTTCATTCAGAAACTAGAGTCAAGTACGATTTAGAATCCCTTTGGTACGAAGCCAAAAAAGTTTCAGGGATTTAAATATTACTTTTTAGGTTTTCTAATAAAAGCAGGGATTTCAAAGTGCTCATCGTCTCCCAGTGGATGCAATTCATCAATTTTGTCGGGTACCGAGTCTTGATCATCATTATTTGTCAAACCTGAAATTTCATCATCAAGGTCTAAGCTGATTTGATCTTTGTCCTCAACTTCTTCAACTATTTGAGTAGGAGCATCTGTAGGCCTGGAGTTTCCGTCAATACCAGTTGCTATAACTGTTATCTTCACTTTATCACCTAAAACTTCATTAACAACAAGACCAAATATTAATTCTACGCTCGGGTTAGCCTTAGATTTTATATGATTACATGCTTCGTTAAGTTCATCAATTGTAAAGTTGCTAGAAGCTGAAACATTTATAAGTATTCCAGTAGCCCCTTCGATAGATATGTCTTCCAACAATGGGCTTGTAATGGCATTTTCGGCAGCTTCTATAGCCCTTGAAGTACCTTCACCTTCACCGGTACCCATTAAAGCTTTACCACCACTTTCTTTCATAATCTTTTTAACGTCAGCAAAGTCAACGTTAATAAATCCAGAGCCAACAATAATATCCGCAATACCTCTTACTGCATTTGTCAAAACATCATCAGCTGCTCTAAAAGAATCTAGGATTCCTGAAATCTGTTGCACTTCATTTAATTTATCGTTTGGAATAACAATTAGGGAATCAACTGCTTTTGCAAGTTCTTGAATACCAATATCTGCTTGCGATATTCTTCTATTTGCTTCAAAAGTGAATGGTTTTGTTACTATTGCTACAGTTAGTGCACCGGCATCCTTTGCAAGTTTTGCCACAACAGGAGATGCCCCTGTTCCAGTTCCTCCACCCATTCCTGCGGTTATGAAAACCATGTCAGAACCTTGTAGAGCTTCTGTTATTTCATTCTGGTCTGCTTTAGCACACTCATTTCCAAGCTCAGGGTTCCCACCGACACCCAGCCCTTTTGCGATATTCTTTCCTATCTGAATGACTCGTTTTGCTTGTGACTTTTGTAAATCTTGGAAATCTGAATTTACAGCTATGAATTCAACTCCTTCAATTTTATCATTAATCATACTGTTTACGGCATTTCCGCCAGCACCACCAACCCCTATAACTTTAATTTTTGCTCCTAAACTATCGAAAAGATCTTCTTTAGGTACCCCTGCAATTTCACCGGAAAATTCAAAAGTTGGCATATCGACTCCCTTATTAATTACAATATGTAGTGTATTAAATAAAAATAACTACTATATTTAGTATTATATAACAAAATAATAGAAAAAGCACTATTTAGAAAAGATCAGCAAACCAGGTTTTCATGGAGCTGAAGACTTTTTTAAAGACCTGAGCTTCTCGAATTCTGATTTTAGAGCTTTTTGCTGCTTCCTGATTGTTTGATCCCCAGATTAAGAGACCGACTCCTGTGGCACATTCTGGCTTTGAAACAAGTTCCTCTAGACCTGTGATCTGGTTAGGAACTCCTAGTCTGACAGGCATGTTGAGTATTTTCTGAGCTAAATAATCGGCACCTTTAATAGCCATTGAGCCTCCAGTTATAACACAACCGGCAGGTAACATATCATGATATCCAGACCTCATTATCTCTCTTCTTGCCATTGTGAATATTTCTTCAAGTCTTGGTTCAACAATATTAGCAAGTTCGAGTTGACTAATTTTTTTTCTACCTGTACCAGCAATCTTATCAATTTTAATTTCATCATCACCATCAACAAGATCTGCCGAAGCAATTCCATATCTTTCTTTAATTTCTTTTGCCACTTGTTTAGAGGCGCCTAACCCAAATGAAATATCGTTATCGAGGAAGTCTCCCCCAATAGTTATATTGCTAGTATATTTAATAGCCCCATCTGAGAATACGGCTATATCAGTTGTACCTCCACCACAATCTAGTAGGACAACTCCGACATCCCTTTCATCAGCAGTCAAAACTGCTTCGCTAGATGCAATTTGCTCTAGAACTAAAGATTGAACATCAACACCAGAATTATGAACACATTTTACAAGATTCTTAGCTTGAGTAACTTGTGCGGTAACCATGTGGATCTTCGCTTCTAGCTTTACCCCGTAAAGCCCAACAGGGTCCTTAATTTTTCTTTCACCATCAACTATAAATTCTTGAGGCATTACATGTATAACTTCTCTGTCTGCTGGCTGTGCGCCTGCAGTTGCTGATTCAATAACTCTATCTAAGTCCCTCTTTGTAACTTCTCTATTTCTTAGGGTTATCATC
>JAQWMJ010000025.1:0-15112 GCA_029246845.1 Thermodesulfobacteriota bacterium
ATGATGGATGGTCGTGTAGCTAAAATCAGAGAAGCTTTAGATAGAAAAGGTTTTCTTAATACAGCAATAATGTCATATGCGGCAAAGTTTGCCTCTTCACTTTATGGTCCTTTTAGAGAGGCTTTAAATTCAGAACCCAAAAGTGGTGATAAAAAATCTTATCAGATCAATCCTAGGAATTATAGGGAAGCCATTAAGGAAGTACTGCTTGATGAAGCTGAAGGAGCTGATCTATTAATAGTTAAACCCGCATCCTTATATTTAGACGTAATCAAGACATCATCAGAGGCATCTGTACTACCTATTGTTGCATATCAAGTTAGCGGAGAGTATTCAATGATCAAAGCTGCTGGCCAAAAAGGTTACATTGATAATGACAGTGTAATGAAAGAGTCTCTAGAATCAATGAAACGAGCTGGAGCTACTGCAATTATTACTTATTTCGCCCTTGAAATGGCGAAACTATTAAAACAATAAATAACCGCTACAATTAAATAATGAGTAAAGTGTGTTTATATATACTCTTCAGTGTTTTACTAACTTCAACTTCTTCCGCAGATCCACAACTACATATTGACGACTGGTCCGAGCTAAATGTTTATTCAAAAGAATCCGAAAAAAATCCCTGGGAGGAGATAAGAATAGAAGGTTCAGCACTATTCCTAAAAAAAGAAAATGGAGAAAAGATTAAAATATATAAATTTAATGATGACAAATACGATGTGTATGTAAGTCGTATAATGACTAATATATATATTTTCAATAAAACCAAAAAGAAACTATTCGAGAGAAAGAATTATGGAAAAAATACAACTTTTGAAGAAATTCCTTGGAAATTTAATGAGCTAGAGGCAATAGCTGAGTATTGTTATTCTTACAATACCCATTGGACAAAAGACTTTAAATTTGGATATATGCTAGCTAAATATCCCAACAAAGAAAGGCCGAAAAAATATCAATGTGATGAGACCTGGGTCTATTATATTGCTGGTCAAAGATGCTATTTAAGCTATAAAGAGCCCAGGGAGTATGATGGACAAATCTTATGGAAAGATAAAGATGGAAATTATGTAGACAATGCGGACTGGGGTCCTCATAACGATAAGATGGTGATTAGCGATAAGCTTGAATACGTAGGTGATTTATTGACAGTTCAGGATTTTATGTACAAAGAAAGTATAAATCCCAAAAACAATTTAATAGTGCAGAGTGGATGTAAATTATTTAGTAAATTATCTTTTCCTTGATTTAATTTTGAAAATAATCTTTGTAATTAAGAATAAATACTCCTGCTACTATTAAAATAGTCCCTATTATCTTTTCTATTGAAAAATCTTCTTTTAAAAATATATATGCATAGAAGCAAGTAAAAAGAGGATAGACTGCGGTTAGTGGTACAATCTTTGAAGCTGTCGAGTCTGCCAAAGCATTAAAATATAGAAATATACCAAGAACAGCCAAGAGACCAGGTACAAGAATAATTAAAATATTTTTAAAATTTAATTCAGGTAAAAATACAACTTGATTCGTTGTTATAAAAAAAGGGATAAGCAATGCTGCAACCATAAAAAATCTAATACTTAATATAAAAGTGGGATTCATAGTTTGAAGACTCATTTTTTCGAATATTGGTGCAAGTCCCCATAAAGCGGCAACTATTAAGGCTAAAAGGTTTGGATTAATATTCATTAATGACCTCAAATATCCTGCTAAAGTTATTACTTCTACATATATCTACATCCTTATCAAATTCGTTATCTCTATCAATTAAAATTGACTTCATTCCAATTTGAGAGCTTGGCAGATAATCAAGATTATAATTGTCGCCCACATGAATAGATTCACTAGTATTGGCATTAACTTTTTTTAAAGACATATAGAATAATTCTTCATCTGGCTTTGAAAATCCAGACTCAGATGAGATTGTGAAATAGTCAACATACTTATCAATTTCAAACTTCTCGCACACACCATATATCCTAGAATCAAAGTTGGAAGTTATAACTATGTTAAAACCATCATCTTTTAACTTCTTAAGTGTTGGAACTGTATCTGAATAAACCTCCCAAGCCTCATGAGAAAAATAATCATATAAATCATTAAAGTACTTATCAAAATTATCAAACATCCCTAACTCATTAAATATATCTCTAACTAATCCATACCACCATTCTTTTTCGGCAAGATATAAGGCCTTACCAGTGAGATCATTAAAATGAAGACCTTTTCTATGAACAAAAAACTTCTTAAATGCTGATGAAATATCTTTTGGAGTATAAGAAACATCATAATTCTTTAAAACTTCACAATAACTACCACCTAGACCTTTTTCAATGTAAAAAAGAGTGTCTGCTGCATCAAATGAAATTGTGTTATATTTGCTCATAATAAGAGGGTTGATATGATTATACCAGTTGTTACAAGAGATTTAATTTATTTTTCAAAGCTTGAGTCTCTTATATCTCCAGAGCATAGAATGATTCAAATTAAAAATATAGAGGATATTGATAAATTAGATTTTGCTAATGAGCGTACTATATTTATAGCCGATTTAAATGATGAGTTAATTAATGAATTATTAAATAGAAAAGATAAAATATCAGTGGTCGCATATTATCCTCACGTTATGAAGAATCTTAGAGAACTAGGTGAAAAATTAGGTTGTAAAATTATAATTACAAGAAAGAAATTACTAACTGAAATAAACTCAATTGTTAATATTATAGAAGGAGATGCATGAAATGAAAATAGAATCTCCTTGTAATGATAAATGTACTAATAAAAATGACTACTGTACGAGTTGTCATAGACATATTAATGAAATTACTAATTGGGCCTTAATGAATGATAAAGAAAAAAATGAAGTGTATAAAAAAATTGAAGAGAGGAAGAAATCAACTTCTAACAGATGATTTTTCAAAACCAAAATCTTTTAAAAAACCTTTTACAATATTTACTAACTCTAAGTCATCAGAAGTTAAGTTAACAACCTCAGTTGAACAAGCTATATAATCAACAATTGATACGAAATCTGCATCTAAACTGTTTTTCTCCAGCCACAAAGAAACAACAGTGATAGAGTCAAACCATTCAATAAGTGGATATTCTTTGATAGTAAAATTTTTTGCTCTACCGTCATAAGAGAGACCTTGAGAATACCTTTTGATTTTATCGAATGTTTTAATGGAAATATTAGGCTTTTTTGACTCTAGATAAACAAGTCTTACCATGTTATTGAATACATTTAGTGATGATGAGGATTGAAGAATTTTTTTTAAATCATCCTTGCTAATAGAATCCCCTAAGACTTCTAGTGCATTATTTGCAGAGCTAACCCAGTCGTGAAATAACTTATTTTTTACTCCCTTTTCTTTTATTAGATCTTTTATATCCATCAATCTAGTAAATTGTTTTGCAGCAAACTCCTCATTCTATCTATAGTATAACCTTTTTTAGTTGCATAAAACTCAAACTGAGAATTATTAATTTTTCCTAAATTAAAATATCTAGAATTAGGGTTAAAGAAATATAGTCCACATATTGACGATGCAGGATTTAAAGCAAAATTTTCAGTTAAAGATATATCAATATGTTTTTCTACTTCTAACATATTCCAAATTTTTATTTTCTCTGAATGGTCTGGAATAGATGGGTAACCATGTGCAGGTCTTATTCCAGAATAATTCTCTTTTATTAAAGATTTTAAATTAAACTCCTCATTCTCACCATTCAGTATTCGAATCTCGCGATGAAGAAATTCTGCGCACCCCTCAGCTAATCTATCCCCTATTGCCTTAATCATTATTGATGAGTAATCATCTCCTTTCTTTTCGTATTGCGTTGCATATTCATCTACCTCTTTTCCTGCAGTTACTGCAAAAGAACCAATTATGTCTTTATCTTCTTTTTTATTAGAGATAAAATCAGCGAGGCAATAATAATTAGAACTCTTTGCACGCTTATCGACCTGTTGTCTTAGAAAACTTAACTTTTCAATATCTTCTCCTTTATCGTTCAACAATATTACATCTTCATCAACCGAGTAAGCATTCCATATCTTAGATACACCTCTTAAATCAAGAATATTACTTTTTATTAAATCCTTAAGTATTTTTTCTGCATCACTAAATAAATCTTTTGCTTGATTCCCATACTTCTTATTTCTAAAAATGTTCGGATAGACTCCTTTCATTTCCCATGTCCAGAAAAAGGGAGACCAATCTATATATTTTACTATTTCATTAATATCAAAATTCCATTTATTTAATGAAAAATCTTCATACTTATTATCAAGTTCATCAAAATTTATCTTAAGCTTTTTATTCCGTGAATCTTCCAAAGATAAAAATGAAACTTTTTTATTTTTTGCATAACTTAACGCGAAATCCACTTGCTCTTTCTTAACTGCTGCTTTGTGTGAATTACTTGTTTTTGTATTAAGCAAATCTCTACAAACTCCAACAACAAGAGAAGCATCTGGTACATGTACTACTACGTCCTCTGGATATTTAGGAGCGATTTTTATAGCAGTATGAGCCTTGCTGGTTGTAGCACCACCAATTAGCACAGGGACATCTATCCCATTCTTTTTAAATTCCTCAACGTTGGTAATCATTTCATCTAAAGAAGGCGTAATGAGGCCACTTAGACCTATTATGTCTGGGTTTAGCTCTTTAGCTTTGTCTATAATATCTGCACAAGACACCATTACACCCATATCCTCTACTTCATAACCATTACATCTTGCTACAACAGCCACGATATTTTTTCCAATATCATGAACATCACCTTTAACAGTTGCTATTAAGATTTTACCGGCTGCAGAAACTGTACCCTTTTCTTTTTCCATGTATGGCTCTAAATAATTAACAGCTTTCTTCATAGATCTTGCACTTTTTACAACCTGAGGTAGGAACATCTTGCCTTCCCCAAAAAGTTTACCAACGACTTTCATTCCATCCATCAATGGACCCTCAATAACTTCTAGGGGTGAAGCATATTTAATCCTTGCTTCTTCTGCGTCCTCCTCTATGTTTGAAGTTATGCCTTTAATAACTTGATGAGCAATTCGCTTTTCTAAATCATAAGCCATCCATTCCAACTCTTTTTCCTGACTTATACCGACAGTGTTAACTTTATTGGCATAATCAATTAAAACTTCAGTTGCTTCATCAGACTTATTAAATATTACATTTTCTACTATAGATAGAAGTTCTTTGTCAATTTCTTCAAAAACCTCCAACATTCCCGCATTAAGAATGGCCATATCAAGACCTTTCTGCTTAGCATAAAATAAAAAAACTGAATGCATCGCTTCTCTAACTTTGTTATTTCCTCTAAAAGCAAAAGATAGATTACTAACACCCCCGCTGGTCAAAGCACCGGGACATTCTTTTTTAATTAAAGCTACTGCATCTAAGAAATTAATTGCATAGTTTTTATGCTCATCGATTCCTGTACCAATAGTTAAAATATTTGAATCAAAAATTATATCACGTGGGTTAAAACCCACTCTTTTGACTAAGATATCATAAGCTCTCTTGCATATTCTAACCTTATCATTAGTTTCTGTTGCTTGACCATCTTCATCAAAAGCCATCACGACTACAGATGCACCATAACTTAGAACTTTTTCAGCTTGTTCTACAAATAAATCCTCGCCTTCTTTTAAACTTATAGAGTTCACAATCCCTCTGCCTTGAATGCATTTTAATCCTGCTTCGATAACAGACCATTTAGAGCTATCTATCATAATTGGGACTCTTGATATATCTGGCTCAGAGGCAATTAAGTTAAGAAATTTAACCATACACTCTTCACTGTCAATAAGTCCTTCATCGAAATTTATATCTATAATATGAGCACCATTTTCAACCTGTTGCTTAGCAACTTCTAAAGCACTCTCAAAATCATCATCTTTAATTAATCTGGAAAATCTTGGTGAGCCGGTAACATTTGTTCTTTCCCCTATAACCAAGAAATTATTAACATCATCCTTTCTTAAAAGTTCTAATCCACTATAAGATGAAAATTGACTAATTTCAGGAATCTTTCTAGGTTTATAACCACTCACCTTGCTAACAATTGCCTTGATATGATCGGGAGTAGTTCCGCAACATCCACCTATAAAATTTATCAAATTATTTTCTGCCAAACTTTCAACATCAGCCGCTGTCATCTCTGGGGTTTCATCATATCCAGTATCTGACAAAGGATTAGGTAAACCGGCATTGGGATAACAGAATACTTTTGTATTTGAGGACTCCGACAAAACCTTCATATATCCAAACAAAGAAGCAGCACCTAGACCACAATTCATGCCAACAGCATATGGATTTGAATGCCTAATAGACTCCCAAAAAGCCTCAATAGTTTGACCTGATAAAGTTCTTCCTGATTTATCAGAAAAGGTGACAGATAAAAATACTGGAATTTCAACAAGGGTTTCTTTAAATAGAGTATTTACTGCAAAAACTGCAGCCTTTAAATTTAGTGTATCAAAAGTTGTTTCCGGTAAAAAAATATCTACACCAGATTCATACAAAACCTTTGCTTGCCTATAATAAGCTTCACAGAGTTCATCGAAAGAAGTATTCCTAGCACTAGGGTCCTCTACATCAGGCGAAATAGATGCTGTTCTGTTAGTTGGCCCTAAAGCGCCTGAGATTAAAATCCTTTTTCCTTTAACTAAATCAGAAGTTTCAGAGATAGCTTCTTTTACAGCCATAACACCAAACTCATTAATATCATCTACATGCCTCTCTAGACCATAATCTAATTGAGCGATAGAAGTACCATTAAAAGTATTGGTTTCAATTATATCAGCGCCAGATAAAATATATTTTTTATGAATATCTTTAATAAATTCAATGTTAGTGATATTTAAAATATCATTATTACCTTTTAAATCAATGGAATGGTTTTTAAATTTATTGCCTCTATAGTCATTCTCTTCAAAGCGATACTTTTGTATCATTGTCCCCATAGCTCCGTCCATAAAAATGATTCTTTTTTTACATAAATCATCTAGAAAGCTAAAAACATCTGATTTAATTACTTTAGTGCTCATCTCTTAGTTGCCTCAATAGCTTAAATCTAAATTCCATTTTTTCATCTTTAAACAAATCTTTTTTTTCTAAAAAGTCTATAAAAGAAAACTCATCTATCCTCAAAAAAGGGTTGTTTTTTTTCTCAAAACCTATGTCAAATAATGGACTTAGTTGATTTGAATCATAACTAGAAAGCAATCCATCTAACACTGAACCAATTTCTGATGAATCTTTATAGAGGGATTGTAAAAAAGTTATATTATTTTGTAAATAATCATGGCCAGGGAGCAGTAGTAACTCATCTGGTAAATTTTTAATTTTATGAGTAATTGTACGAAAGAGCATTGATACATCACCCCGAAAATTTACATTTCCTACTCCCAAATTAAAGATTAAGTCTCCACAAAAAAAATATTTATCTAATATTAAGGAAATATGCTCATGACAATGGCCTGGAGTATGTAAAACTTTTAAATTCAAATTTCCAACTTTTATAACATCATTTTCAAAAACATTTTCAAATTCAAATTCGAAGAGTTCTTTGCAATCGATATGAGCAAGAAGAGGACATTTGTATTTTGAAATGAAAAAATCATTATATTTAATGTGATCAGGATGAGCATGAGTATTAAATATATACTTTGGTTTTAGTGAATACTGCTTAATAATTTCTTCTATCACATCTTTATCTAATGGGTCAATAATCACGCATTCCTTAGTTGTATTGCAAGATAAGACATAGTTAACATTTCTATCACTATTCTTAACTAGGAATCTATATATTGTAAAACTGTCTTCAGCGATTGTTTCGTACATTTTTTTAGTATACCTCTTTAATAATTACACTTTATTGTTTTTTTTTTAAAATAATATTATAATTGTTCTGTCGTCATTTAACTCTAATTGCAGCGACTTAAAATAACTGCTAAACAGAGAAAGGGCATTATCTTTTGTCTTTCCTCTTGAGTTACATTTTAATTTTAGGAGTTTATTATGTCTGACTCATATGTTGTAAATCTTCGTTGTGCAGATAAGAGCTGTGGGACTGAATACGAAAAAAAGGCTAATTATGTCTGTGAAGACTGCTTTGGACCTCTAGAGGTAAATTATGACTATCGAAAAATAAAAAAAGATCTAACTATCGAAAAGATTTTAAGCAGAGAGAAAAATTTGTGGAGATACAAAGAGTTGCTACCTTTAGATACCGAACCAACAGTCGGTCTCAACTCAGGCTTTACTCCTCTAATTAAAGCAGATAATCTTGCAAAAAAACTAGGTGTAGATGAGTTATATATCAAGAATGATGGTGTATCATTCCCTACGCTATCATTTAAAGATAGAGTAGTTTCTGTTGCCCTTTCCAAAGCAATAGAACTAGGATACGATACCGTTGGTTGCGCCTCTACTGGTAATTTAGCAAATTCGGTTGCTGCTAACGCAACTGCAGCAAATCTCAAAAGTTTCATATTTATTCCATCTGATTTAGAAGAATCTAAAATAATTGGTACATCAGTCTATGGCTCTGAAGTAATAGCTGTTAAAGGTGCGTATGATGATGTTAATCGCCTTTGTACTGAAGTTTTAGGATCAAACAATTGGGGCTTTGTAAATATCAATTTACGAACTTACTATGCTGAAGGCTCTAAAACTGTTGGATATGAGATCATTGAGCAGTTAGGATGGAAAGCTCCAAAAAACATAGTAGTCTGTATGGCCAGTGGCTCACTTCTAACAAAAATATATAAATCTGTAAAAGAATTTGAAGATCTAGGTTTTATTGAACCAAACGAAACAAAAATATTTGGAGCACAAGCAAGTGGTTGCTCCCCTATTTCAACAGCCGTAAAAAACAATTGGCCTATATTTAAACCTGTAAAGCCAAATACAATTGCAAAATCATTAGCAATAGGAAATCCCGCAGATGGTATAAATGCCATCAATCTATTAAAGTCAATTAATTCATATTCTGAAGATGTCTCCGACGACCAGATTGTTGATGCCATGAAATTATTAGCAGAGACTGAAGGAATATTCACAGAAACCGCTGGAGGAGTAACCCTAGCCTGTGCCAAGAAAATGATAGAATCTGGAAAAATACCAAGGAACGAGTCTCTAGTGTTGGTAATTACTGGAAATGGGCTTAAAACTCAGGACCCATTAGTGAATAATATATCAAAACCATATATAATAGAACCAAGAATGAAAGATTTTGAAAAAATTTTTAGTAAGGAGAATTAAATGGCTTTAGTTAGGATACCAACACCCCTTAGAAGACTCACGAACGAAAAAGATGAAGTTTCAATTTCGTCAGATTCCGTTGCTCAAATGATTATTGATCTAGAAACAGAATTCCCTGGAATTAAAGATAGGCTCTGTGATGACCAAGGTGAGATAAGAAAATTTATTAATATTTATGTTAACGAAGAAGATATTAGATTTCTAAAAGGTCCAGAAACTGTAATATCAGAAAATGATATTGTTTCTATAATTCCTGCCATTGCTGGTGGGGCTAGCTAAAAAAGTCTTTAACTTTGTTTATATAATCTGAGAATGGATTTGATGCTTCTTTGTCAATTTCTTTTTGAAAGTCTTGCATTATTTTTTTCTGTTTAGAGCTTGTTGTCTTAGGGATAACAATATTTAACTTTACATACAAATCTCCTATTCTAGTTGACCTAAGGTCCTTGATACCTTTTCCTTTAAGTCTCATTATTTGACCGGGTTGAATTCCTGGTGGGATTTTTAATTCTGACTTACCCTCCAAAGTGGGAATATCAATACTTCCTCCTATTACTGCATTCGGTATACTTATTGGTACTTCACATATTAGATTCTCATCTTCTCTTTCAAAAAGCGGGTGATCTTTAACTGATATGTTGATATAAAGATCCCCGTTGGGGCCTGAACTTATCCCTAAATCGCCTTCATTTCTTATTCTTAACTGTGTTCCGTTGTCCACTCCTGGTGGCACTTTAACTTTAACAGTTTTATGTTCAGTTTCCTCAGGGAAAGCACCTATTCCACCGCAAGAATCACATCCTCTACTAACTGAGAAAAAACCCTGAGAATAATTTACTTGGCCTGATCCTCCACATGCATTACAAGTCTTGTAGCTTTTAGCTCTTCTTACTTGAACATTCATTTGAGCGCCTTTAACGGCTTGTTCAAACTCTAAAAGAAGGTCATATTTTAGATCTCTACCTTTTGGACTTCTTTCTCTAGAAGGTCTTCTGGCTCTACCTCTACCGCCACCCAGAAAATCATTCATCAAATCTTCAATATCGATTCCACCACCACCAAATCCACCTCCAGGGAAACCACCTCCTGGAAAACCACCGGCTCCTCCACCTTCAAAAGCAGAAGATCCATAAGCGTCATACTGAGATCTTTTCTCTGAGTCACCTAGGACTTGATAAGCCTCATTTATTTCTTTAAATTTTTCTTCGGATTTCTTATCACCTTTATTTCTATCTGGATGATACTTAAAAGCTAGCTTCTTGTATGATTTCTTAATTTCTTCATCAGATGAGCTCTTTGAAACACCCAAAGTTGAATAAAAATCTTTATTACTCATATTAGTTTTCACTTCCTGAAGAGACTGTAACTATCGCTGGCCTTAAAAGCTTATCATTACTCATATATCCGGACTGTACAATAGTTATTATCATATCTTTCTCTATGTCTGAAGAAGCCTTCACTTCAAGGGCTTCATGCAAGAGCGGATCAAAAGCATCCCCTATTTTAGAATCAATCCTTGTAATATTACTTTTTGATAAAAAAGTATCGCATTCTTTAAAAACTGCTTTCATTCCTTTGAAAAAATCTGAGTCTGATTCTTTTTCTTCATATAGAGACAATCCTCTTTCAAAATTATCTATAAAATTTAATAGGTCTCTAAAAATTGAATCTTTGGCATAATTTGTAGCTTGAATCTTCTCCTGTCCTACTCTTTTTTTGAAATTTTCAAACTCTGCAGCAAATCTTAAAAGCTTATCGTTTATTTCCTTCTTAGCTGCTTCGACACCTCTTACAACCGAGGATATTTCTTTAATAGATTCTTCATTCTGAAAGAAAAAAATTATTCCCTTCTTACTCTTATCATCTTTTGGTAAATCAAAAGAATAAGATTCGAATTCAGGAATACATTCCTCTTCTTTTAATTTTAATTCCTTAAGATAATCCAGAAGGATTTCTTTAGAATCTAGACTAACCTTGTCCTCTTTATCTTCTTTGTCCCCTATATCAATCTCTGATTTATCTTTTGTAACATCTTCTGTCATTATCATACTCCAGTTTGAATATAGTCATCAAAATAAAAAAATCAATCAATTTCTTGAATAAGTCCCTCTAGAACTCCCGAATCTGAAACATATAAACTATCTTTATTTATAAGCTTTAGGATTGATATTAAAATAAATATTCCATAGATTATAACAACCTCTCGTCCTTTTTCCATACCATGCAACTTTAACCTTTCATTTGGCTTCATTAACATTAATTCATCATGAGTGCTTTTAATGTAGTTCAAACTCAGCCTTTGCCCATTCACTGCCTCGGGAGAATATTTTTTTAGTTTTAATTTAATTGCTGCCAAAGTTGTAGGTGTTCCACCATTCATTACAATCTTTATTTTTTTTTCTTTGAAATTCGAGAAAAACTTATATTTTAGTAGCTTCTTTTGAATATCCTTAAAAATATTCTTTTTATCAATAATAGTAAAACTATCTATTTTCTTATATCTTTTCCATTCTCGAACTACTCCAATCCTCATAGAAACATAGTCGGTTATAATATTATCTTTAATTAAAGTTACCTCAGTACTACCACCCCCTATGTCAACCACTAAAATTTTACTATCATTAAAATCTAATGGTTTTAATGCACCCCTTGATGTCAGCTTGGCTTCTCTCTTGGAAGTAATAATCTTGAGATTATACGAATAACGTTTTAAGAAATCTTCTTTTAGTTGCGACTTGTTAATGCAATCCCTAAAAATGCTAGTTGCTACAATGCTAACCTTTTGAACATTGAAATTTTCTATAGATTTAAAAATTTTATCTAAAGACTTATAATAATTAGAAGGTGGGGCTAAAACATTATTTTTATCAATATAAGACCCTAAGCCTATTATCGAACTATATCTAAGAAGAATTTTCTTTCTATCATCACCTACAATCAACAGCCTAAAAGCGTTTGTCCCTAAATCAACTGCTGCGTAAGCCATATTTTTTCTTATAAACCCTGCTATGGTCGACATAGTCTTTTGAAGTATCAATAATCATTTTGTAGTCGCTTTCATTGATTGCTCTTACCTTTTTACAGGGAGACCCCATATATAGAAATCCTGGTTCAAGTAAAGCACCTGGAGGCACTAAGGAACCTGCACCAACAATTACGTTGGAGCTAATTTCTGAACCATCTAATACAATTGCACCCATACCAATAAGTGTCAAGCTTCGAATTGTTGCAGCATGGATAATGCAGCCATGCCCAATAGTTACATCATCACCTATATGAGTTGGGAACTTTTTTGAGTCTATATGTACAATTGAGCCGTCTTGGATATTTGTTCTTTTTCCAACCTTTATATAATTACCATCTCCACGTAGAAGACAATTAAACCACACGCTAGAGTGTTCTCCTATTTCTACATTTCCAATTACATTTGAATTATTAGCAATGAAAGCACTTTTATGGACAATTGGTTCTTTATTAAAATTAGTTAAGAAGTCTCTTTCGTCTTTAGAGCTGATTATAGAGGACATTATTTCTTTTTATATTTTTGATTAAATTTCTCAATTCTTCCTGTAGTTCCACCGGCTCTTTCTTTGCCAGAATAAAAAGGATGTGATGAGCTTGAAATCTCAACCTTAACTAGAGGATATTCTACACCATTCTCAGTAACAGTTTCGGTAGTATCTACTGAAGAAGCAACAATAAAACTTTGATCAGTTGTTATGTCTTTAAAAACAACTTTTCTATAATTCGGATGAATTTCTTTTTTCATAGGGATGAATTATAAACAGTTAAATTCGATTTGCAACTATTTATCAGTAAATTCGGCATCTATTACATCTTTATCGTCTTTTGCCTTATCTCCCTCTTTATTATCCTCATTTGCGACGTCAGGAGCCTCATTTGATGCTTCTGAAGCCTCTTTGTACATTTTATCAGCTAAACTATGAGAAGCCTTGCTAAGCTCTTCATGAGCAGTCTTAAGCGCCTCAAGATCTTCTAACTTTAAAGCTTCTTTAGCTTTTACAACTGCATCTTCAATTTCTTTCTTTTCATCATCTGAAACCTTGTCCGCGTTGTCAGTTAATGTTTTTTCTGTTGAGTAAATCAATTGATCAAGAGTATTTCTTTGATTTATTATTTCTTTTTTCTTTTCATCTTCTTCAGATTTAGATTCTGCATCTTGAACCATATCATCAATTTCTTTTTCAGATAAACCTGAGGAAGCTTCGACTTTAATCTTTTGCTCTTTGTTAGTTGCCTTGTCAAGAGCTGAAACATTTAAGATACCATCAGAGTCAATATCAAAACCGACTTCAATTTGCGGCAATCCTCTTGGTGCAGGAGAAAGACCGTCTAGTATAAACTTTGCCAAAGTTCTATTATCTGCGGCCATAGATCTTTCACCTTGCGTAACGTGAATTTCAACACTAGGTTGGTTGTCTTGTGCAGTACTAAAAATCTGGCTTTGTTTGGTAGGTATTGTTGTATTCCTGCTTATTATAACAGTATTCACTCCGCCTAAAGTTTCAATTCCTAATGATAATGGAGCTACATCAAGTAAAAGAACATCCTTTACATCGCCACTCAAAACAGCGCCTTGAATTGATGCACCTAATGCAACAACTTCATCTGGATTGATTCCTTTATGAGGCTCTTTACCAAAGAAATCAGTGACAATTTTCTGAACTATTGGCATCCTAGTTGAACCACCAACGAGTATTACTTCATTTATCTCAGAAGCTTTTACCCCAGCATCCTTTAAAGCATTTGAACAGGGTTGTAGTGAAGATTTTACTTTTGCATCAATTATTTGTTCAAATTTAGATCTAGAAAGTTTTATTAGTAAATGTTTAGGACCATTCTGATCAGCAGTGATAAAAGGTAAATTAATCTCTGTTTCTAAAGCTGAAGATAGCTCTATCTTTGCTTTTTCTGACCCCTCTCTTAGCCTTTGAAGAGCCATTTTATCTGAGGATAAGTCAACACCATTTTCTCTTTTAAATTCCTCTATTAAATAGTTAATTATTAACCTATCAAAATCATCTCCACCTAAACTGGTATCACCATTAGTGGATTTGACCTCGATTACATTTTCCCCAACTTCTAGTATAGAAATATCAAAAGTACCACCACCTAAATCATATACTGCAATCAGTCCATCCTTTTTCTTGTCAAAACCATAGGCAAGTGCTGCAGCCGTAGGTTCGTTTATAATTCTCTCAACATTTAATCCTGCAATCTTCCCTGCATCTTTAGTTGCTTGTCTCTGACTATCATTAAAGTAAGCAGGGACAGTTATTACAGCATCGGTAACTTTTGTTCCTAAGTGTGATTCCGCAGCATTTTTTAGCTTGCCTAATATATTTGCAGAAATTTCGGGTGGAGAATATTCTTTAGTGTCTATCTTTATCCAAGCATCACCATTTTTATTCTTTACAACTTCATATGGTAAAACCTTTCTATCGTCTGAGGTCTCTTCGAATCTTCTTCCAATTAATCTCTTTGATGAGTAAACTGTTCTCTCTGGATTAACTACCGCCTGTCTTTTTGCTGGTTCACCCACTAATATTTCGTTTTCATTCTTTCCAAAACTAACTATCGATGGCGTAGTTCTATTACCTTCTTCATTAATTATCACTTTTGGCTCATTTGATTCAACAAATGCAACGCAAGAATTAGTAGTGCCTAAGTCAATTCCTATTACTTTTCCCATAAAAAACTATCTCCTATAACAATCTTGCTTAGAAGTTAATCATTAAAGGATAAATGTCAATAGACTTATATTAACTCTACAACCTTTAAAGCAGCATCCTTCATTGTTGTAG
>JAQWMJ010000031.1:0-5763 GCA_029246845.1 Thermodesulfobacteriota bacterium
GGCAATTATAGCCTATGTAAAGAGTACTTATGGATTGTTAATCGGTGAAAATATGGCCGAGAGCGTTAAAAAAACAATATGTGACGTTACAGATGTTCCTAGTGAAAGTTTAAAAATGTCTGTAAGAGGAAGAAGTTTGGAATCAGGTTTACCGGAGTCAATACAGTTAACAGCTATTGATACGAAAAGGGCTCTTGATGAGTCTGTAATAGATATTCTTAATACCGTTGTTGAAACTTTAGATTCGACTCCTCCTGAATTATCTGGAGATATTATGGTTGATGGAATAGTGCTTGCTGGTGGAGGAGCGTTACTTGGAGGGTTAGCTGAGAGGTTGTCAAAAGCAACTAGATTAAAAGTAACCGTGGCTGACGATCCATTGATGTGTGTTGTGAGAGGATGCGGAAAAGCATTAGAGGAAATCAATACTTTAAGAAAGATTTCTCTTTAGTTGTTAGATGTTATCAAAAAAAACCAAAAAAAAATTTTTGTTAACTGTACTCGGGTCTAGCTTAGTCTTTGTTTTTTTCTTCTTAAACTTTAATTTTTATCTTTCAAACTTTTTAATATCTAATTTTTCTTATAAGAGTGATTATTTATCAATCAATTCTTCTTTAAAAGAAAAGATTTCTATTTTAGAGGCCAGAATAAAGTTGCAAGATGCTCTTATTAATGAAAATGTATCCCTAAAAGAAACTCTCAATTACAATTTACCAAAATCCCTATCACTTATAAATGCAGAGCTTGTTATTGTTTCTCCTTTTACTTTTACTTCCTCAGGAGTAATCAACAAAGGCTCGTTGCACGGAGTAAGGAAGGGTTTCCTAGCAATTAGCCCCAAGGGTTTAGTAGGTAAAGTATCAGATGTTAACAAAGAGTCTTCTGAGATACTTTTCACCTTTAATCCGAATTTTACAATCATGGTATTCGTAGGAAAGGATAAGATTCCTGGCATATTAAAAGGAAATGGGATGTCTTCTCGAATTAAATATATAACTAGGGATGAAAAAATTGTTGAGGGAGATGATGTTTTCATAGCAACCAATAGTATTGAAGACTATCCAGGAATCAAAATTGGAGAGATTTCTCGTGTAGTTGATTACGAAGGTTTTTTAGATCTTTCAATAAAGGATTTAATAGACCCTAGGAATGCAAAGTTTCTAACGGTTATAATTAATGATTAGACAAAATACTTTTATATCAATTTTTGCAGGACTATCTCTTTTATTGCTTCCTATTTATCCTAATTCAAGCACTATAGACTTTGGAGGCCATATAGATGTTTCATTAGTTTATATTTTTATATTATTAATTACAGGTATCTCTAAAACAAAAGTACTGATTGGTTTAATATCATTATTTTTCTACCAAAGCCTTTCTGATTCTTATTCTTATATAGAATTGGCTGTCAAAATTTTAACTTCTTATATCTTTATTATTTATATTCAAAAGTTTTTTTGGGAGAACCTAAGAAATGACTCAATAATGTTATTAATATTCCTTTCACTATTTTATTTTGTAAGTTTTATTCTCTATAACCTACTGTTTAATGTTAAATTATATGAATATTTATCATTTATTGGAATGCCCATAATATACAACTTTTTCATTTCTATGATTTTATTGATTATAATTAAGTATACCTCATGGCCAAAAGCAAAAGACCAAACTTATCAATTCTAATAGTTAGCATTCTACTAGTAGTAATCCTTTTTAGGCTTTTTTATATTCAAGTAATTGATGGTGATGAATATAGAAAGATTTCAAGTAATAATTTTTTAAAAGAAGTTATTGTCCCCTCACCTAGAGGTTCAATTTTAGATAGATTTGGTAAAGAGATTGCAGTCAGTGAGGCTGTTGTAAACCTTTACTATAAAAGGAACTCAAAAGATGATTTGGATAAATTAAAAAAATTTCTTATTTCAGATTTGAAAATTAAAAAAGAAATTATTAATAAAACTTTTAAGAAATCAAAATTATCTAACAATAAAAATAAAAGATTTACTTTAAAAGAAAACCTAGATTTAAAGAATATCTACATAGTTGAGAATAAGCTAAATTCCTTTTTGTCATTGGAGTTGATTGTCGATTATCTTAGAGTCTATCCATTTGGAAATATAGGTGCTCATAAAATTGGATATCTCAAGTCCAATGATCGAAGAGATATAGTTTATGGATCCTTCCTGTCTACAAGGCTAGGAGCTTCTGGGCTAGAGAAAATATTTGATAAGAGGCTGCAAGGATCAAGTGGAACAAGATTTTTATTAATTGATAGTAGGGGACGTGAGGTGCTATCAAGAATAGTTTCGTTTGATAAAAAGAAGGTTAAGAATAAGGCGGGTGAAGATTTAAGTCTTACTATTGATATAGAAATGGAAAAGCTAATATATTCTTCTTTTGGTGATTTCAATGGAGCTGCAATGGTCCATGAAATAAAAACGGGTGAAATTTTAGCACTAGTAAGTAAGCCATCATTTGACCCTAATAAATTCTCAAAAAGTATTTCAGTTCTGGAATGGAATAAAATTAAAAAAAAACCCTACAAGCCTTTTCTGAATAGAACACTTCTTTCTTCAAATCCACCAGGTTCAATTATTAAGATAGTTACAGCCGTCGCCGCATTAGAGGAAGGTATTATAAATGAAAGTACACAACACTATTGTCGTGGATACTATGAGCTAGGTGGTAGGAAGTTCAGATGCTGGAAGCAGGGAGGGCACGGTAAGGTTAATGTAGTTAGCGCCTTAATTACATCATGTGATGTATTTTTTTATAAAGTTGGATTATCGTTAGGTATTAAAAATTATTCTAAATGGTTAGAAAATTTTGGGTTTAGCAAGCGCGTAACCTTACCGTTTTCTCAAAATCGCGGTGTTATACCTTCCACAGACTTTATTTCTAAATACTTAAAAGGAAAATGGTATAAAGGAGACATGGTTAATGTTGCCATTGGTCAAGGGTATCTAACTGTTAATACAGTACAGGCATCAATAATGACCTCTATAATTGCATCAAATGGGATATATCCTAACCTTAGAATTGTTCATGGTGAGCAGGAAGATAATAGGACTTTAGGTATAAGTAAGAAAAATCTTTTTTTGATTCAGAAGGCCCTTTTAGGAGTTGTTAATGATAGAGATGGAACCGGTTTCCATGCACGGAGTGATGGAAAGCTAGCAGGTAAAACTGGGACAGCACAAGTAATTTCTAAAAAATCAAAAGATTATAATTTGGGTGAATTTAAGAATCATGGGTGGTATACCTCATACTATCCATTTGAAGACCCCAAGATTGTTATTACTGTTTTTGTAGAAAATGGAGTATCTGGAGGAAGGTCAGGGGGACCTATAACTAAAAATATTGTTAATTATTATAAAAAAAACTATCTAGCTAAACCTGGTGAAGTTAATTGATAGACTTTATCAGAAAACCTGAAGGTAGAATTCTTATCGCAGGTTTTTTAATCATGCTCCTTAGCTTTGTTAATCTAATTTTTATTAGAGAAAATTCTTTCTTAAGTTCCTACTCCTTTAAACAGTTTGTTTGGATAGCTGTAGCAGTGTTGGTTTGTATTATAATTACTAGGCTAAGACTTCAAACAATCAAAAATTTATCTGTTCCGTTCTATATTTTTTCAATAATACTACTTATTTTCGTTTTATTCTTTGGTCAAAAAATCTCTGGTGCTAAAAGCTGGATTAAGATTGGTAATTTTATGTCTTTTCAACCATCCGAACTTGTTAAAATTTCATTTATATTTGTTATTGCCAAATTTTATTCCGAATTAGGTGCCTATTCCAAATCCTATTTAGTAAAATACTTTTTAGGTATTGCTTTTTTTCTTATTCCTTTCGCCTTAATAATGCTCCAACCTGACCTTGGTTCTGCATTGATGCTTTTAGTAGTTTCTCTTACAGTTATTATAAGTTTTTCCTATAACAAGAAAGTTTTAATCGTTATAGGCATTGTAATGTTTACCTTGTCTATTCCAATATGGAATTATGGGCTTAAGGATTATCAAAAAGAAAGAGTTATTAGTTTTGTATCCCCGGAAAATGACCCATCTGGATATGGCTACAATGTAATTCAATCAAAGGTTGCCATTGGTTCTGGTAAGTTTCTAGGTAAAGGCTTAGGTAATAGCTCACAGGCAAAACTTAAATTTTTGCCTGAGAAGCATACTGATTTTGCCTTCTCTGTGTGGGCAGAACAAACAGGTTTTTTAGGATCAATATTGTTAATTGGCCTCTATTCTTTCTTAGTAGTCTACTCCTTATTGTTTTTAAATAAAATAAAAGATAGTTTTCTACAAGTTCTTCTTTTTGGTTTAAGCTCCTATTTCTTTTTCCATTTGTTAATTAACATATCTATGACTATAGGACTTTTCCCCGTAGTAGGAATTCCATTATTGATGTTTAGCTACGGAGGGTCCTCGTTAATATGTGGAGCTGTTGGGCTTAGTTTGATAGCCTTAATTGTTAGCGACTATAAAGATGTTAATAGGTTGGGACTATAAGTGCTAAAAAATTTAAGAGAAAAAATTTCAGCAAATAAGTCTCTTTGTTCAGCTATAAAGAGGGTTATTGTTTTGGATAAAATTGATTCCACGAATTCTTATGCTCAATCTTTAGATAATCCAAACGACTCAACAGTTATAATTGCTAATTGTCAAACAAAGGGAAGAGGGAGAGATAATAGGGAATGGAAGTCTTTTGAAGAAAAGAATATATCTATATCTATAATTTTAGATTATCCAGGAGATAAGAACCACCTAGGCCTGCTTTCAATTTTATCAGCTAATTCAATAGTAGAAGCTTTACAGGAATTAAACATCAAGTCACAAGTTAAATGGCCTAACGATGTTCTTGTAGGTCAAAAGAAAATCTCAGGAATATTATCAGAATCTTCATTTCAAAATAACAAATCAACATCTATCATTATTGGTGTTGGTGTCAATGTTAATTGTACTTCAGATGATTTTAGTGCGGATAATTTTGAATACCGTTTAGAGCCCACTAGTATTTTATTAGAAATTGGAAATTCTATTGATAGGGAAGATTTTATAGTAAGATTTCTTGTCTTTTATTTTAAATGGTTGAAGGAGTTTAGATCTAGGCATTATAATAAGATTATAGATTTTTGGAAATCTAAATGGGATGATTCAGGAAAAGAAATTTCTATTATTAGTAATAGAAAAAAAATATCTGGAATAATGATTGATATAAATAAAAATGGAGAATTAATCTTGGATGTTGCAGGCCAAACGAAAGTTGTAAACTCTGGAGAGATTTTGGTTTAAATAATTTTAGTGATCTCTTCTTTTAGTTTTGTCATTAAATCTGTCCATTTTTCCCCGCTCTTAAAGTCATTAATTGGGAGCTCTTTGTTTATTTCAATTCCATTTTTGGTGATATTTATATCATAATTTTTCTTTTTTTTAAGTATTTCTCCAAACTTAATTAATGCATCTATGCTTTCCTCGTCCTTCCCTTTGAAGGTTGTCCTAAGATTAATGTTCTGCTCCATTCCCTCATACAAGAGGTTCCACATAGAGCCTGGAGCCGTCAGACCAAATCTTAGCTCAATTCTTTTATTTTTGTTCATAACCAATATATTTTCCCTATGATATTTACTAAGTATAACATTGTGAACATAATTAAGAATAAAATGGATAATAAAATTTGGCAATCAGAAGTTGAAATAAACGATGTTGAACAAAGATTAGATAAATTCTTAGTTGATAATTTCCCTGATAAATCTCGT
>JAQWMJ010000032.1:0-4559 GCA_029246845.1 Thermodesulfobacteriota bacterium
CGTTAAAATATATAAAAAAAATTAGAGAATTAAATAATAATTCTTCAATTATAGTTATGACTGCACAAGATACCATGATAAATGCTATACAGGCTATTAAAAATGGTGCTTATGACTATATAACTAAACCTTTCGATTTCGATGATAATTTTACAAATATAATAGAAAGAGCTGTTAAGAATTCAATCAAGGATTCAAAAATAGAGAAACTTGAAACCGATATTAAAAAATATGATATGGACTCCTTCAATATAATTGGAAAATCAAATAAGATGAAGAAAATCTTTAAAGACATTGGTAGAATAGCTGAAAGTAGCCATACTGTTTTAATTTTAGGAGAGTCTGGATCAGGAAAGGAATTAGTATCTAAAGCAATTCATTTAAGTGGAAAGAACTCAAAAAAGCCCTATATCCAGATAAATATTACCGCCATACCTGACGAACTTATAGAAAGTGAGCTTTTTGGATATGAAAAGGGTGCTTTTACAGGAGCCTCAGGGAAAAAAACAGGAAGATTTGAAGAAGCCGATGGTGGGACAATTCTTTTAGATGAAATAGGAGATATGTCTTTCGAATTACAAAGCAAGCTTCTTAGAGTCATAGAAGAAAAAAAGTTTTATAGGCTTGGGTCACAAAAACCAATTAATTTTAAGGCAAGAATAATCGCATCAACCAATAAAGATCTAGAAGCTGAAGTTAAGAAAAAGAACTTTAGACAGGACTTATACTTCAGACTAAATTCTATAGCATTAGAGTTACCTACTCTCAGAGATAGAAAATCTGACATTCCTCTTCTTGTGGACTTCTTTTTGTCAAAATATTTAGACCAAGATGATAGTCAGAAAATCGTCAGTGAAGACTTTCTTAGCAGCCTCATTGATTATGATTGGCCTGGCAACGTAAGAGAACTGGAAAACTCGATAAAGAAAGTTGTCTTGATGAACCCAGACCTACATCTAGATAGACAGTCAATCGAGAACCATCTTCCTAAAATTGCTAGAAAAATTGAATCAGAAAAAAATAAAGTGAATTATAACAAATTTATTGAAAGTATATTTTCTAACGCTGACTTACCTAAAAAGGATTTGCACGGCTATATTATTAATAAAATAGAAAAAACCCTTATCGAGTCGGTCATAATTAAAAATAAAGGTGATATGAACCTTTCTTCAATTCGGCTTGGTTTTACAAAAAAGAAGTTGCTTAAAAAAATAGAGGACCTTGAAATAAATAAAAAAATTACACAGAAGGCTTAATCTTTCTTAGAGCTTTTTTTGCTGATTTATTCTCAGCGTCTTTTTTACTTTTACCTTTAGAGTCACCATGTTTAATTTTATTTATAAAAACAGATACATGAAACTCCCTATCATGTGGAGGACCTTCTTGTTTATCGACAATGTATTTCGGTAATACTCCATATTTTTTTTGTGACTCGACCTGTAATATAGACTTATAATCCTCATCTATAAAATTTGAAAAATCTTGATGTAATAAAAACTTTTTTAAAAAATTCTCAGCAGACCTAATCCCCGAGTCTTTAAAAATCGCACCAACTATTGCTTCGAATAGTCCTGCTAGATTAGACTCCCTTTTCTTTCCACCGGATTTTGTCTCACCCTTCCCTAGTAATAAATATTTTTCTAGCTTGTTATTTTTAACTATCTTATAAAAAGACTTTGTACTAACAATCTGATTTTTAATTTTAGAAAGTTTTCCTTCGTTATATTCAGGAAAAATTGAAAAAAGATGCTTAGTTACGAGAAAACTAATTATAGAATCACCCAAAAATTCTAGCCTTTCATTATCTCTTTGAGAGAACTCATTCCCATATGAGCTATGAGACAATGCCTCGTTTAGGAGCCCTTTATCCTTAAAATGGTAATTAATTCTATCTTCTATTTCCACCTATAGCTCCTCTCTAATATTGTATATCATTTTAATTCAATACTTTAAGAATTTGAATTTTTTTTAAGGTTGTAAAATAAATAAAGATAATGTAAATTTAAATATTGGTGCTTTTTCACCCACAAGGATTATTTCAATGTCTAACCCTTTTGAATTGTTAAGAACTGAGATGGATGAACTAGTTATTGGTCATTCAGATGTTAAGACTGCCCTTCTATTAGGAATTATTTCAAGGGAACATATATATATTCAAGGACCACCTGGAACGGCTAAAACTATGTTATCGGAAATTGTATCTAAGTCAGCTGAACTAAGCTTCTTCTTTTATCAAATGCACAGAGATACTAGGCTCTCTGAATTAGTTGGTGACTTGGTTATCTCCAGAGAAGATACAGAAAATGGAGAAATTATAAGACAAAATATTATTAAAGGTGGGATTTTAACTTCAGAGATATGCTTGTTAGATGATATTTCTAGAGCACCTGGTGAATCATTAAATGTTCTACTAAGAATTTTAAATGAAAGAAAGTATGGGGATGAAGAAATTCCTCTGCTGACTGCTATCGCTACTAGCAACCCAACTGCTGACGAGTACTATAACGAACCCTTAGATCCTGCGAATTTAGATAGATTTGTTATACAAATAAATTCAAACGGTCTCTCATATAGTAAAGAATGGGAAGATGTTAAAAAAATTGTTACCTTATATTCTGCAAAAAATACTTCCGGTGGGCATATTGAGAAAATTGGTAAAGATGTGCTGGACAAAAGCTATCAACAACTTGAAAAAATAATTGTTTCGTCTGAGGTACAAGAAGGTTTAGTAAGTTTTATATCTTGGCTTATAGAAGACTGCCGACTAAATGAATCTAATTCTGTTATTTCAGATAGAACTTTTCTTGTTAAGTCGATAAAAATTATAAAGGCTAATGCCGTATTGGCTGGAAGGGATGAGGCCAATCTTGAAGACTTAAAAGCGTTAAAATATATTCTGGCTTTTAGGGTTCCCGAAGAAGTTCTTAAAATGGCAGAAGAGAAACTTGAATCTATTCAAACCCAAAAAAAAAAGACCAAGAAGTAGAAAATAACCAAAAAAGAGAAGGAAATGACTTTGAAAAAGACTCTCCAAATAAACAAGCTGGAGATTCTGATGATAAAGAATCTGAACTTTCAGAAGATGAACTTAAAGAAGCCCTAAACTCCTTTACAGAAGCCTTAGAAGAACTTCAAGATAACCTTTCAACTGACGATGGTTCAAAGCCTTTAGAAGCTGAAGATAAAGTTCCAACTAACCCATCCAATAGAAATCATGATGATGGTGAAGGTGATACTGACCAAACCCCTCTATCTGAGAAGGTGTATGCAAGTAAATCTAAAAAATCTGGAGATACAGATTTATCAAAGGTTGGAACTATGGATAATTCGGAAATTGCACAGAATGTGCAGATTGTCATGAAGGTTTTAGACGGCAATATTCAACGCAGTATAGCAAAGAGAGGAACTTACCCTGGTGGGCTTCCAAGAAGATATAAAAGAATGAATTCCTTTTATGAGATTGAGGATGTTGATCCAATGGATGCAACTATCTGGACAAAGAACTTATCTCCACAACTTCCCAGGGTTCATCAACGTGAAAAGGAAACGATGGGCGGAGAAATTGCAATTCTTAGAGATATAAGTACATCCATGATGGGAGTATACAGCGAATGGTCTTCTTCAGTTGTCAAAGCTGTTGTAGAACTTGCAAGGGTTAAAAGAATGCGTGTAGGATATATTGAATTTAATCATAAATCCTTTAAAACAATAGTAGAGGAGAAATTTTTTACTAAAGAATATGAGACCATTTTAGAATCTTCTACTAAAACAGAATGCTCTGGGAATACAAACTACGAAGAAGCACTAAAGGATGCGATTTCCGATTTTAAAGGAAGGGGTCTTAGAAATAAACATATATTATTTATTACCGATGGAATCCCAACTTCAGGTGATACTGAAGTTAGAAAAGAAAGAGAAAGAGCAAAGAGGTTAGGAATCTGTATTCATTCTATATTTATTGGTTCTAAAAATTTCCCTATCATATTAAATAGTATCTCTAAAGAAACATATGGATCACAATTTGTTGCGTATAGAGCCCAAAATGGGAATATTAAAATTGAAAGAAAAGAATCAAGTATAGCTTTTCATAGACCTGCGAATGATAGACCAACAGAAGACTTGCTTAACTTTATTTAGTCTGCATTAGTACCATATTATCTCTATTTATTATTTCGTCTGAATATTTATAGCCCAATATCTTTTGAATTTCGGATGACTTCTTCCCTTTAATCAAATTAGTCTCATCAGAGTTATATGAGATCAAGCCGCGAGCAATAGGTAGATTATCTTTTAAACTTACACATAGGACTTGCTGTCCTTTCTTAAACGAACCCTCAATCTTAACAATTCCAGAAGGGAGTAGGCTTTTTCTGTTATTAACAATGGCATTTGCTGCACCCAAGTCCAGATAAAGCTTGCCAGATGACTTAGGGCCCATACCAATCCATTTTTTTCTATTTCCAATCTTAACAGAACTTGGAATTATAGCGGTACCAACATCTTTGGAACTAAATATATCTTTTAGTACATTCTTATTCTTTCCATTTGCAATTATAGTG
>JAQWMJ010000038.1:0-4266 GCA_029246845.1 Thermodesulfobacteriota bacterium
TAATGAGTATGAAGATTGGACAGTAGAAATCTCACCAGAAATTAAAGAGGACTTTGCAACTATTGCTTTGTTTCTAGACTATAAAACTGCCAAATCCTCCGGAGAGGAAAAGGAAGTCTTTGAAGGTATGAAAAAAGCTTCGTTGATAATGTTAGACTTCCTAGAAGTGCAAATTATTGACAACCCAGAAGAGAAGAAAATCCAGCTACTTAGAAAAGAATCAACGAGAATTAGAGATGAAAAGCTAGCTAAAGAAATTTGGGGATGAGAACTGTTTTTTCAAAATTTAAAGGTTTCATTATTGATTTAGATGGTGTCATATATCTAGATAAAAAACTTATACCTTTTGCTAAGTCTTTCATTGCTTATCTCAATAAAGAAAATAAACGATATGTTTTCTTAACAAATGACTCTTCAGTTTCCCCTGTTGAATACTCAAAAATATTATCAAAACTTGGAATCAACTGCAGTAAAAATCAAGTCATAACTCCTATATCTAATTTTATCAAGATTATTAAAGAAGACTCTACTAAAAAAGAAAAAATTATGATTTTTTCAAGTAAAAAACTTAAAAACTATATAAAGAAACAAGGTATTAAAATTATTGAAGATTTATCAAAATTTAAAGAATCTAAAAATGTTCTTGTTTCAGGAAACATTAATTTTAACTACAAGGATTTAATGTATGCATCACTATGTATTCAAAATGGTGCCAATCTTTATGCTACTAGTATTGACAATAGCTACCCCACAGAACTAGGTAATATACCAGCGACTGGAGCTATCGTGGCTGCAATCACCAAGACCTATTCAACTCCCGTAACCAATCTCGGGAAGCCTTCTAAGAAAATATTCAAGTTAGCCAAAGAAAGATTGGGCCTAAATAAATCTGAAATTCTTACAATTGGAGACAATATTAAAACTGATATTGCAGGATCCAATTCCTCTGGAATAAATAGTGCTCTTGTACTTACAGGAAAAACATCAAGATTGATTGCCAATAAATCGGCAATAAAGCCAACTTACATTATAAGTAATCTTAAACTTTAGTTCCCTGAACTAAACAAACCATCTTGCCTGAATGTTTATTTTCATACATCAACTGATGAGCATTAGGAATTTCCTCGTAATTGAAAACTTCCGAAACAACAGGATTAATTAATCCCTGATGGACCAGCTCGTTAGCCCTAATGCATTCCAAAGCATTTGCAAAATGAGAACCTAAAATTTGTTTTTGCAGCATCCACAGATATCTTACATCAAAGGTGCAATCATATCCCGAGGTACCCGCACAAATTACTATTCTTCCGAACTTGTCACATACAAAGACACTGGCAGGAAAAGTTGTCTCTCCTGGATGTTCGAAAATTACATTCGGACTTTTCCTTTCACCAAGAATTTCCCAAATTTTCTTACCAAAGTTCTTCATTTCTTTAAATCTCGAGGCAATTTCCTCAGGAGTCTCATTCTTCTTGTAAGCTAAATTAGGAAAGTCTTTCCTATTAATAACACCCACCGCGCCTAAATCTTCACACATTTTAAACTTGTCTTGAGACGAGACAACAGCTACTGCCTTGGCACCAAGCATCTTACATATCTGAAGAGCAAAAACTCCTAATCCGCCTGCGGCACCCCAGACTAGAACTACTTCACCTGGCTGAATATTAGCCTTAGTAACAAGCATTCTGTAAGCTGTAAAATAACATAGCGCATACGAAGCAGCTTCTTCCCAATTTAAATGTTTGGGCTTTTTTAAAATTTGTTGTGCTTGGACCTTTGTAAATTGAGCAAAACAACCATTTGGAGTCTCATACCCCCATATTTGAGCCCCCTTACTAACCATAGGGTCATAACTAATAAAATCTGCATTAGATTGGGTCATATTTGAATGTGGCTCTTCATTCTCCACTCCGCAATGAATTATAACCTCATCACCTTTTTTCCAACTTTTAACATTAGAACCCACGTCCCAAACAATTCCTGAACAATCACTACCAGCTATGTGAAGATCTTGCTTGTGGACATCTAGAACAGATATAGGCTCACCCAAACCTGCCCATACTCCATTGAAATTAACTCCTGTTGCTACGACTAGAACTAAGACGTCATTAGGTCCACATTCTGGGACAGGGAGCTCCTCTTCTTGGAAAGATTTCAATGGCTCGCCATGCCTATCCTTTCTAATCACCCAAGCTTTCATTTTCTTTGGTTTAAAATTTAAATCCTCCGGTATAACTCCTATTGGTAATGGGTCTGAATAATTCATAAAAATACTCCCTATTTAAAATTAAAACTCATAGCTTCTTTAATAAGCTCGAGATTCTTCCTTGTTACTTCCCTAGCTCTTTTAGAACCTTCAATGATTATATCTAAAATTTCACTTTTATTCCTCAAAATTTCACTTCTTTTTTGTCTAATTGGATCTAAGAAATTATTTATGTTTTTTACCAGAGAATCCTTGACCTCAACATCACCTATCTTTCCTTTTGAATACCTATCTTTAAAATCATCTAACTCTGCTGAGTTCTGATTGAAAATATCATGATAGATAAAAACTGGGTTTCCTTCTACTTTTCCAGGAATATCAGCGCTTGTCCTATTAGGATCAGTAAACATCTTCATCACTTTCTTTTTGACTACACTTTCTGTATCAGATAGGTATATAGAATTGTTTAGCGACTTACTCATCTTACCTTGACCATCTGTACCTACAAGCCTAGAAACTTCACTAATCATTGGGTCGGGTTCTACTAAAAGATTTTTATAAGTTGAATTAAACCTTCTGGCAATTTCTCTTGTAAGCTCAACATGACTCAGTTGATCTTCACCCACCGGAACAACGGAAGCATTAAATGCCAAAATATCCGAGGACATTAGCACAGGATAGGAAAGCAAGCCTAAGGAATAGTTATCATTTAAGTTCATGTCCGTTATTTTTTCCTTAAGAGTTGGAATTCGTTGAATCCTAGGAACAGAACATAGCATTGATAAAAGTACTGTTAGCTCAGAAATTTCAGGTATTTTTGATTGCAAGTAAAAACATGACTTATGGGGATCCAGTACAACGGACATCCAATCAATTACAAGTTCGATAATATTATCTTTTAAATCAGCGACTTTATCCTGATGCGTTGTCAACATGTGTAGATCAGCGATTAAAAAAAAACAATCAAATGAATCTTGAAACTTAATTCTATTTTCAAGAGTCCCAACATAATGTCCAAGATGAAGATTGCCGGTAGGCCTATCACCAGTAACTAAAATTTTCTTTTTGTTTTTATCGCTCATAAATTTATAATTAAATAGAATATCTTAGGTTTAATAATAAGAAAATAAATAATGAAAAAAATATCTATACAACAACTTGCACCTCTTCTAACTTCAAATAGGAAGAATAGAATAGATAAAGTCTTATCTAGTAGAACTAAGGGAATTTGTGTCCTTTTAGAAGATATCTATCAAGGTCATAATATTAGTGCTGTTTTACGTACTTGTGATAATTTAGGGATTCAAAATATCTATATAATTCAAGATTCAAATGAAGTAACGCTCTCCAAAGGTATCTCCTTAGGGTCGGAGAAGTGGGTAACGATGGAGATAAAAAGAAAAAATATCCCCAAAAAAGACTATATTAAATCTCTAAAGAAACTGGGTTTTAAAATTATATCTACTGTCCCCCCCTCAGAAAATAAATCTATTTCATTAGAAAAGTTTAAAATCGAAAAAAAAATGATTATTGCATTTGGTAACGAAGAGAAAGGTTTAAGTAGAGAGATATTAGAAGAATCTGATTCGTTGTTAAGTATTTCAATGGATGGGTTCAATGAGAGCTATAATATTTCTGTTTCTTGTGCGATTGTAATGAATCAACTTATTTCAGAGGCAAAAAGAAATAAAAAATTAACTTATCTAAGCAATAGTGAAAAAACGAAACTAAAATTTGACTGGTATGTAAAGTCTCTAAAGAACTCATCAAAAGTTATCAAAAATTTAGGTAAATGAAAATAGTCGCGCCTGGAAGGACTCGAACCCTCGACCTCCAGAGCCGTAATCTGGCACTCTAATCCAACTGAGCTACAGGCGCATATTAGCTCGGAGAGAGGGGGATTCGAACCCCCGGTACGGATTTACTCCGTACGGCTGATTAGCAATCAGCTGGTTTAAACCACTCACCCACCTCTCCATACGCTACTATTATGGCTGATGAATTGATAAAAATAAATCTGTAAAGTTTTTTACTGGTGTAAAAGAAGCACCAGGTATCTC
>JAQWMJ010000047.1:0-6433 GCA_029246845.1 Thermodesulfobacteriota bacterium
TTTGGCCTGCCAACTATAGATATTAATGGTATCATCAAAAAATGCCTCTCTTTATAAATGATTCTAATATTAAAATTAAAAGTATCAACAAATCAATATTAAAAAGAACTCTTATAAAAACTATGAAGTATCTTAACATTGAAAGGCGACATATTGATATAACTTTTGTTGATAATGTAAAAATAAAAGAACTAAACGCAAAGTATAGAAATATTAAAAAATCTACGGATGTTCTATCTTTTTTAGTAGATGGCCACGACGAGTACCTATTGGGAGAAATTTTTATTTCTCTTGAATATGCAAAGAAGAATTGTGCAATTAATGGTCATTCATTATTAAAAGAAGTAAAAATTTTGTCTATACATGCAATTTTACATTTAATTGGATATGAGCATGCGACAACCAAAGAAGAGAAGGATATGTTTGAGCTACAAAATAAATTATATCAAAAATTTAAATAGTGCCCGATTAATCTTCTTTTATAACTTTTTCATAATCTTCAAATTCTACAATCTCTGGTAAATCTTTAATTGTGTTTAGACTAAATACTTCAAGGAAAAGGTCTGTTGTTGAATAAAGAAACGGTCTTCCAGGTACTTCTTTTTCCCCTACAACCTTAATTAAGTCTCTTTCTATTAGAACATTTAAGGCTCCAACTGAATCTACTCCTCTTATTTTATCAATCTCAATTTTTGTTACTGGTTGCTTCTTCGCAATAATGCCTAATACTTCTAATCCTGCCCTGCTTAACCTGTAAGGTTTTTTATTTATATACTCAGTTAACATTTCTTTAAATTCTTCTTTTGTTCTAAATTGATATCCACCAGCAACTTCCTCTATTTTTATAGAGCTTTCTTTATTTTCCCATTCAGCTAGTAGTTCTTGAATACTATCTTTAACCTTAACTAAGTCTTCCTTTAAAAACTCAGCAATTTCTTTCGGCTTAACAGGAGCGTCAGATATAAAAATGATTCCCTCGATTTTATTTTTCAAATTCTTCATTCTAGCTTCCTTTGTATTCAAATTGTATTTGATCTTCGTTTTCTATAAGTAACACATTACCTTCCTTTATCATGTCAAGGATAACAAGAAAATTAACAATAACGCTTTCCCGTCCATGCTTAATATTGAATATTTCACTAAATTTTAAAAATTTTTTATCTTTAAAATCTTTAATTAAATTTATTTTTCTTTCATTTTGATCAATAGATTCATCTTCGATTTCTATATCTGGGGGTTCTTTGTAGTTTTCAAGCTGCAATATTTTCTTTACAGATGTCACAAGTCTCCATATGTCTGTTTTTTGAACTTCCCATAAAGTATTAGACCTTAGACTTAAATCAGCTGGTCTTTTGAATGTATCTCGACCTAAAAGCTCTCTTTTTTTTAAGTTTTCAGAGAAAGCTCTATATTTCTTATATTCTTTTAACATTTCCACCAAATCTATCTCTGGTTCATCAATAATCTCTTCGTCTTCGTTGTCTGGAAGGAGAGATCTGGATTTTAATCTTGCAAGCTCTGCTGCTATTACTAGGTACTCACCAATATCATCAAAATTAAATTCTTTTAAAAGTTCAACATATTCTAAATATTGTTCAGTTATCTGAGTTAATGAAAGCTCATATATATCTAAATCATTTTCTTTTATAAGATTTAGTAGTAAGTCCAAGGGACCTTCAAAAATATCTAGTTTAACTTTCTCAAAGTTCGAATTAGAATTATTTAAGTCTTTCAATTATCACCTACTTCTTTCATGAATCTATTTTAAACCTAATATCTTTAAAATTATAGATAGAGGAGAGAAAATTATTTGTGGATAAATATTGAAAAGTATAATGATGATTAAAAAACCGTAATTTCCATATTTTCCAACAATTTTATTGTATTGATAAGCTAATTTGTCTGATAAAAAACTATAAATAATATTCGATCCATCTAGGGGTGGTATAGGAAACAAGTTAAATAATGCCAACAATATATTAATTGTTGCCATATAGGCGAAGAAGGCGTTGTAGCCAGACTGGCTGTCGGTTAGATAGAAAGCTATTGTAGATAGTATAGCTATTATAATATTTGAAAGTGGGCCTGCTAGAGCAACTATGTATAGACTTTTTCTTTTATTTATAAGATTCTCTATATTGACTGGTACGGGCTTTGCCCAACCTAGACCTATAACAAAGAGCATCATTATTCCTACTAAATCTAAATGTTTTAAAGGATTTAGGGTTAATCTTCCTTGGTCTTTGGCTGTTGTATCCCCTAGAACTAAAGCTGCACATGCATGACTATACTCATGCACAGTTAGAGAAAAAATAAGTGTAAATCCTAATAATAATAAATCCATAAAACAATTATGTACTACTTTTTAGACAAAGGCCCGTATTTTTCTAATATTGAAGCCTTCCCTTTTTCTTTCGCAACATATCTACTGGTTGTTGAAACGGAAGAGTGACCGAGGTGATCTCTAACTCTAATTATATCAATACCAGATTTGTGCAAATGTGTCCCAATCGCATGCCTAAACATGTGAGGACTTATCCTTTTATATTTTGTTACGCCAGATTTTTTATTAGATAGATTTTGGTTATTTAAACTAATACTTGAAATTTTATCCACAATTTGATTGATTTGTTGTCTCGATAAATGGTTCCTTTTAATTTTAGCTGAAGATTTGTAGTTACTAATAAAGAGAAAATCCGATTCTACGTTCTTATTAGTAAAAATCTTTCTTTCTATTTTTATATAGTTTAGTAAATTTTCCATCATTACTTTGGGAACGGGCTGGTCTCTAAACTTATTCCCTTTACCTTGAATTACAATATAAGGATTTGTACTTTGTAGCTTGAGGTCCACCATCTTAATTTTAATTAGCTCAGAAACTCTAAGGCCGAGATAGTATAATGTTTCAAGAATTAATCTATCCCTTTTGGGTGTCTTTGAAAAGTTCTCTTTTTTGATAAAATCAAAAATTATTTGAATTTCTTTACTACTAAGACTTTGAGAAACAACCTCGTTTACAGTAGATCTTTTAGGAATAGGGGACACTACTACCCTTTCTTTGAAAATTAAATATTTATAAAAACTAGATAACGTGGAAATTATTCTATTCTTTGAGCTTTTTGACCTATGACCAGTGAATCTCTTCGTTACATTTCCATTCTTATTTTTCCAAAGCCTTTCATAAGTGTCAAGGAACTCACTGGTGAAGAAATCTTCTATGTCTTTGGGCGTAACACTTGAAAAATCATTTATTTTTTTAAGTGTTAAAAAATTAGAGAAAAGTAATAAGTCAGATGAATATGAACTCCTAGTGTTATTGTTGTGGTCATCTTTATAGTTTAAGAACTCATCAATAATCTTATCCATAAACTATCTATGTACCACTCTCCCATGAGTTGAGATAGTCATCTTGTTCTTTTGTTAACTTATCAATCTTAACATTCATAGATTTCAGCTTTATTTCAGCAACTTTGTTGTCAATATTGATCGGTACATCATAAACCTTATTCTGCAATTTCTTATAATTTTTAACCATATATTCTGCACACAATGCTTGGTTAGCAAAGCTCATATCCATAACACTTGATGGATGACCTTCTGCTGCGGAAAGATTCACAAGTCTACCATCTGATAATAAGCAGACTTTCTTTTTACCTACCGTAAATTCTTCTATGTCAGTTCTTATCTTTTTTGTTTTAGTAGCCATTTTTCTTAAAGCATCAATATTAATTTCAACATTAAAATGACCTGCATTTGAAATTATTGCACCATCTTTCATTATTTTAAAATGATGTTTATCAATTACGTTTATATTCCCAGTTACAGAACAAATAAAGTCAGCTTCTTTAAAAGCTTCAGTTCCAGTCATAACTTGAAAACCATCCATCTTTGCTTCTAATCCTCTAGTTGCATCAATTTCTGTGACAATAACACTAGCTCCTAATCCTGCAGCCCTCATTGCCAGACCTTTACCGCACCAACCGTATCCGCAAACTACAAAAGTCTTACCAGAGAGTAGTCTATTTGTAGCTCTCATTATACTATCTAGAACGCTTTGTCCTGTTCCATATCTATTATCAAATAAGTGTTTTGTGAAGGCATTATTAACAGCAATAATTGGATAATTTAAGACATTATTTTTTGACATGCTTTCAAGTCTAATAACACCAGTAGTGGTCTCTTCGGTTCCACCAATTATATTTTCCATATATTGTTTGTGAGATTTGTGAAGAATGCTTACCAAGTCACACCCATCATCCATAGTGATGTTTGGTTTAATTTTCAATGAGTCAACTAAATGTTTATAATAGCCCTTGTTGCTTATTCCTTTTATTGCAAAAGTTGAAATTCCATAATCTTTAGTCAAATGAGCAGCAACATCATCTTGTGTACTTAAGGGATTTGAGGCGCAGCATGATACATTTGCACCACCATTTTTTAATGTAATTAAAAGATTTGCAGTCTCTGTAGTAACATGAAGACATGCAGATATATTAATATTTTTAAAAGGTTTAGTCTTACTTAAAGTTTTGTTGATTTCTTGAAGTACCGGCATATCTTTGTAGGCCCATTCAACTCTATCTCTTCCTACTTTATTCAACTTTAAATCTTTAACGTCATATTCCATCTGTATCTCCTATAATGATTTAATTTCGTCTCTTTTGTCTATATTTTCCCAATTAAAACCCTCATTGTCTCTTCCAAAATGTCCATAAGAGGCAGTTCTTTGATATATTGGATTTAATAAATCTAAACTTTCAATAATGCCCTTTGGAGTACAATCAAAAATTTTAAAGACTTCGCTTGCTAACTTGTTCAATATCTTTTCATCTACTTCTAATGTGCTTGTAAGATTAAAAGATACAGGTTCTGCTTTTCCTATTGCATATGCTAACTGAATTTCACAATCATGGAGCAAACCGGAAGCAACAATATTTTTTGCTATATACCTAGCCATATAGCAAGCGCTTCTATCGACTTTCGATGGATCTTTTCCTGAAAATGCACCACCACCATGTTTCGCCCAACCGCCATAAGTATCAACTATTATTTTTCTACCTGTTAGACCTGTATCTCCTTGAGGACCCCCAACTACAAATCTACCTGTAGGATTGATTAAAAATTTTGTGTCCTCAGAAATTAAGTGCTTTGGTATTTCCTTCTTAATAATTTCTTCGATAATACCTTCTTTAAGTTTTGAATCCGAAATGTCTTCAGTATGTTGGGTCGAAATAAGAACTGTGTCTACATAAGATGGTTTTCCGTTCTCATACTTAATAGAAACTTGGGACTTTCCATCTGGTCTCAAGAACTCTAAATCACCTGATTTCCTTTTCTTTGCTAGTTGCCTTGTTAGCTTGTGAGCTAACAATATTGGATAAGGCATTAAATTATCGTTTTCTTTAGTTGCATAACCAAACATTAGGCCTTGATCGCCAGCACCAATAACATCCGAGTTTTTTTGATCTACACCCATCGAGATATCAGGAGATTGTTCTTCGATATATAAGTCTATTTTACAGTTATTTGCATCGAATCCTTTTGATTCATCATCATATCCAATTGATAAAAGAGTATCTTTGACTATCTTATTAAAATCCGGTGAAATTTTTGATTTAATTTCTGCTGACAATATAACTCTATTTCTAGTTATAAGTGTTTCGCATGCAACTCTACAATTTGGGTCGTCTTTTATAAGTGAGTCTAATACAGCATCTGATATTTGGTCTGCAACTTTATCTGGATGACCCTCAGTTACAGATTCAGAACTAAAGATAAAATCTTCATTGAACATTGCCATTTATAATACTATAAAAATTTATAAAAAAAAGTATATAACAATCTTTTTAATCGACATGTTATAATTAGGAAAAATGAAAAACTTTATAGCAGCCTCTTTGATTGCAGCGAATTTCTGGAATCTAGAAAAAGAATTTAAAAGATTAAAAGAATCTAAGGTTGGGTGGATTCACTATGATATAATGGATGGCCATTATGTTCCAAATATTACAATAGGTTCATGTGAACTTGATTCTTTGGTCAAAAAAAGCTCTATTCCAATAGATATTCACTTTATGGTATCAAATCCTGACGAAATAGTACCCTTTTTTATTAATAAGTATAAAAATCTGAATATAGTGAACATTACCGTACACCTTGAAGTTTGTAAGAATATTGCAAAACTATCAAAATTAGTTAAAAATGCTGGAATAGGTTTTGGTTTAGCGGTCCATCCTTCAACACCAATCACTCATCTTTACAAACCTTTACAATATATAGATTTGGCATTAATAATGACAGTTAAGCCCGGATTTGCGGGGCAAAAAATAATAACCTCATGTATAAAGAAAGTTAAAGTTCTTAGTTCTTATCTAAGAGAAAATAATCTTAAAATACCAATACAAGTTGATGGAGGAATTAAGTCTGACAATGT
>JAQWMJ010000002.1:0-3501 GCA_029246845.1 Thermodesulfobacteriota bacterium
AAACAGGATTTACCTTTGTATTATTAAAAATAAATAAATCTTTTTCAGAAAAATAATCGAATATCTTATCAAAAGTTGTGGCAGTTATTGTTCCAGACTCCTTGTCTACAACTAATAATCTAGAAGTTCCTCTTGGCTTTCTTGGTCTATCTGCAATTAACTGGCTAGGCAGATTAAAATCATATCTAGATAGATTCATTTATTTTTAAGCTTGTCGAGTATAAGCCTTAATGAATTGAGTTTAATGAATCCTGTTGCATCTTTTTGATCATAAAGATTATCTTCTTCAAATGTAGCAAGATTATTATTATATAGTGAAAACTTAGATTTTCTTCCAGTAACTACAACGTTACCTTTGAAGATTTTTAATCTAACATCACCAGATACATTTTTCTGTGACTGTTTAACTAACGCCATTACAGTATCCATCTCTGGGGAGAACCAAAAACCATTATAAATCAACTGTGAAATTTTTGGGACTAAAGAATCACGAATATGCATAACTTCTCTATCCATAGTTAGAGACTCCATTGCACGATGAGCTATATTTAATATTGTTCCACCAGGGGTTTCATAAACGCCCCTAGACTTCATTCCTACAAAACGGTTCTCAACAATATCAACGACTCCAACTCCATTAGTGCCACCTATTTTATTAAGTTTCTCCAGTAAATTAACCGGGGTAAGTTTTTTATTATTGATAGCAACTGGAATACCATCCTTAAAACTAACTATTATATTTGTAGCTTTATCTGGAGTCTTTTCAAGGATTCTTACAGACTCGTACATTCCAATAGGGGGCTCGGTCCAGGGGTCCTCCAGTACTCCACCTTCATAACTAATATGATATATATTTCTATCACAACTATATGGCTTAGCTTTTGTGACAGGAACTGATATTTTATTTTTTTTTGCGTAGCGTATACAATCTTCTCTGGATTTAAGATTCCATATTCTCCAAGGTGCAATGATTTCTGTGTCGGGGCTCAATGCGTTAAAAGAAAGTTCAAATCTAATTTGATCATTTCCTTTCCCTGTAGATCCATGTGAGACTGCAAATGATCTTTCTTTCTTTGCTATCTCAATTTGTCTTTTTGCAATCAGTGGCCTGGCAATTGAAGTTCCAAGTAAATAGTTTCCTTCATATACAGAACTTGCCTGTATCATTGGAAAAATATAATCTTTTACAAATTCATTTTTGAGATTCTCTACATATACTTTTTTAGCACCTACTTGCTTTGCTCTTTTTGCTATACCTTTAAGATTTTCACCTTGACCAAGATCAGCTATATAGGCAATAATATCAGCATTATAATTTTCTTTCAGCCAATGAAGTATTATAGAAGTATCTAGTCCTCCTGAATATGCTAAAACTATTGATCTCTTTTTCATAAATTAAAGCTTTGTTATCCCTTCATAGTCAAATAAATAAAATGAAGCTTTTTTGGTTTCATAAAATTTCTCTAATGAATATCCTATATATTCCAATTTCTCCAAATTTTCACCTGCATACTGAGTATCTTTTTTTTCATCAGAAAATTCGCAAATTAACTTAAGGTCTTCTGGCATTTTGACATCAGCTGTAGGTTGAGTGGTAAATATAATTTCTAAGTCTTTATCTATTTCCTTATCAGGTGGCAATGTAAAACCGAGAGATAAGTTAGAAGATACAAGCTCTAAAACATAAAGTTTTAATGTTGTCGAGATTCCGCCTTCTGGTGCTCCGGTAACTGTTAGAGTATAAGTAAAATGGGGCAATTTATTTTCTACAATAGATGATTTCAATCTATCATAATCTTCGTTCACTACAAGACATCCAATATTTAACATTCTATACTCCTCCTAAGATAGTATTATTTTATCTAATTGTTTTAATAATACTAATCTGATTATTCATTCTTGAACCATCTCTTCTGTAAGAAAAAAAGGAATCCTCACAGCAAGTACAATTAGTCAATAATTCTACATTAGAAACTCCAAGTTGATTAATAATTTTTTTATTTATATTCGCCAAGTTTAGAAATGACTTACCATCTATATTAGAAAAATCTTCATTAGATAAAACAAACTTATTGTTGAATTTAGTCATCATTGATCTTCCAACTTCATAGCAACATTCTCCAATTGATGGTCCTATCGAGCAAATTATATCGTCAACTGAGCATTGATATTTATCAAGAACTTTTCTAATCACGTTTTCAATAATTTTATTGTAAGTACCTCTCCAACCAGAATGGACAGCAGCCACAAAAGACCCATCTTTTGATGTTAATAAGATTGGAACACAATCTGCAGTTCTAACCCCAACGAATAAGTCTTTTTTTGATGTTAATATGGCATCACCTTCAAGGTAAGAATTCATAGAAGAAAGATCTTCGAGATCTATTACTTTATCTCCATGTACTTGATTTAGAAATATCACCCTTTCATTATTGGGTACAATAAAATCTTTTCTGCCAAAAAAATGTTTTATATTTAAATTAGTACTCAACATATTAGATTTTATATAATTTTCGCTTAACAATTTAATGCCTCAATAAACCTATTGAAATCATCTGGAATGTTGGAATCTATTATTACTTTGTCTCCATTTTTAGGGTGAACGAACTCAATTGACTTAGCATGGAGTAAATGTCTAGACGCTATCTTTTTCAATTCAGGGTCCAAATTACCCCCAAAGCCTTTACCATAAAGCTTATCTCCAACTACCGGATGTCCAATTAAATCTAAGTGAACTCGTATTTGATGGGTCCTTCCAGTTAAAGGGCAAGCCTCTATCAAAGAAAAATCACCAAATACATTTTTAACTTTCCATCTTGTTTCTGCATTTCTTGGTGATCTTGTATTTTTGGAAATCTTAACCCTATTATTCTTATCTCTTCCAATTTCGTAACTAATTGTTCCTTGTTCAGTTTTTGGTGTCCCATATACAATTGCCAAATATACTTTTTTCACTATTCTCTCTTTGAACTGATTCGACAATCTAGTGTGTGCATAATCATTTTTTGCCACTATCATTACCCCCGAGGTTTCTTTATCTAATCTATGAACAATGCCGGGTCTTAGAATGCCACCGATACCAGAAAGATTTTTACAATGAAACAATAAAGCGTTTACTAAAGTTGGCGTATTTATGCCTGCGCCGGTATGAACAGGAATCATAGGGGGCTTGTCTATAACGGCAAGATAATCATCTTCTAAAAAAAAATTTAAAGGCAAGTCAACGGGCTCTAAAGATGAATTCTTAACTTTAGGGAAGGAAATTGAAACTACATCGTTTAACTTTAACTTATATGAAGCCTTAGTGGTTAAACCATTACATAATACAAATTCGTCTTTTATGAGCTTCGATATATAGGAACGAGATTTATCAGGGAAATTATCAACTAAGAATTTATCTAATCTTTGTTCAACATCGTTTATTTCAACTTCTGATTGCCAAATTTTATTATCCATTTTATTCTTAATTATGTTCACAATGTTATACTTAGTAAATATCAT
>JAQWMJ010000011.1:0-3466 GCA_029246845.1 Thermodesulfobacteriota bacterium
TTAATTTGTGAAATATCCTTTAAAACTAGCTGAGCGGCTTGCTGATTAGACCAAAAATCATTATTTTCAGATTTAGAAATTAAATCTTGGAGTTGAACTTCTAACCTTTCAAGGTCAAAGATAGCCTCGTATAACTTCAATCTTCTTTGAAAGCAATTTTAAAGTTTGTATAAATTCAATCATTTTTCAACTCGATAATTAATGTTATATTAAACTTAACATTTTATTATCTCAAGGGAGTAAATTTTGAAAAATTATGTTTTAACACCAGGTCCGGTACCAGTTCCAGAATTTGTCATGCTTGAAATGGCAAAGCCTATTATCCATCATAGAACTGAAGAGTTTGAAGAAATTTTTTCCAATGCAACAAAGGGGCTTAAAAAAGTTTTTATGACAAAAGAAGAAGTCTTAATTTTAGCTTCTTCGGGTACGGGTGCTATGGATGCAGCCATCTGCAACACTCTGAGTAAAGGAGATAAAACTTTAGTTATTAATGGTGGGAAGTTTGGCGAAAGATGGTTGAAAATTTGTAAAGCGTATGGGGTTAATGCTGAAGAAATTAAAGTTGAATGGGGCAAGGCGGTTAATCCATCGATTATCAAAGAAATTATTGAAAAAGATTCAGACATTAAGGCTATTCTTATTCAAGCAAGTGAAACTTCTACTGGAGCAGAGCACCCTATTGAAGAAATAGCCAAACTAACTAAAGATAGAGATGACATAATTCTAATTGTTGATGGAATTACAGCGGTAGGAGCATTTCCAGTTGAATTTGATAAATGGGGAATCGACATTCTAATCGGGGGTTCGCAAAAAGCATTTATGATGCCTCCTGGGCTTGCTTTTATTGTTCTCAGTCAGAAAGCATGGGAATTTAATAAAAAATCAGACCTTCCAAAATTTTATTTAGATTTGAGTCAGGCTCATAAGAATAGTCTAAAAAGAACCTCTCCATGGACTCCTGCCGTTACTCTAGTAATCGGACTTAATGCGGTTCTAGAATATTTTGATAAAATTGGTTTAGACACGTTATTTAAGAGACATTCAATTTTATCTCAGGCCACGACTGAGGGCTTTGAAGCGATAGGACTAGAAAATTTTGCAAAAGGCTGCACCAGCACAGCTCTTTCCGTAATTAAATCCCCTGAAGGAATTGATGCAAGTTTAATTGTAAAAGGATTAAAGGAAAAATATGGGATGATAGTTGCAGGGGGTCAAGACCAAGCTAAGGGTAAGATTTTTCGTATAACACATATGGGCTACGTAGATAAAGGTGACATTATTGCCGTTGTGGCGGGTGTTGAAGGGATATTATCTGAATTAGGTCATAATTTTATAGCTGGCGCTGGAGTAGCAAAAACTACCCAGATTTTAGACAAGCTATAAAATTATACAATCTTTTTAAGAGTTGAAAGTTTGTTTTCTAAGATACAATCCAGAAGAACTAAGTTGACCATCGCCTCAGCAATTGGAACAGCACGAGGACAAAGGCACGGATCATGTCTACCTTTGACCTGAAGTTTTTTGGCTTTACCTTTGCTATTAATAGATTTTTGAATCTGAGAGATTGATGAAGTAGGCTTCAAGGCAAATCTTAAAATAATATCATTTCCATTTGTGATACCACCGAGTATTCCCCCTGCGTTATTAGTGTCAAACTTAACTTTACCTTCTGACTTGCCGACCATAATATCATTAACCTGGGATCCTTTCATAGAAGCAACAGAGAAGCCCAAACCAATTTCAAAACCCCTAACTCCTCCAATCCCCATTATTGCAGATGCTAGTCTTGCATCAAACTTTTCGAAAACTGGTGAGCCCAGCCCCGCTGGAACGCCTACTGATCTAACTTCTATAATGCCACCAATAGAATCACCCTGTTTTCTAACTGAGTCTATCAAATCACCCATTTCTTTAAGTTTAGACTTGTCAGGAATCCTTAACGGATTTTTTTCAATATAATTTGCATCAATTTTTTCACACTTTAGGTTCCCAATTTGGGAGACAAAACCAAAAGTTTTAATTTTCATTGTTTTTAAGATTTTTTTTGCTATAGCACCCGCTGCAACTCTACCAACAGTTTCCCTATTTGACGACCTGCCACCTCCCCTGTAGTCCCGAATCCCATATTTTTCATCATAGCTAAGATCTGCATGCCCTGGCCTATAGATATCTTTAAAATTTTCGTAAGATTTAGATATTGCATCTGCATTAGGAATCAACATTGAGATTGGTGTTCCTGTTGTTGTACCATTAAAAATACCGGACAATATCTCAACCTTATCAGCCTCTTTTCTTTGTGTTGTATATTTGCTTTGACCAGGCCTTCTTCTATCAAGTTCTAGCTGAATATCTTTCTCAGAAATTTTAAGTCCTGCGGGGCATCCATCAACAACAACACCCAAAGCTTTCCCGTGAGATTCCCCCCATGTGGTAATTTTAAAAATATTCCCGAATGAATTTCCTGGCATTTAAATGATTTTATATTCAAATTCACATAATGCAATTTGGAAATATACTTAAACGATAAGCATTGCATCCCCATAGCTATAAAAATTGAATTTTTCTTTTATAGCAAAGTCATAACACTGCATAGTTAACTTGTTGCCTAAAAAAGCTGATATTAATATTAGCAGTGTAGACTTAGGTAGGTGAAAATTTGTAAGTAGAGCATCTGTTGATTTAAATTGGAACTCTTCATTGATGAAAATGTCTGTTTCAAACCAATTGTCAGACTGTTCCTTGATGAGGCTAAAAGCCTCCAATGCTCTTAAAGTGGTAGTTCCAACAGTCAACACTCTACCTTTACAGCTTCTTACTCTACTTATTTTCCTTAAGAGTTCTGGGTTTACAAAAAACTTCTCTTTATGCATTTCATGATTACTCACTTCCTTAACTTTGATTGGCAAAAAAGTGCCCATTCCAACATGAAGTGTTAAAAATTCCGTACTGATATTCTTAGTATCAATTTCTTTTAATAAATCTCTAGTAAAATGTAATCCTGCAGTGGGAGCTGCTATGGAGCCTAAAACTTTTGCATAGACTGTCTGATAATCTTCAAAATCCATTGAATCTGGCTCTCTGTTGAGATAAGGAGGAATTGGCATCATTCCATACTTATCAATGAATATTTGCGACTTATCACTAAAAGTAACCATCCATTCTTTTGTACAAGTATCTTTAAATAAGCGACAAGTTAATCCGTCACTGAGGATAAAGTTTTTCTCTTTTGGCTTTCTAGTGAGAACTTTCCAAGTATCACTCTTCACTTCTTCAACTAAGAGTATTCTTTGCTCTTTACCATCTTGATCATTTAAGATTAATGAAACAGGATTTACCTTTGTATTATTAAAAATAAATAAATCTTTTTCAGAAAAATAATCGAATATCTTATCAAAAGTTGTGGCAGTTATTGTTCCAGACTCCTTGTCTACAACTAATAATCTAGAAGTTCCTCTTGGCTTTC
>JAQWMJ010000029.1:0-9916 GCA_029246845.1 Thermodesulfobacteriota bacterium
TGCAGTAATCAATGTAGGTCAAAAAAAAGTACAATAAAATTACCTAAAAAAACTTCAACTTAATAATTTAAATTTTGTCAGTATATTAGAATTATGAATTTGATCAGGAAGTATTGGTTTTATATTCTCTGGATTCTAATGATTTTAATTATTTTATTCCTCAGATATATCTAAAGTATATTTTTTAAAAATTAGTTAAATTTAAAATAAGTTAAAGGAGTCTTTAGTTATAGATAAAGTTTATAAAGTGCTATTAGCTGTTATAGGAATTAGTTTAGTTCTCCTTAATGTACAATTAGCTTATCAATACTGGAATATAGACAATAAAGTTATAACAATAAAAGTTATTGATGGAGACAAATAGTAATTTTTTTAGTATTCAACTACCACAGGGTCAACACTTCTCCACATATACCATGTTGCTACAGTGCAAAATGGACTCCATTTTTTCCTGAATTTATCCAAGTCCTTTTGTGATGGAGGATAAGGGGTTGCATAGGTCCGCGATATTCCTTTTAGTAATCCTATGTCTTGTATGGGAAATAAGTTTTGTCTATTTTGGTTAAATATTAAGAACATTTCGGCAGTCCATTTGCCTATACCTTTATTCTTACATAAGTAGCAAATAGCTTCTTCGTCATTTAAATTTTTTAATTCTGAAGCTTTGAAATTTTTATTTACAAAGTTAGCAGAGAGTAGTTTTATATATTCAGTCTTTTGTCTTGTTATGCCACAATCTCTAATTTCTTGAACGGTTAAAGATTCAACATTCTTAGGGGAGATCCTTTTGCACTTATTACTAAACCTTTTCCAAACGGAATCTGCTGATTGAACCGATATTTGCTGACCAACTATAGCTTTACATAATGAATAAAAAGGATTATTTCTTGTTTTAAGATGCCCTTTATATTGTGAAATAATTTTAGAAAGCTTCTTGTCCTTAATAGACAAGTATTTTTGTGCTTTTTTCCAATATATTGGTTCTGGCATACAAATATTTTAGCCAATTAATACTAAAATAAAATTTCAATTTTACTTTTATTAATAAGCAGCATTATTAGTTATAGTTTTATTAGATGGATACTAATGAAAAAATTATAATTTTTTGGTTTAGACAAGACCTGCGTATTATTGATAATCTTGGTTTATCAAAGTCATTAACGTCTGACAAAGTTCTTCCCATCTATATTTTAGACGATACAAATTCCAACGATTTTGCTATGGGTGCTGCAAGTCGCTGGTGGCTTCATAACTCATTAAGAGAATTAAATAAAAATCTAGATAACAAATTATCCCTTTACAAAGGAGACCCCTCAGAAATCTTAGAATCTTTATCTTCTAGATTTAATATTAAAGGAATCTTCTGGAATAGATGTTACGAACCTTGGAGAATAGAAAGAGATAAGAAAATAAAATCTAAATTTATTGAAAAAGATATAATTGTAGAAACTTTTAACTCAGCCTTATTGTGGGAACCTTGGGAAATTCTAAAATCTGACAATACACCATATAAGGTATTCACTCCTTATTATAGAAAGGGCTGCTTAATGTCCGAAGCACCTAGAAAGCCTTTGTCTGCCCCTAATTTGAATACATTATTTGAGGATGAAGAGAACATCTTACAATTAGATGATTTAAATTTATTACCAAGAATTAAGTGGTACAAAGAAATGGAAAGGCTTTGGGAGCCAGGAGAGAAAGGAGCACATAAGAAGCTTGAGAGTTTTTTAAGCGACGGACTTTCAGGATATAAAGAGGGTAGAAATTTTCCATCGAAGAAAAACGTATCACAACTATCAGCTCATATGCATTATGGTGAGATTTCTCCCAATCAAGTATGGCACAGAGCAAAACTTAAAAAAGAGCTATCTGGAATTGAAAAAGATTTAGACCACTTTCTAAGTGAATTAGGTTGGAGAGAGTTTTCATATAATTTATTATTTCATTTTCCTGAATTGCCTAGAGAAAACTTACAAAAAAAGTTCGATAATTTCCCATGGATTGAGGATGAAATCTTGTTTGATAAATGGAAAAAAGGACTTACTGGGTATCCAATAGTCGATGCTGGAATGAGAGAGCTTTGGCAAACAGGGTATATGCACAATAGAGTTCGCATGATTGTAGGCTCCTTTTTAGTTAAAAATTTATTGCTACATTGGCATAAAGGTGAGAAGTGGTTCTGGGATTGTTTAATAGATGCCGATTTGGCAAATAATAGTGCTAGCTGGCAATGGGTTGCGGGTTCTGGTGCAGATGCAGCTCCATATTTTAGGATTTTTAATCCTATACTCCAAGGTAAAAGATTTGATCCAGATGGATTATATATTAAGAAGTTCATACCTGAGTTAGAGCAACTTCCTACTAAATACTTATTTAGCCCATGGGAATCACCAATAGAAGTTCTAAGTGAAGCAAACATTGAATTGGGATCTGATTATCCCGAACCTATAGTTGATTTAACCGAGTCAAGAGACAGAGCTCTAGAAGCTTTTTCTACTATAAGAATTAAAGCTTAATCAATAAATTCAATGTGGTATATTTGCAGTATGCAAAGGTTCATTCAGAGATATGCAACTCAGATTTGTTATTTTCTTGTACCTATAATCACGATTTTATTATCTGAACATATTGCTGGTAGTTATTTCTTAGACTATGTTTTGCTTGCTAGTGGACATTCTGATACTACAATTGAACTTTCTTATTTAAAATTGTATACATCTGGTCTTACCAATCATATTTTTGAGAATCCCCACATGGGAGCTCCATTAATATCTGATCAAAATTATTGGCCATGGCGAAACATTGGAATAGGATCCTATTATTTCATAATAAGTTTATTTGAGAATGATTTATTAGAGATATATAGAATCTTTTATTATTCGCTTTTTCCGCTATCAGCTCTTTCAATGTTTATCTCTTTAAGACATTTTATTAAAGTCACAAACTTAGTTTCACTGGGCATTAGCTTAATTTATTCATTTATGCCCTTTATGTTTGTGCACAACATACACCATGCAACTGTTCTTGTAGGTGTAATATTCGTTCCTTTAGTCCTAGGTTCCATTTTTTATATAAATTTTAAAGATCTTAGAAAATTTAATTTTATAAATTTGTTAAAATCCAAGCAAACTATCTTTATTGCAACTATCCTTTTTTTAAGCGTTACATTAAGTCTCTTTAGTGCTTTTTATACCTTGATATTGTTATCTTTCTTGCTTATCAAGCAATTAATTGTGGAGCAAAAAGATTTTATAAAAATAAGATTAATTTTATTTTTTATTGGAATCAATTTACTAGCAATTTTATTTAATATTTATCCACATTTATTATTCAGATTGGATTCGCATTTTACGTTTAATTATATGACACGTAATTTTATCCATACTACTCTTTATTCTGTCTCAATAGTGGACTTCTTTGTTCCAGTAAAAAACCATGTTTTTGATTCCTTTAAGTTTTATTCTCAACTTTATTCCCAAGGAACCCAGATAAGAGATTTCTTTAATATTTCATATATAGGACTATTTGGAATATCCTCTTTTCTTTTTTCGATTATATGTTTCTTTAAGAAGTTTAGTTCGGATGATTCACCTCTTAAGAGAATCGCATTTATCGGTGGGCTAATAATATTTCTTATACTAGTATTTGTAAGAGGTGGTTTCTTAACCAGCTTTTATTTATATTTTGATTTTTTGGTTTTAGGATCAAATTACAGAATAACCCCATGGATCCTCTGCTTATCATTAATGAGTGGGGCAATTATATTAGAACTTTTATATAGCATGGCTAAGCGAAATAACTTTCTGATTAAGGAATTTACTAAGCCGTACTTGAATGCCTTGTCAGTTTTATTATTTTTAGTTGTTGTGTCATTTTCTTTGATTGACATGAGAGGTACCAAGCCACACTTTAATAAAAAAAATATACCAAGTGAAGGTTCAATTTATGAAGAAGAAAAATTATTCTTTGAAGAGCTAGATAAGATAATCGACGAAAAGGATATGATCCTTCAGGTTCCATATGTTTGTTTTCAGGAAACAAAAGACATACTTGGTACAAGCTATAGAAATTTATGGCCCTATCTGTTAATTGATAAAGATGTTAGATTTGCCGCAATGGCTATGAGAGAAGGTATTCCCTGCAATATCAATAGCCAACTAAGCTCTATGTCTAAAAATGTAAGCGAGATGATTAAGCATGCCATTTATTATGGTTACACAGGTCTTATGGTTGAAAAAAGAGGATTTAGCGATAATGGAGAAAGCATTGCAGCGGACATTAAGAAAAGATTTAATTTAGAACCGCTAATCAATTTGAGCTATTTATATTATGATATTAGAAATTTAAAGACGGAGTTTAGTATTATAAATATTCTTCCTTCACATAGTAATCCTATCCAAAGTATAATATCTTATACAAATAAAGATCTTATAGTTAATGAAATTAAAAAAATTGCGCAATTATTCCCAAGTCCTTGTGTTGACGAAAGAGCGTCACAAATTCTTGATAATCCAAGAGCATCTACTAGATCAGAGAACTATATAATTTTTAACTCTATCAATTGCAATGCAAATAGTATGTACAATAAAGATTTTTTTCATTTCTCTGATGATACAATATCAACCGCACCTGGTATAACAATGCAAAATGGATTAATAAATCTTGATGATAAATATTCTGGGAATGCCTTGTCAGTTAACATAGGTATCCCTGTTGATCCAGGATCCTATCAGGTCCTTATTAAGAGCAATGATGGAACAATTAACAATAAGAACCTTTTCTCTATTCTTGTAACTAAATGGGGTAAAAGTTTTCTTTCTGATGGGAATTTAGTTTTTACTTTATCAGAGAAGGTTAAAGGGACAAAGCTAAGTCCATTAACTATTTTTGTTAGGAAAAATATTTCGGAAAAAGATATCGTTATTAGGTCAATTACTATCAGAAAGATTGAGGTAAATAAATGATATCCAGTAGAGCGATCATTCTTTCGAAATTTTATGAAGTTTCAGGGATAGTTTTAGCCCCATTGTTAGCAATATTATTAACTGGATATATGGTTGGTGAGTATTTTCTTGAATACTCTCTTCACTCTGATGCCGCATGGGAATTGACTTACATGAAGCTGTTTTCTGAGGGCATTTTTAACAGTGTTTATTCGAATCCAGATATGGGTGCTCCACTTTCAATTAGTAGTGATTTTTGGCCATGGAGGCAAACAGTACTTGGACTGTTTTATTTTATCATAGGTCTTTTTAAAGGAGATATTCTTGGAGTATACAAAACTTATTACTATGTACTATTCCCTATTTGTTCACTTGCAATGTATCTATCTCTAAGATTCTATTTTAAAACATCAATATTGATCGCTCTTGGTTTTGGAGTTCTATATTCATTTATTCCATTCATGACTGTTCACAACGTGCACACTTCAGTCTTAATAAATAGTGTTGGTATACCTTTGTTGATAGGACTTATTTATCATTTTTACAACAAAGAATTTCCTAAAGAGTCTCTTAAGAAAAGTCTTATCTCACGTGAAGTATTTGTTGGCTTGATTATTATTTTCTTTGGAATGTCATTGAGTGTATATAATACTTTTTATACATTTCTATTCTTAATATTTTTTATTTTAAAAGAACTCATTTCATCTAGTAGAAATCTTTCCAAGGTCTATGTCTTCTCATTATTCTTTCTTGTTGGAATCTTAACCTTATTTTTTAATATTTATCCTCATCTAATTTTCAAGTCTAATGCGCATTTTACGTATGATTATATGACAAGAAATTTTGGTCATTCTACAGTATATGGAATCTCAATTGTAGAATTTTTCACTCCTGTTCTAGACCATCTAATCTCCCACTTTAGATTTCTAAGCAGACTTTATATGGACAATACAACGATAAAAATCAACTTTCTCTCCTCTTACTTAGGTGTCTTAGGGATTATTTCTTTCTGTACTGCAATATTCTATTCATTTAAAGATATAAAAAAAGATGATGTCTTTGGAAGGAAAGTAAGATTTCTTGGAATCTTTTTAATAGTTATTTTCCTAGTTTTTTACAGAGGTGGTTTAATGACTGCTTTTTATTTGTTCACTGATTTTATGGTACTTGGTTCACATTATAGAGTCGCTCCTTGGGTAAGCTGCATATCTTTAATTGTCGGGGCAATTATACTGGATCGAGTTAGAATAAATTATAATTTGACTAATGGTTGGAATAATTTCCAGAATAATCCAGTATTATATTTTTATTCTAGAACAATTTTTACTATTTTCTTTTTTGGTGTGATTGGATTATCTCTTTTAGATTTTAGAGGGACCTCTGCTCCTTTTGCTATTAAACCAATCGCAGGCAATCTTGCAACCGTATATCATCCACAGAAGGAATTTTATCAAGAGCTTAATTCAAAGATTGATGATGATGATATGATTTTCAAGATACCATATCGATGCTTTCCAGAAACTAGACACGCAAATGGTTCTTATTATGGTGACCTCTGGTCATATCTATTGATAGAGAAAAAGACAAGATTTAGCTGGATGGCATTTAAGGAGGGAACAGCTTGTGTGATCAATACTCAAATTAGTTCAATGAGCAATGACCTTGAAGAAATGATAAAATATGCCTCTTATTATGGATACACAGGGATAATAGTTAATAAAAAAGGATTTCTAGATAATGGTAAAGAAGTTATAAATGATTTTAAAGAAAAATTACAATTAGAACCTGTAGTTGAGAGTAGAAGGGGTTCATATTTTGGTGAATACGCATATTTTGATATAAAATCAGAAAACAATAAACATGACTCCATAAGGATTAAACCGGTTGAAGGTGATCCGATAAACAAGATTCTTACTGAAAGAGCAGTTTCAGAAGAGGAAATTGATAATATTCTACGATTGTTCCCATCACCATGTGTAACTGAAAAGAAATCTATTTTAAGTAACATAAATAAGAGCGGAATTTACGAAAAAAAAGATTGCGATGTTATTAGTCTAAATAATAAAGAGTTTTTTTATTTTTCTAATGACAAAATTAATACTTACCCTGAAGTAAAGTGGTCAAATGGCGAAATGATAGTAGGCAAGGATTATGTTGGGCCTATTCTTTCAATTGCGGTTCATAATACTCTAAATAAAGGTGACTATAAGGTTCAAGTTATCAGTAATATTGAGTCAGACTCAAATAATAAATTTTATGAATTCAATATAACTCAATGGGGGAAATCATTTATAAAAAAAGAAAATTTTATTTTTTCTTTGAATGATGATGTACCTGCTAAGAAATTAAAAGCTATCTGGATTCATCTCTTTAAAGTAAAAAAGGCAGATTCAGATATTAAGCTCAGAGCTGTCACAATTAGAAAGGTTAAATAAGACCTTTTTTTGTTTATTGAGGTAGTATGTAATTATGGATCCAAAGGCAAATATTATTATGCAATTAAGAGAGATTTGGCTCAAACTTTCAAAAGATAAAATTGAAATTGCTAAAAAGCTTGAGTTACCTGATCTTTTAGATGAAGAAAAAGAGGACTTTAGACAAGCAACTGAAGGAGCGCAAAAAGTTTACGATGCTCATCTTAACAATATTGCTATGAATGTTAAGAATAATTTTTACACTTGGAAGGAAGTTGAAGAAATTGATGCTGATCTTGCCAGTGAAATTGAAAAAGTTTTACAAGAAAAAGATTAATTAGCCTGCTTTTTTAAAGAAAAGTCTTTGGTTAGTTATAGATATTAACTCCCAGCCATCTTGACCAAGTTCGTTTAGTTTAGTTTGTGTAATATCAGAATGTTCTTTAACTTGATTTTGCTGAGCTCCTTCTTCAATTCTTAATTCGTGAGAAGATTCATCAAGTTGGATAAAATCCGAAATGTTTAAGACTTTATATTCAAATTTCAATTAGCTTACTCCGCTGATTCTTCTTTTTCTTCAATAACCAGCTCTTCCATATTGGCGGATTGATCTTCTAGAGACTCCACATACGTGTCAAGTTCTTTAAGAGATAAGCTCTCATTTTCTAAAAAATGCTTTCTAAGTCTTAGATCAAACTTGCTAATAAATCTATTATCCATTTTATAACCTCTGTATTTATTTCTTTATTTTATTTAGCTGCGCCAACCATTTGGTTTTTGCAAGAATCACAATCACAGCCTATCATCCAGCCGAAAACTTGAGATTCTTTGCTGCATTTAGAGCAAGAAATTGTATATAGGCATCCTTCTCTTTTCTTCTCTGCTGTTTTAACTTCCCATTTACTTACTGGTTGTTCTGGACAGTCCCAGCATATTCTATCTACTTTATCATTCATAAGAATCCTCCGTTAAAAGGTAATTGAATACTAAATAAATACCTTTGTCAATGATATAATATCTCCATGAACTTATTGATTGATTGCGGAAATTCTAGTGTTAAATTAGCCTTTAGTAATGGCTCAATTGTGGAAGAAGTTTATTCAATTGATCATTCCAGTGATTCATCATTTCAATCTAATCTGAAATTAAAGGTATCCCAGCTTAAAAAACATTTCTCAATAAAAGAAATATTTATAGTCAGCGTAAATAAAGAGATAGAGCCAATATTAATAGAAGCTTTAATTAAAGTTTTCAATAAAGTTCCAATAAAATTTTTAAAAAAGAGAAAATTTAAAAGTTTTAAAACTAGTTATAAGAATCCTGCCATGTTTGGATTGGATAGATTCTTCAATTGTATAGGCGGGAATCTTATATATCCAAAGAGTAATTTAATCATTGTTGATATGGGAACTGCTACAACCTTTGATGTAATAGATAAAAAGCTTTCTCATATAGGTGGCATAATTCTTCCTGGCGCACTGACAGCGCATTATTCATTATTAAGTAATACTTCTATGATAAAGACACGTGAAATTATATTAACCAACAAGCTACTCGGTTCATCAACAACTGAATGCTTATCTTCGGGTTTTATTAATGGCCAAGTTCATATGATTAGGGGTATTGTGCAGGAAATACAACAGACCTCTAAATTAAAATTTAAAGTATTAGTTACCGGTGGAATCTCTAATATATTTTTAGAAGCTTTTAAGGATTATGAGTATCATTCAAGCCTAGTGCTCAATGGAATAGTTAATTATATAAAGAAAAGCAATAAGAATGATAGAATTTAAATATTATACATTGGGAACTAAGCCTTACTGTGTTCTTAGTATTAATGATAGCTTTAATAAGACTTTCATTCTTCCCGATTGCAAGCATCTCGTGTTATCTAAGCAAACTTTAATGATAGAAGTTGATATCTTGGAGGATTATTTCCTAGAAGAAAAGTCAGAACTTCTTTCGTTAGATTACAGCATAGAGGAGCCCTGTGACTTTAATTACATCTCAAAAGAAAAATTTAATATTTCTTTTACTCATAAAGAGATTAGTCATTCCTTAAAATCGTATGTTCCTTTCTGGGGGAAGGCTTCATCGAACATTTGCTGGGTGGGATTTTTTTCATAGAACTGATGCCATTTCTTTGACTTTGTTTTTGATAGATGAATAATTATATTAATGAAGAAAATAAATTTACATGATCTCATAGTATCTTTACAGAAGAAAAAAATTGATCTGGGACCAAATCCTAAAGAAACTATAAGTATGTATTCCGAATTAGGTCTTATACCTCCGGCAAAATTTAAGGTCCTTGATTCTGATGCTTCATCACCAGAAATATTATATCCCGTAGATACTCTTAAAAAAATAATTGAGATTAAAAAGCTGAAAAAGAAAGGCCTTGAGATTGATGAGATCAGAGATACTTATGCCCTTGATTATGTTAAGAATTCAATTCAAGAAATGCTTGCAACACAAGATAAAGGTAAGTTGAAAGAATTGGCTAAGGTCTTAACGGAGGGATCGGATCAGCTCTCAGCTGCCCTAGAGGCACCTTTA
>JAQWMJ010000043.1:0-8943 GCA_029246845.1 Thermodesulfobacteriota bacterium
ATAACTTTATCAAATTGTTTCTTACTTGGACCTTTCACGGCAATTACTATACAAAAGTCGAACGCGCCCATTTTCTCTGATTGTCGTGCTGCCTGAAGTACCTCATCAGGATCAAGAAGTGAATGCTTTGATATAGGGGAAGAATAATGTACAGACTGAGAGCAGAAGGAACAATCCTCTGAGCAGTCCCCAGATTTTGCACTTATGATAGACCTAAGAAAAACACCATCCCCTTTATATTTTAGGGTTACTTTCCTAGCTAAGCTTGTTAATTCGAGAATTCTATTCTTAGGAAAGTTAGTAAGCTCCATAGCTTCATCAAAATTAATGCTTCCATCATTATCTAATAATTTTTCTTCTAAATATTTAATATCCATACGATTACACGCCCCAAAAACACTTACTATTCTACATATAATATTAGGTTTATTCAAACTGGGTTATAATTCATTTTGTGAATATTAAAATTAATGAAATTAAGGAGTCGATGTGGAATGAAATAAAAGAAAGTCTAGAGCTGTGTGCGGACATTGGTGACTTTAGTTCTGACCTTCTCCACAATGAAGATATACCACGGATAATCCATCTAGGAAAGCCTGTAATACCAAACTCAATATTCTACAAAATCAGTAAAATCTCAAATAATGACTCTGAACTATATGTAACTGCAATTGAATCAATTGGTATTGCTGCTGGTTTAAAGTTAGGTCTCAATGAAAGATTTAGTGTTATTTTCTCTAGATGTTATGGATGTTTATATTTTAAAAGAAATGTAAGTAGCTCGTCGCAATATGAGCAAATTTATTTTTCATCAAAGTTTATAAAAAAATTTAGCATCAACTATAATTGGAATGTAAAAGATAAAAGATTAAAAAAATTTATAAAAATAATGTTCGATAAAATCTTTGAATGGAGCATGGATTCAAATAAATATAATAAAGATATAGCTAAATTTATTAAAAGCACCTAAATCTATTTAATAAGTCTTTATTGTTTTATAGAACGTATCTCTTTGTACCGGAGTAAATCCTTCGGACTTAATAAAGTGAACTATATCGTCGACTCCAGCTTTATAAGGATTGTTCGCAGACTTAAGAACATTCTCTTGAAGCAACGTTCCACCAACATCATTTGCTCCGTAATACAATGCTAAGCCACCAACTTTAAACCCCTGTGTAAACCAAGAACCTTGAATATGATTAAAATTATCTAAAAAAATCCTGCTCAAACCTAGTACTCTTAAATACCTATCCCCTCCAACCTCATTTGAAATCTTTTTTTCCATAAAAGTATTCTCAGGCTTAAAAGTCCAAGGTATAAAAGAAAGAAACCCATTTGTTTCATCTTGAAGATCTCGAACTCTTGAAAGATGCTCTAATATATCTTCATCCTCTTCAGCATGTCCAAACATTATCGTTGCGGTTGTTTTAAAGCCGGTAAGGTGTGCCTCACGTATGATTCTCATCCACTCATCAGCAGAGATTTTCAAAGGGCTAATTTTTTTTCTGACTTTATTACTTAAAACTTCAGCTCCCCCACCTGGAATAGTTCTAAGACCTAAATCCCAAAAAAGCTGAAGGAGCTCCTTAGTGGTAATAGCTGAATACTTAGAAATAGAATGAATTTCTGGTGCCGAAAACGCGTGCAAGTGAATTCCTGGAACCTCTTTAATAACTCTTTTAATTAAATCGCAATAATAGTCTAACTTTATTGAAGAGTTATGGCCTCCCTGCAGAAGAACAGTAGTGGCACCGTTATGATATGAGGTTTTAATAATTTCAATTACTTTATCAAGGGATAAAACATATGAATCACTATGAGACTTTTTTCTCCAAAAAGCACAGAAAAGACATTCTGTATCACATATATTTGTATAATTAGGGTTTGTGTCAACTACAAAACCTACCTCATCCTTAATTCCCTTTTGTTTTTTTGATATATTAGCCAACTGCCCTATTTCTAGTGTTGAAAAATCTTTAAGCAACTTAAGGCCTTCTTGCTCCGATATTCTTTTTTGGTTTAGAATATTTTTTAATATATTATCCATATAACAATTAAAACGAATTAGTTTTGTTAGTCAAATTAAATGGAGCGCTATGGAAACAAGTTATATGATAAAAAAAGAAGAATTTCTTGCGACGCGGTTGAAATTCTTTCTTCTTTTTCTTCTTTTTTTAATACCAACTTATTCTATAAGTGCGGAGGTTGCTAATGATGAAGAGATACGTTTAAAAGCAATCTCGACAAAAATACTTAAAAAAATTAAGACTAAAGACACTTATATAAGGACGGCTAATATTTCGGGAAAAGTTAAATACTCTCTCCCTTTTGATAAAAAATTAAAACTTTATAAAACTTATAAGATTCAGAGAGACTCAAATATACATATTAAAATTTATATTTTTTTAAGACTAAAAGTTGCCGACTTTGTATCTAGTAAAAATCTAATTAGATACAAAAGAATTAAAAAAAGAGTAAAGGTCAAAAAAGCATCTGAATTCAATCTAAATATATTTAATAAACATCTTGATTTTAATCTAACAACTAAAGAATTAAATAACTTGTTACTTGGGTTAAGCCTAATTGAACTAGGAAACAGTCAATATTCATCAATGATTAGTGGGAATACCTTAACAATAGATCAGGAAGGTATTAAAACTAAAATAGATATTAGAACTAGTGAAATAACAAATATATCTATAAAAAATGAGAAAAGGGTCGCTGAGATTGTTTTTTCTGAATTTGCACCTGTTTACAATAATAAATTAATTGATACTAAGACCAACAAGAATCCATTAATTACTTTGGAAAATGGAAGCATTCTTCAACTCCCACGAAAGATAACCTTGGTAACTCCTAATTTCACAATGAAAATCTATCATGAAAATGATATAATTATTAATAATAATATTAATCAAAAAGAATTTTTAATTAGTAAATGATCAACATAATAAAAATAACTAATAGTTTGGGATTGCATGCTAGGGCATCATCAAAACTTGTAAAATTAACCAATAAGTTTAGTTCGCAAATTAATATCTCTAAGGGCAACTTAGTTATCGATGCAAAAAGTATACTGGGAATACTTTCACTTGGTGCAAGTTTTGGAACAGAAATAGAAATTGAGACTGTTGGTGATGATGAAGAAATAGCAATGATGGAAATTATAGATTTATTTCAAAATAAATTTGGTGAAGAAAAGTGAGTATTGAAAAAAATGGATTGCCCATTTCTCCTGGATTTTCAGTTGGTAATGCATTGCTCATCAATCAGGCAAAGACAATTGTCAAGAAAAAGAAGATTAAAAATCATGAAGTAATAAGAGAAGTAAATCTCTTTCAAGCTGCGGTTGAGGAATCCAAAAATGAAATAAATAAAATGAAACTCAACGATGATAATCAATATAAGATAGAGCATATTGAGATACTAGACTTTAATATATTGATATTAGAAGATGAAATTTTGGCTGGCGAAGTTATTGACACAATAACAAAAAAACAAATCAATGCTGAGTGGGCACTTAATAAAGTTCTAGTTAACAAAAGTAAGGAATTTAGTTTTGTTAAAGATCTTTATATGCAGGAAAGGCTCGCAGACTTTTACTATATAGCTGAGAGAATTACAAAGAACCTAAGGGGTTTGAATCAAGACCCTTTAGAGATCAAAAATAATACAATCCTAGTTGCACACGATCTATCTCCAATTGACGCTCTTAAATATTGTAAGGATGGAAAAGTTAAAGGAATATTAACAGATTTAGGTGGTGCCACCTCTCATACAGCAATTATTGCAAGATCTCTTGGCATACCTACTATAATGTCACTTGTTAACATAAGCACCTCAATAGAGCCAGGACAGCGAATATATGTAGATGGTTACAAAGGTAGAGCTAAATGGAAAGTTAATAGAGATGAAAAAAATGAGCTTGCTGACTTAAAAAATAAATATAGTTCATTACAAAAGAATCTTTTTGAATTCTCTAAGCTCACGGGAGAAACTAAAGATAAAAAAATTATATCTATAAAAGCTAATATTGAGATATCTTCCGAGGTAAAAATGGCACAAAAATATGGTGCTGAAGGTATTGGAATGTATAGGACAGAATTCCTATTTACAAACAAAGAACAATTTCCATCTATGGAGGAGCAATACTTAGACTATATCTGCTTGTTTAAACATGACTTCTTTAATGAAGCAACAATTAGAACTTTAGATATTGGTGGAGACAAAATACAGGACTATACACATTTGGAAAATAACCCTGCCCTTGGTCTTAGAGGGATAAGATACTCGCTGGCTAATATTAATGTTTTTAGAATTCAGTTAAATGCAATATTCAAAGTAATAAGTACTGAAAAAAAGAAGGTTAGAATTCTTTTGCCTATGATTTCCAATTTAGACGAACTTATAGAATCTATTTCTATAATTGATGAAATTAAAAATAATCACTCAGTGGATCCTAAATTAGTTTCCCTTGGAGTTGTAATCGAAACTCCGTCAGCAGCTTTACTGATAAAAGAAATATGTGAAAAAGTGGATTTCATCAGTATTGGTACTAATGATCTAATTCAATATACCATCGCTGCAGATAGGACCAACGAAACACTGGGGGATATTATTTCACCATACCAGCCTTCAGTCCTAAGAATGTTAAAACTAATAAGCAATGAGATACCAGAAGGCACTTATGTTTCTATATGTGGTGAAATGGCTAATGATGTTAATTGCCTGCCAATATTTATTGCAATGGGTGTAAGAGAGCTTAGTATGAATTATTATTCGATACCTAAAATTAAAGGTGTCATTCATGATCTTTCTTATAAAGATTGCAATGAAGCTTTTAAGCAGTGCTTGAAATACACATGCCCAAAAAAAGTAAAGAAAGAGCTCACAGGTCTAATAAAGAACAAAATGCCTTCATACAGCTCTATAATTAATTACGAAATCTAGTGGCCCGCTCATGAGGACTCGAACCCCAATTACTTGATCCGAAGTCAAGAGTGTTATCCATTACACTATGAGCGGAATCTTATTACTTTATACTTTTAAATTAAAGGTTAGATTAATTTAATGAAAGATATACTATTTGTCGATAAAAAATGTGAAGTTTGCAGATGCTTTGGAAGCTATATTAGTAAAAAAAGTAATAATGAAATTATTATAAAAGATATTAGCAATCTAGATAGAAAGGGGTTCAGCTCTGAAAGGATGCATTTTTGTTCCAATAATAAAATGTTTTCTGGACATTTGGCTATATTTGAAGTTATTAAAAACATAGAAGAGTTATCTATAATTAAAAAAACACTAAATATCTTACCAAATTTCATTAAAGTTTTTTTGTATTACACTATTTCCAAAAATAGAAACAGCCTAGCAAAACTATTTAAGATAATCAAACCAAAATCTTAACCTATTCTTTTGAGGATTATAAGAATCTAACCTCTTGATATTCTCTTTCGAAAGCTTTCTAGAGGACGCCCCAAAAGAATTGTAATGAAAATATAAATGAGATTTAAATACATCTTCAACCTCCCTAGCCTTGAGAATGCTTGAAGAAATAAAGTAAGCAGAATTTTTTACTATTATAACCCTAGGGTAAGTCTTAAATTTTCTTATGAACTTGCTAATATCTAAATCTAAAGATTTCTTTATATTTAGTATGGATTCCCCGCAATATAATAATTGATCTGGGTTTAAAGGTTTAGAAATATTTATCTTAGGATTGGATGTTAAAAATGAATTTATTAATTTATCTTCACTATAATAAGTAACTAATTCTTTATACTTATGTTTCCACAAAATTTGAGAAATAATGCTAGTGTTTTTATAACGAGCAAAATCAAGGTTGCAATATTTTTCAAATTTAATCATCACATCTTCAATATATTTAATAAGTTTGTCGACATTATCAGAAGAGCAAATCAATCCATGATTTTCTAAAAATAGGACAATATTTTCATTTTTGCTTATCTTATTCTCATGGGGACCTATTATCTTAAGGATTTCAGAAGCTAGGGCAATTCCAGGTGTTTTATATTTAATATAAAAAAAGGTTTTATCTAAAATCTCGTTATGGAATATTTCTTTGAAAATTCTTCTAGATTTAGTCGAGGTTGAAATTACATTGACAGATACAGGATGAAAATGGATGGTATATTTCTTCAACATTGAATGAGTAAAAGTTTCAATAGATGGAGCGTTCCCACTTATAATAGATTTCCTTAAAGTATTAAATGAAGATTTTTCAATTTTAGATGTAATTTTTACATCTTTATTTATTCTTAAAAAATCCATCAACTTCCTATTGTCTAGCAAAGAGTATCCGTTTTTTTCACTTACTTCCGCCAGGGAATATCCACTAGATTTTATATACATCTTGTGTCCATCTTTTATAGACGAGTTTCCACCGGCGGCTTGAATTAAATCAAATCTTTGACCAAAATATTTAGATATTCTTACGAATTCTTTTATGAGACTTTTATCTTTTTTAACCATTTATTGTTACTAATATGCCAGTTGTAAGTATTAAGTATACCTTCCATTAAGTCTGTCTTAGGCTCCCAGTTCATAATCTTCTTTGTTTTACTGATATCAGCAGAAGTGTAGAAGACATCTTCTGGAGTAGATGGCTTATCAAATCTTTTGATTTTTTTATTTGAAAACTTAGAAATTATCTTGATAAGATTATTAATAGAAACTGGTTTATTGTTACCAAGATTTAGATAATTAAGCCCTTTTAACTTTGAAGACTTATATATCCCATCTACAATATCATCTACGTAAGTAAAATCTCTTTTTTGCTTACCAGTTCCAAAAACATTAATAGATCTATTATTAATAGCAGCATCTGTAAATATAAAAGGTGCCATATCTGGTCTTCCACAAGGTCCATAAACTGTGAAAAAGCGTAAAATAGCTATGTTTTGCCCATATAATGCATGATAAGCATGTAATAGAACTTCAGAAGCTTTTTTTGAGGCAGCATAGATAGAATCAGGCTTGCTGGTTTCGCTATCAACCTTAAAACTCTTTTCTTTACTATCACCATAGACGCTAGATGTAGAAGCTTGAACAAAAGATTTAACAGCAAACTTTCTACATAATTTGATTAAATTTAAAGCACCAAGCAAATTGGACTCATAGTAGGAATTGGGATAAAGAGTGGATTTCCTAACCCCAGTACCCGCTGCTAGGTTAACAATAGTACTAAGTTTGTTCTTTTTAAAAAACTTTTCAAAATATAAAATGAGTTTTTTTTCAGATGAAATATCAATCTTATTAAATATGAAATTTTTACTCTTTTTAAGTTCTAGGTTTCTCCATTGCTTTAATTTTACATCATAACCATCACTGTGATTATCTATACCAAATACACGAAATCCCTTTTTTAAATATAGCAGGGAAAGATGATAGCCAATGAATCCTGAAGATCCAGTAATTAGAACATTTTTCATATCTCTCAGAATATAATACCTATTTTACTCGGTTTTTAAAAACCCAAAGTCTTTGGCCAAAATAGCCAATTATTACAGAAACAAATAGTGCAATAAAATATGCTAAATCAATATCTTGTACAACTTTAAATGCAAAATTATTAACAACAACGTTAACTAGAATTGCAACAACATATAACGCAAGATACCTTTTTAGATCATCAAAGTAAGCTGATTCAGATTTAAATGTCCAAAGTCTATTAAAATGAAAAGATATGTTTACACCCAAGAAAGTAGATGCAGCCTTAGCCATATCCATTCCTATCTTATCTAATAAGAAATTATACAACCAGTAATCACATATCAGTGCAAAAATACCAATAGTTCCCCATTTGTATGTTTTTGGGTCTTTTAATAGCATTATTATATATCTAACGATTTTTAGCATTTATTTGAAAGGGATGATAAATTTAATTGATTGATTAGTCAAACTATAATACTGTTATCTAAAGTTAGACTAGTAATTAATGATAATGTTGAAAATAGTTTCAAATTTAAATTTTAAAGATAAAGAAATATACTTTTTTATTACTACATTTGTAATAATTGCTCTGTCTATACTTACAAATAGCTTTGTAGATACCAATGGATATCTTACTACAGATTCTACTCACTTTTTAAAACTTGCTAAATCATTTAATGAAAATGGAAGCCTATATGTTTATTCATGGACTAATAGCGGGGAGATCAATTTCTTTAGCATGTGGCCCTTAGGTTATCCACTCCTAATATCGTTAATATCAAAACTAACTTTTCTTGATGTCTTTTGGTCTTCAAAGTTACTAAATATTTTATCAGTCCTATTAATATTCTTAATGATTTACAAAAATACATTATTTGGATATTCATTAATTGCTCTATTGTTCCTTTCTGGTAGCTTCATTAATATATTTTCGTATACATTAACAGAAAATTTATTTATTGTTGGTCTAGTTTCCTATGCTTATTCGACTTACAACTTAACAGTAAGAGCTAGCAAGAAAAATATATTAATAGCCATACTCTCTTTTGTCCTAACATTTTCTTCAAGATATATAGGTGGCTATCTATTAATATTTAACTTTTTCTTAATCCTTAGATCATTAAAGAATAATCAGTCCAACACCAGGGGCCTTATTATTCTTCTAGTGGCATCGGGAACATATATACTTGGATACCTTTATATGAATAAGTATTTTACAGGATTCTTAACCTATCCTCATGCATACATTACTTATGAATTATCAAGTGAAATAATTCTTCACTTTGTAAAGAAAGTTTTTGAGGAACTTAATCTTATTATGGCCAGTGTTAGATTTAAAATCAGTCCTATGTTCTCAATATTCTCATCATTATTTTCCGCTATGCTCATTTCACTAGTTGCCATCTACTGTAAAAGAACTTCTATCAAAGACGAGAGGCTTAACAGCTTAGCTACTAACTTTATATATATGTCATTATTTTATATAAT
>JAQWMJ010000019.1:0-3092 GCA_029246845.1 Thermodesulfobacteriota bacterium
TAGAAATAGGAATTTTCGCATCATCTTTAATAATTCTATTTCTATGTATTCTTATTATCAAATCAATTAAAAGTGAGTTTTTTATTAAATTTATTAAAGGCTTAATCTTAGTTCTAATCTTATCAACTATTGCCTCAGCCATTCTGACAACAAATGTTGAGGTTGATATTCCAATTGATTTTGTCGCCCCGAAGGTCCTATCCTATGTTGGAATAACATTTGTAATAGCATTGATTGGTTGGATGCCTTCACCTATTGATTTATCTGCTTGGTCATCAGTTTGGATTATGGAAAAAAAACAAGCTAACTCTATTTTTACACTCGAGGATAATACTTTTGATTTCAATTTCTCTTATTTTATTACAACAATTTTGGCAGTTGTTTTTCTTATTCTAGGAGCAAATGTTTTCTATGGCTCTGGTGCTGAGTTTGGAGCAAGCGCTTCAGGTTTCGTTGATCAACTAGCCGAACTATATTCATCCTTAGGGCTAGGAGCACGAAATTTGATCCTTTTATCAGCTTTTAGTGCTATGTTTAGCACCACTATTACATGTCTCGATGCATTTCCAAAAGTTCTAAGTAAATGTTCAAGTTTGGTATTAACTAAAAAGAAAACTAAGAATTTATTTTTAGTTATTGTAGCTGGGGGAACTTCATTGCTAATCTTATATTTTTCATCCGAAATGAGAAGGTTAGTTGACCTTGCTACTATACTCTCTTTTCTAACCTCACCATTTCTAGCTTATCTCAATTATAAGCTTATATACGGTTCTGATTTTCCTCTTCAATCTAGACCACATTTTCTGATCAAGACTCTGGCTATATTGGGTATATCCTTCTTAATAATTTTCAGCTTATTGTTTATAGCAAACAGGCTTGGATTAATTTTTTAATTCATTCAACTTGCATGTGAATAAGTTATAATATGAGGGTATGAGAGAAAGTTATATAAAAGAAAAAATTGAATCTTCTATCCCTGGTACTTCTGTAGAAATTACTGGAGATGGAGTTCACTTTGAAGCAGTCATAGTTAGCGAAAGTTTTGAAGGACTATCAACACTTGACCGTCACAAGGTTGTATACTCCGCGCTAGGCGATGATATGAAAGAGAATATTCATGCATTATCTATGAAGACATATACTCCTCTCGAAAATAATAAGGGGGAATAAAATGAAGGAAGAAACTAAAGAATTTATTGAAAATGCTATATCTAAAGACTTGATTGTACTTTTTATGAAAGGAAGTAGGGATATGCCAATGTGTGGCTTTTCAGCTAAGGTAATTGAAATACTTAATAATTTGAATGTTCCTTATCAGACCTATGATATCTTGTCAGATGAAGATTTAAGATCAGGGATTAAAGAATTCTCTAGTTGGCCAACTATTCCCCAGCTTTATATAAACAAAGAATTCGTTGGTGGTTGCGACATTTGTATAGAGATGTCAGAGAATGGAGAGTTAGCTAAAAAGCTTAATAATTAATGAACCCTAAAAAAATATTTTTATTAGATGCAAGCTCATATGTTTTTCGAGCCTATCATGCGGTTTCATTTTTAACTAATTCAAAAAGTTTTCCTACTAATGCTATTTACGGTTTTGTAAATATGTTTAATAAGCTGTTGAAAGATTTTAAACCAGAATATCTTGTAGCGGTGTTTGATTCTGGCGGAAGTTCCTTCAGAAATGATATTTATGACCAATATAAGGCAAATAGGGGAGAAGTACCCGAAGATATTTCGCTACAATTTCCAAAAATTATTGAGTACCTAGAGGCAAGTGGGATTAAGACAATCAAGATGGACAATTATGAAGCTGATGATTTAATTGGGTCAATTGCTGAAAAGTTTAAAGATAAGAATAAAATTTCGATTATTTCTGGTGATAAAGATTTCGTCCAGTTGATAGATAAAAATGTAAATATGATTGATACAATGAAAGGAAAAACTACTAATATCAAAGAGGTTCAAGAAAAATATGATTTAAATCCTGATTCTATGATAGATTTTTTTGCTTTGGTTGGAGATTCGATAGATAACATTCCAGGGGTTAAAGGTATTGGACCTAAAACAGCTGCACCACTTATTAAAGAATACGGGTCGATTGAGAATTTATACAAAAATTTAGAAAAGCTTGAAAAAGAAAGAATTAAAAATCTTCTAATAGAATATTCTGAAGATGCAAAATTAAGTAAGATTTTAGTTACAATTAAAAAAGATTTACTTATTAACGACAACATTGAAGACTTTAAAATTTCCAATCCTAATATAGATTCTTTAAACACATTATTTAAGGAATTAGAGTTTGACTCTTTTATTAAAGAGAAAGAAACAAAAGTCTCTGATACAAAATCTAACTATCAAACTATATTAAAAGAAGAAGATTTTAAAAATCTATTAAAAGTTTTAAACAAGCAAGAATATTTATCACTAGACCTTGAAACAACCTCAGTCCTTGCAATTAGCGCCAAGATTGTTGGAATATCTTTTTCTTTTAAACCAGAAACTGGATATTATATTCCCTTAGGGCATACAGAGAATATAGAACAGCTTGATATTGATTATGTCCTAAAAAATTTAAAGCCAATTTTGGAAAATAGAAATATTAGAAAGATAGGACAAAATCTTAAATATGAGACCATCATATTTAAGAACTATGATATAAATCTCGATGGTATTTTCTTTGACACGATGATTGCCGCACATTCTATTGATAGCTCATTACAAAGCTATAGTTTGGATAATTTAGCTAGAAGATTTTTAGATTATAAAATGATCTCATATAAAGATGTTACAAAAGTAGACAAGAAGTCGATCCCATTTGCAGACGTATCTATAGATAAAGCCTCAACTTATTCATGCGAAGATGCTGATATTACTTTAAAGCTATATGGCTTCCTTCTAGAACGATTAAAAAAATATAATTTGCTAGAAAATTATTTAGATTATGAAATTCCGTTTATCAAAGTTCTGGCTGATATAGAGTTCGCAGGTGTTAATATTGATGTCAAAAGACTAGCTAAGCTTTCAAAAGAGTTCTATAAAATCGTCACTGATATTCAAGGAAGAATTTACAAGTTGATTGGAAAAGAAAT
>JAQWMJ010000035.1:0-21161 GCA_029246845.1 Thermodesulfobacteriota bacterium
TAAAGAATTTAAATAGAAAAATAAATCCATTAAAAAAGTAAAAATGAATGAAAATAATAAAAATGTATTCAACGAAGAACTTTCCTTATGCAGCGATAACCCAGTCACTGGTTTTTTTAGAGATGGATGTTGCAATACTGATTCGACCGATTATGGTGAACATTTAATTTGTTCTGTTATGACAGACGATTTTTTGGCTTTCTCAAAACAAAAAGGTAATGACTTGTCGACACCTGTTCCAGAGTTTAACTTTCCGGGTCTCAAAGAAGGCGATAGTTGGTGCCTTTGTGCCGATAGATGGAGAGAAGCCTATGAAAATGGGTGTGCACCTAAAATTTACTTACTTTCAACAAATTCGGAGATTTTAAAAAAAATACCCTTGGACATACTTAAACCTTTCGCAATAGATTTGGATTAAAATGCATAAAAAACTATCATTCTTAATGCTGCTTTCTTTCTTACTAGCAATTTTATTCGCCAACTTTTTTCCTGATCTTGTAATTAAGTCGAAATTTCTTGGTACATATTTTATAAAACTTCTAAAGGCATTTGTTCCTTTTTTAATATTTGGGACTATTACATATTCAATAGCTTCTTTTGATGCATTTAGCAATGTAAAAAAGATTGTTCCATTAACATTAATTTTTTATATAATGTCAACGCTTATTGCCATTACTTTTTCCCTTATAATTGGCTCTTTTCTTGATTTTGGTGTCACAAATAAATATATACCAAATCCTGTGGATTTGCTTAGTACTCAAGTAGACATTGGATCATCTCTTTCAATTTTAGCCATAGATTTCAGTAACTTTTTCAATTTAATAATACAAGCCAACCCTTTCGCAATAATGATATTATCTCTAATTCTTGGTATTAGTGTTCGTTTTACATCAAAATATAACCATAAGATAGTCGGTTTTTTGTCTAGCATTAATAGCCTGGTTATTAATATCACAAATTACATTATGCTTCTGGCTCCACTGGCTATATTCTCCTTATTTGCGAATTTGTTAATAGAGGTAGAAGGTGAAACAATATACTCGTTATTAAGATTTGTTGTTAGCTCTATCGTTATTTTTATCGCTTATGTGATTCTTTTTTATGGTGGGGTTCTTAAATATTTTGGTGGAATTTCTCCGTACTTCTTTTTTAGTAAAATAAAAAACACACTTATTTTTGCTTTCTTCTCATCTAGTAGTGCGGCTACAATGCCCTTAACGCTAAAAACTGCTGAAGATGAATTAAAAATTAAAAAAGAAGTATCTTCTTTCGTTATTCCAATAGGGGTAACAGTAAATATGGATGGTTCAGCGATTTATCTTGGCTTGGCAGCTTTATTCGTAGGTCAAATTCTTGGTATTGAATTTACATTTAATGAATATTTGGTAATTTGTTTAACGGCAACTATTGGCAGTATTGGTGCTGCTGGAGTTCCATCAGTAGCGTTGGTAATGATGACAATTGTTTTTTCATCAGTAGGGATTCCTTTGGAAGCAATAGCAATTATTGCGGGTGTAGATAGATTATTAGACATGTTTAGAACTTCAGTAAATGTTGCAGGAGACTTAACTATTGCTACCATAATTAATAATTTGATAAATAAATAATTTTTAGTAGGTAAATTCATTTTTCTTAGTTAATATTTAGATAATGTTCAGATTAATAAAACTTATAGTTGAATTCTTAAATAACCTGGATAAGAGAGGTACAACTAATGGTAGTATTCCAACAATTAATTCTGAAGATAAGAGTAATTTAAAAAAGTTATTTATTATCGTCCCTGTCTTTTTTGGAATCCTAGCAATTCTATCAAGTATTTACACTATAGAACCAGGTGAAGTTGGAGTTGTTCAACGTTTTGGAAAGTTCTCATCATATACATCACCGGGCTTACGATTAAAGATTCCATTTATAGATAAATTAACCAAAGTTAACGTCGAAAAAGTAAGAAGAATTGAAATTGGTTTCAGATCTGAAAGATCTAGAGTTAATGTACTACAAGAGTCATTGATGATAACCAAAGATGAAAATATCGTTAGCGCACAAGCTATTGTCCAATGGAAGATTAAAGATCCAGCAAATTATTTATTTAAAGTAGTTAACCCAATACTTACTATTAAAAATAGTGCTGAGGTTGCTCTAAGAAGTACTGTGGGTGTAACAAATATTGATGATGCTTTAACTACTGGAAGAGACCAGATACAGATCAAAACCAAAGAATTTCTTCAAATTTTATTAGACTCCTACTCTTCAGGGGTTGCGATTACCGATGTTAAGCTTCAAATAGTCGATCCACCAGATGAGGTCAAAGATGCATTTAATGAAGTTGTTAGGGCAAAAGAAGATAAAGAAAGACTAATTAATGAAGCTAAAGGTTATTATGAAGACGTGATACCTAAGGCTCGTGGTGAAGCGGAAAAGATGATTAAAGAGGCTGAAGGTTACAGGGAGCAAAGAATCTCAACTGCAATGGGAGATACCTCGAGATTTAACCAGGTTTACTCAGAATATAAAAAAGATAAATCAGTTACCAAGTCTAGGATATATCTAGAGAAATTATCTGAAATCCTTCAAAAACCAAAAAAAGTAATTGGAACTGACTCATCTAGTGGTGCACTTAACTTGCTTCAATTAGGGGATATATTTAAGGATTAGTTTATGAAAAAGTTTTTACCTTTAATCATTCTATTTGCAATACTTGTTCCATCTTTTGTTTTTACAATTGATGAAAGAGAGCAAGCTATTATTACCGAATTCGGTGAATTTAAAAGGTCTGTCATAAAACCTGGAATACATTTTAAAAAACCCTTTATAGAAAAGATTTCAAGATTTGAAAAAAGAATGCTTTCAACTGATGCCCCTCCAGGTCAATATCTAACACTTGATAAGAAAAGATTAATAGTAGATTTCCTTGCGAGATGGAGAATTAAAGATCCTTTAGTTTTCTTTAAATCTGTTAGAAACTTTTTTAGTGCTAATACTAGGATAGAGGATATAGTTTATTCCGAACTTAGAGAGGAATTGGCTACTCATAATATAAACGACGTAATAGCCGAGAATAGAGAGCTGATAATGGATAAGGTAAAGGAAGGGAGTAGTGAAAAGCTTTCTGAATATGGAATAGAGTTGGTTGATGTCAGAATTAAAAGAGCTGATTTACCCTCTGAAGTTCAACAAAGTGTTTTTGATAGAATGGTAGCAGAAAGACAAAGAATTTCTAAAAGATATCGATCTGAAGGTGAAGAAGAGTCTGCTAAAATAAGAGCAGAAACAAATAAGAATAAAGAAATAATAATCGCTAAGGCATTTGAGACGAGTGAAAAAGTAAAGGGTGAGGGTGATAAAAAAGCTACTCAAATTTATTCTTCCGCTTATAGTAAAGACCCCGATTTTTATGAATTCATGAAAAAGTTAGAAACTTATGAAAAAATTATTGATGAAAAAACTATCATTTTTCTTCCTATGAATTCAAGCTTATTAGATTTAATACAAAAGAGAGACTAGTCTTTGGATACATTTAGTCACGCCCTTTGGGGAAAAGCGTTGTTTGGTTATAGAGGCGCAAGATTCTCTCCTTTTTTCTTTGGAGCTGCCCCAGACTTAATAGCATTTGTTCCTTATTTTATCTTTAAACTTATAAAAAGTTCTAATACTAAGCTTTTTGGAAAGCCTGAAATAGCCGAGTTACCAAATTGGGTTTTGATTTTATACGATTTTTCCCATAGCTTTGTTACATCTTTTATAGTTCTTGGTATTCTGTTTTTTTTAAAAAAAAGAATCCTCGCATTTGCTTCCTTGTCCTGGTCTTTCCATATTTTGCTAGACTTTCCATTTCATACAAAGGAATTTTTTCCGACTAAGATTTTTTGGCCTATAAGTGATATTTACTATGACGGTATCTCTTGGGGTATTCCACAAGTTTGGTTAACAAATATTCTTCTGTTATTTTTAATTCTCTTTTATAGATTCAGACCGGGTAAAGATTTAGAGACGTAGTTGTATTGCTTTCCATAGCTCGTAAGTTACTTTAACGTCCTGAATACAGTACTTCATCATTTCTTCGCTGTAAATGCTCCAAGAACCACTATAATCACCTTTAAAATTACCTAATCTATACCCCCAGGCTTTCAGCGAATGCCTTCCTCTGTATTCGACTGGTATTTTGTCTTCTTTATTGTCAGACTCTATGATTTTAGGCCATATTTTACGTGCATATTCTAGAGTATCAAAGATCTCTGCCTTTGGATTAAAGTTATAGATTTTTTGAATTGCTGGTATGTCAAATTTTCTGATATTGTGTCCTATTAAGATGTCAGCACTTTCAAGATATTCTATTCCATCAATTAGATTCTCTCTAAAAGATTTAACTTCTTGTCTTTCAATTTCTAATGTAGCAAAGCAATGAATTTTTGTTAAGCTCTGAAGAAACCCATCAGTTTCAATATCAAAAATAATTTTCATATTATGCAAAAATGGAAATCAATACACCAGCTGCAACAGCCGAGCCTATAACGCCTGAAACATTAGGTCCCATTGCATGCATAAGAAGAACATTTGAAGGATCTTCTTCATTGCCTACCTTGCTTACAACACGGGCTGCCATAGGCACTGCGGAAACACCAGCTGCTCCAATTAATGGGTTTATAGGATCCTTGCTGAGTTTATTCAGCAGCTTACCCATTAGGACACCAGTAGCTGTTCCTAAGGAGAAAGCAACTAGTCCTATAACGATTATCCCAAGTGTTTCTGGAACTAAAAATTTCTCAGCTGCTAGTTTTGATCCAACTGCAAGTCCTAAGAATATAGTTACTATATTTATTAAAGAGTTTTGCATTGTATCAGAAAGTCTATCAACAGCACCAGATTCTTTTAAAAAGTTACCGAAGCATAGTGCGCCAACAAGTGGTGTAGCATCTGGTAGAACCAAAATACATAGAATAAGTAAAGTTATAGGGAAGAATATTTTTTCTAATTTATTAACTTTTCTTAGCTGAACCATTTTAATCTTTCTTTCATGTTCAGAGGTTAAAGCTCTCATTATAGGTGGTTGTATAATTGGGACTAGTGCCATATACGAATAAGCTGCCACAGCGATTGCTCCTAAGAGATCTGGAGCTAGTCTTGAAGCGATAAAAATAGCTGTTGGCCCATCTGCACCACCAATTATACTTATTGCTGCAGAGTCTTGAAGTGAAAAATCAATGATGCTTGTATTTTGTGAGAGAAACACTGCCCCTACAAGAGAGCCAAATATGCCAAACTGTGCTGCAGCTCCCAATAGTGCAGTTTTTGGATTTGCTATTAATGGCCCAAAATCTGTCATAGCCCCAACACCCATAAAGATTATTATGGGGAATAGACCATTTTGGACACCTAAAGAATATAGTATTCCAAGAAAACCATTTGGACCTGCAATTTCGGCTATAGGAATATTCGCTAGTAATCCTCCAAACCCAATCGGCAGAAGTAATAAGGGTTCAAAATTTTTAGAGATGGCTAAATAGAAAAGACTGATGCATATCACTATCATTAAAATTCTTCCGAAACTTTGAGAGAATTTTGACATAGGTTTTAATTTTTCTGGACCCAATTTACCTTCGACAGGATTTAGGAATTCATATACCCCAGTTGACCTATAAAAGCTGTTGAAAAGCTCTTTAACATTCTTTGATTCGTATTCTTTTTGTTCAACTTTTATATTATTATTTTGTGCAGAATATGCATAGTTAGAAAAACTAATAAAAATAAAAAATAGCAAGACTATAGATATGTAAGTTTTTATATTAACCATATTACGAAACGACTAGTATCGTATCTCCTTCTTCAACATTCTGACCCTGATCAACTGTTATCGAATTAATAATGCCACTAACTCCCGCTTTTACTTCGATTTCCATTTTCATGGATTCTAATACTACTACTGTCTGATCAGGTTCAACTTTATCTCCATTTGAGCACATTATCTTAAATACTACACCGTTTACCGGAGCTGTAACGTTCTGACCTCCTTCTTCTTCGGAAGTCTCTTTCTCGGTAGAAGTCTTCTTAATTCCTGTGACTTGTACTTTGCCTAATGTAGAAACAATATCTGCATTAGATCCAGCAGCAACTTGTACATTGTAAGATTCACCATCTAGCAGAATTGTGTAAGCTGAAACTTTATCGTCAGTTTTTGATCCTTTTGCTTCTTTTGAATCTTCATCTTCACCAGTATTCTTTCTTACATTAACCTTAGTTTTGCCTTCTAGGAATTCAATGCCTTTCTCTGCGCATGCTGCCGCAATAAAAACATTTTCTTCTGTTGTGTCTAGATTTTTATCTTCTAGAGTTTTTTTCCAAAACTCTAAACTTTTTCTTTCATCTCTATCTGCTATATCTAATGGATTTTCATTAGTCGGCTCTAGTTTTAGTTGTTCTGAAGCAATCTTAACAATTTCTGGGTCTGGACTAATTGGTGTCTTACCAAAATACCCAAGAACCATTCTGCCATATCCATCAGCAATTTTTTTCCATTTCCCAAACATGACATTACTAAAAGCTTGTTGCCAATAGAATTGTGAAACAGGTGTTACAGAAGTTCCATAACCACCTTTTTCTACTACTTCTCTCATGGCTGCTATAACTTCAGGATATTTATGTAAAATATTGTTATCTCTCATCATTTGAGTATTTGCTGTAAGTGCTCCACCAGGCATTGGTGAAAAAGGTATTAGGGGAGAGACTCTTTTTGCTTCTCTAGGAACATAATATTCTTTTAACAGGCCTGCTAAGCATTCTTTTACTTTCATTAATTTGGATGATTCTAAGTCACTTAAATTAAAATTTGTATTTTTGGTGGCGTGAAGCATTGTAAGTATATCTGGCTGACTTGTTCCACCAGATACAGGCGAAATAGCTGTATCAATACCATCTGCTCCTGCCTCTAGTGCAGCTAAATAACATGCCACACTTATTCCTGCGCTTTCATGAGTGTGAAATCTTATATGAGTATTTTTAGGTAGCAGGTTTCTAGCCATTTTAATTGTATCGTAAACCTTTTTGGGATGTGCTGTACCGCTTGCATCTTTAAAACATAATGAAGAGAACTTTATATCTGAACTAAGAATTTGTCTTAGAATTTTTTCATAAAACTCCACATCATGTGCACCTATGCAGCCAGGCGGTAGGTCCATTACAGTTATAACGACCTCATGATTTAATCCATGTTGATTGATACACTTAGCGCTATATTCTAAGTTTGAAACATCATTTAGTGCGTCAAAATTTCGTATTGTTGTTGTTCCATGCTTTTTGAACATCTTTGCGTGAAGATCAACGATATCTCTACTACCTGTATCTAAAGCTACTGTATTAATTCCCCTAGAAAGAGTCTGTAGATTAGCATCAGGACCAGTGATTTCTCTGAACTTATCCATCATATCAAAAGCATTCTCATTTAAATAAAAGAATAAGCTTTGGAACCTTGCCCCACCTCCGAATTCAAAGTGTGTGACACCAGCCTTCTTCGCCTCTTCAACAGCAGGAAGGAAATCTTCCATGAGCACCCTTCCTCCAAAGACAGATTGAAAACCATCTCTAAAGGTTGTATCCATAATATCTATATATTTTTTACTCATAGTTTTTATCTTTCACTTTAATTCTGTCAATGAAACAGACTATTTCTTTGAATTTTCTGCTATATGATGCTTTACAGCAGCTGAAATAATAGCTGCCCTTTTGGCCTCAGATGTTATACCTGAATTCTTTTGGGGTTCATTTGAAGAAACACTTTTCTCAGAAGCAATAAAGTAATTAATTAATTTTCCTTGCGCCTCGAGTACTAAGACCATTATAACTAGAAACATAAAAACAACAGTCATTCCAGTTATCATAAAGTTGACAGATTCACCAATCATTGTGAAACACTCCTTTTTATCATTTTTTTATCCATTCTTATTTTAGTAAATAAAAAAGATAAAAACAATTAAAATTATATATTTTTTTTAATTTTACTATTGACAAGGTATATAGTTTATGTCATCTTAAGGGCTTCATGAGTGAAAAAGATATAGAAAACCAGGCTTTAAACTTATTAATGAAAGAGTTGCGAAAGCTTGATTATTTTAAATGTATAACAGATTCCAAGGCTTTAACACATGCTTTCCATGTTATTAGCGAAAAAATTGGTTCATCAGTAGAATTTGTTAAAGAAAATACCGAGATGGATCAATCCCTTAAGACACTTATTGCAAAACATTAATATTATTCAATAGACTTTGATACTACTAAAACTGCCAAAATCTCAACAATCAAGAACACTACTATAGAGCTTGAATCTATACCCACACCTGAATTAGTAAAAAGCCTTGATATTGTTACAGCAGGATTAGCAAAACAAGTAGAGGATGTGAAGAAAGTAGCAGATAGAATATAGGAGCCAACTAGAATCGGAAGACTAGAGGGTGAAAATTTTTCACCATGAATAATTACTATTAGCAGCCCTAAGGTTGCAATAAACTCTCCAAGAAGAATATTTGTTCCAGACCTGTCTATTTGGGATATTGTAATTGGGCTTTCTCCAAACATCAGATGAACGCATATTACTCCTGATATTCCTCCTAGTATTTGCATTAAAGAATATATAGAAAAATCTTTAAAAGTTAAATTTCCTCTGAGAAACATCATTAAAGATACTGCTGGATTGAAATGAGCTCCAGAAACTTTCATAAACAAACTGATATTGCAAAAAAGAATAGAGCTCGCAGCAATAGCAATAACCAGAAGCGTTAAGTACTCTGGGGCATTCATTCCTGTCATTATAAAAGGAGTTCCAACGATAGAGAGCAAAAGCAAGAAAGTACCATAAAATTCAGCTACATACTTATTCATGTTTTTTATACTAACTGATATAATATATTTATTAAATATCAATTTTGTATCTTATGATTTATAAAGAATTTAAAATAATTTTTCTTTCTGATATGCATCTTGTGTATGAGAAAGATTTTTTAGGAATTAATACTTTTAATTCTTTTAGTTCAATCGTGGACAATATTGTTGTTAATCATAGTGATGCAGACTATGTAATCTTTGGTGGAGATTTGGTGCAGGATCAAACAACTGAATCTTTTAATTTTTTTAAGTCTGAAATAAAAAAAATCAACACCCCCAAGCTCTTCATTAGAGGTAATCATGATATTTCTGATAAATTTTTTATAAATCTCCAAAAGGATCAAGTTGTTAGTTCCGCTAACTCTAATTGGGAAATCCTATTTTTAAATACTTATAGTAATGGGAATATATTCGGTGAGGTTATAGAGTCCGATTTAGACTTATTGTTAAAGAAGTCAGAGTCTTTTAGTGATAAGTATCTTTTTCTTTGTATGCATCACAATTTATTCCTAACTGGTTCTCCATGGCTAGATATTCATATAACCAGGAATAAAGATACAATACTTGAATTTTTATCTAAAATGAGAAATCTAAAGATTGTCGTAAATGGACACATACATCAGGAGACTAAGCATCAATATAAAGGTATAAGTTTTGTATCATCACCATCGACCAGTTTCCAGTTCACTTCAAACGAAAAGAAGTTTAGGCTAGATACCAAAAAACCAGGGTTTCTTGAAATTAATTTGCAAGAAGAAGGTAGATGGGAAGCTTTATGTCACCGAGTTGAGGGCAATTTTGGATCACCAGAAATTAATCCAAAGCCTTATTAGATTACTTGTATGAAGAACAAGAAATCATTAGAGACATTACTAAAATTAAAAAAGGTAAATAATTCATACATTGATTATATACTTATAGTGTAATAGAAATCAATTATTGATATAATCAACATGTCTATATGAAAATGTATTTAGTCTTAGGAATTCTATCAATTTATTTAATCGTAGTTGTCTTTTTCTACTTATATCAAAAAACTTTTCTATACTTTCCTAATGAAGACAACTACTTAACTTCTGAGGTTATTAATATTGATAATAAAATAGTTAAGGTTAAAACTAGTGACAAGATAATTTTAGAGTCATATTTATACATAAATAAGAAGAATGCTCAAACTATTTTATTTCTGCATGGAAATGCGGGAACTCTTAAAAGTAGAATCTACAAACTTAATAAATTTAAAGACTTGGGTTTAAATTATCTTGCCATAACATGGAGAGGATTTAGCAGAAATAAAGGAGAACCTTCGGAACACGGATTAACTCTAGATGGAATTTCTGGACTGAATTATCTTAATAACTTAGGCATAACGGATAAAAATATTATTATTTATGGCGAGTCTCTTGGGACTGGTGTGGCAGTAAATATAGCACAATTAAGAAAGGTTTCAGCCCTGATATTAGAGTCACCGTATACTTCAATTGCAAATGTTGGGAAAATAAAATTTCCTTTTCTTCCCGTTAATTTTATTCTGAAAGACAAATTTAATAGTCTGTCAAAGATTGAAAATATTAAATGTCCTATTTTGGTTATGCATGGATTTAACGATACCATCGTACCTTTTTCTATGGGTAAAGAGCTTTTTGAAAAAATTAAATCAGAAAAGTACTCTTTCTTTACATCTGATGATCATATGATGAGATTTAGCCCAGAATTAATTAAATCTATTAATAATCTCTTAAAACTCTTGAGGCCAGAATAATTTTCTTAGACATGTTTTAAGCCTTTTATTAAGTACTTGTATCCGGTGTATACAGTTACAACTGCGCTTACCCAGAGGGAAGTCAAGCCCAAGTCCTTTCCATAACCATATAGTAATTCATTCCCAGGTTCTCCAGACAAAAGAACAGAAAGTGCAAACATTTGAATAGATGTCTTAGCTTTTGAAAGACTTGAAACTGGTAAAGATATTTGTAGCGAGGCGAGGAATTCTCTTAAGCCAGAGACTAGAATTTCTCTACTAATAATTATGAGAGCTGCAAATAAAGTTAAATCCTTAATTGTTTCATCGTGTATCAGAAGCATTAAAGCTACTGCAACGATTATTTTGTCAGCTATGGGGTCTAAAAGAGCACCTAGTTTTGATTCTTGATTTAAAGACCTAGCAAGTTTCCCATCTAGATAATCGGTTAAACAAGCAAAGACAAATATCCCACATGCTGACCATCTTCCTATCTCACCAGGGATAAAAAAAGCAAAAACAAAAAAAGGGATAATTATTATTCTAAGATAAGTTAATGAAAGTGGAATTTTTGAGACCATATCTAAATACCAAGAATTATTAAAATAAACCCTAAGATTATAATTAAGCTTGAAATGTACTTTTGACGAACCAAAGCAATCAAATCTTTTAAAAAGTTCATATTTTATAATAACATTTAACTTGAGTTAAAAGGAGTGTAATTATTTATTTATAAAATCTAATATACTTAAAAGAAAACTATAAATTTCCTTATAATAAAGAGAAACAGGAATAGTAAAAAAAATAAAGAATAATGTAGTCCATATAGGTCTCATTTGATAATATTACAGTCAAATAAGATTTTATTGCAACATAATGAAAGATTTCTTTTATTTCTTACTTGTTAATCTCTATTCTTCTTTATATAATAAGCCCATTACATATAAATTTTAATTTTGTAACGGAGACTCTATGTATAAAAAATTATTATTAGTATTTTTCTTTATTTTCCCATTACTTTCATCATATTCTTTTGAAGATAAACCTCTTATATTAGATAAATCATATGTAAAAATTGGATATGGGATTGTCCATTTGCCTGATAATAAAAATGTATCTCAAGGATTTGGCCCTGGTGCAATTGATAATGTCTTTCCTAAGGCTAAATATGATTTTAAATATAAGTCTGGCTCCTCTTTTTCAATAGCTGCAGGAAATAGGTTCCGAAACTTTGCTTTTGAACTAGCTATAGATCAAATTGTCTGTGATATAGACTCAATTACTTCTGATACTGCAATTAGAACCACAAGTGGAGATATTAGTCTGAGAACAATTATGATTAATGCTCATTATTATCCCAACTTCTTAAAATTTGGTAAAGCTAACGTGTATCTTGGTGCAGGTATCGGTATAACTGAGAAGGTTGATTTGGATGAAGCTGGTATAACAGGTAGTAGAGCAGAGGCTAATGAAGGCTTTAAATCTTCTAGTGATTTATTTAATCCAACTTATCAATATATCTTAGGTGTTGAATATGTTGTGAACGATTATATCTCCATTTATTCCGAAGTTAAAAATACTTTTATTAAGTCAGTTCATTTGGCGAGGGGTTCGAGTAAAGAAACCTATGGCTCAATGGAAATGAATCCAATGAGCACATTAATAGGTTTAAAATTTAGTTTCTAATTTAAAGTTAGAGATCCATTCATAACTCCCCAATGGCCTAAGAAGCTACACCAGAAAATATACTCTTCGCCTTTGGCAAATTTATTAGTGTCTAAAACTAAAGAGATTGTTTCATTAGGACCTAAGAATTTGGTCTTATATATAACTTTTTTGTCTTCGGGTAAGTACCCATTGTCTAACCCATTTGAAGGATTAACAATAGAAGTTAGATAGTTAAAATCAGCTTTTTTAGAAATGACAACATTGTGGCCCGCTAGGGTTACATCTAGAGTCCCGGTATTTTTTAAATTAATTGCAAACTTCTCACAACTTGAGTCTATTGCAATAGCACTAGTACTGTACTGCATCATACCATTAGCTTCCAGGTCAATCGTACAATTGCCTGCAAATGATACATTAGAAAAAGAAAACAAAAAAAGTAAGGTACAGAGTATTTTCTTCATAATATTCTCCTCTTTAAGTCAAGATTTATACCCTCATTTTACTTGATTAGTTATTTATTGCTACTATGTCAAGGTTTTGAGATATATTTAGTTAAAAAACCTTGACAAAGTTATCTTTATCTATTAACATTTACAATAACGGAGGAATATATTATGAAAAGACAAAAACAAAATTCAAGGGCTGCATATCTTGCAAAATATGATAAATCTATGCAACCATTAGAATCTTTAGGGTTCGGGTTAGCTCCATACACTGTTTTGGTTCTTTCATTTGTTGCAATATTGATAGTTAATTTGTAATTAATGAAAGTTTTTTTCGTACTTGTTTTTTATCCTTTTTAGGTATATTTTATATATGGACTATTCAGGTCTACGTTATAAAAAACGATGTGTTAAAATGAAGATAGGTCTTTTCTATGGAACTACGAGTGCAGCAACTGAAGAAGTTGCAACCCTTATTCAAGAATCCTTGGAGGGTTGTGAAGTCGAACTTTTTGATATTTACAAAGAACCCTTAGAGAAAATTAATGAGTTTGAAAATATTATAATTGGCTGCCCTACCTGGGACATCGGTTTGCTTCAAGAAGATTGGAGAACAAAGTTTGATGACCTCGATACCTTAGATTTTTCCAATAAGAAAGTTGCTTATTTTGGATGCGGTGATCAACATGTTTATTCCGGCACATTTCTTGATGCACTAGGTACTTTAGAGGAAAAAATAACTGCAAAAGGTGCTACTACCATTGGTCAGTGGCCTGTTGAAGGTTATAGCTTTGATTACTCTAAAGCTCAGAAAGATGATAAGTTCGTGGGTCTTGGGATTGATAATGATAATGAACCAGAGCTTACAGAAGATAGGGTTTCTGCTTGGTGTAAACAAATCGAATCTGAATTTGCATAATACTATTAGTTTTTAAGATTTAAAAACACAATTGAGTCAAAAAGTATAATCCTTAGTGCAACAAATCTTACAATAATTGCTTTTATGACTTATTGTACCTTCCTTTTATTTCTTAATATAGTAGCTAAGTTTTTATTTCCACTTTAAGAAATTAGACTATGTATCTAGAATTTTTTTAATTAAATCTATTTCCAATAAGGTCTCCTTCCATCCTTCAGGTGCAACTTTTATTGAATTGAAAGAATTAGATTTTCTTTTAAGTTTTAATGGATTCTTTCCTGGAAGCCTTAAAACAACTGCATAATCTGCAATTTCAAGCATTGAAAGGTCATTCTCGCTATCACCACATGCAATTGTAGTTATATCTTCTAAACCATCTATATTCATAATATCTTGAAACCCAGGATTATTTAATAATTCTCTCATAGCATCACCCTTTGAGTTTAATCCTGTGAGATGCAAAAGGCGTGCTCCAGAAAATATACTCAGACCTTCCTCGTTTAAACTCTTCTTAAATTCATCTAAATAATCTTTGCTCCCCATCCAAATAAAAGGTTCCCCATATTTCCTATCAAGTGACCTATCTAATGAGTCAGATTTTAGACCTGTATAGTATGATTGTTGAAGCTTAGTCATATTCTTAAGAAAAAGAGTAAATCTCATATAGTCTTTAAAATCTTTCTGTCTAATTTTTTTATTTATTATTTCTCTCTCTGTCCCTAACTTAAGTACCCAATATTTACCTTCTTCTATTGCGTTTATCGGTATTTGTTTGATTGCATTTTTGGGAATGTATATAACAGAGCCATTTTCAACTATAAATGGTGCATTTAGACCAATATCTTTAACTATATGTTCTATTTCAAAGAAGCATTTACTTGAACTTGGTATAATTTTAATACCTTTATTTTTCAAGCGTTCTATAAAAGGTAGAATAGATCTAAATTCAAAAGTCTTAAAATTCAAAAGAGTCCCATCTAAATCAGTAAATATTATTACATTTTTAACCATAATTTTTTGACTATTGATAATATGATATACGATATTAAAGATATATAATATATTTTAGGCCTTTAATGCTTAGTGTTTTGATATGAGATATATATATATTATTTTCTTTCTAATTTTGTACCTTGTTGTCTTCTACGGTGAAGAGTGGGTTGAGAGTATTAAATGATGAAGAGCTTCATAACCTATTTTTTTCTTTTAGTTCCTATGGTTTCAATACCTATTACTTCTGCTCTATCTCATGCTAACCATGGAAAGATGGTTGAAGCAGCAAGTCCTTATCCAACCATAGGTGTTGAATTAAAAAATCACAACCCCTCAAGTTATATTCTTAAGTTTAAACTCACTAATTTTGAATTGATTCCATTGAATGACTTTTCTGTGATTAATAAGAATGAAGGACATATCCTGTTGCTGATTAACAATAAGAAAAAGATTATGATTACAGAAAAAAATTATACTCTTTCATCAGACTTGTTGAAGATTGGAAAGAATGAATTATTCGTTATGTTAATGGATTCTAACCATTTTATATTTACTAAAGATAAAAACATAATTTATGTACCCAAATTAATTTATAAGGATAAGTAGTCTATAAATATAAAACTAAGACTAATAAGGATATTGATATAATCCAGAAAAGTATAAAATATTTAAGCCCACCTTTGGCATCATCTCTCTCTTTTAACGTCCTAGCTTTTATTCCTTGTGAAATGAATACAATGTTTCCTGCAAGCTGAACGCAAACAGTATTGATTATAAGTAGCATTAATGACCCAAATGCCAGGTTATATTCGCCATTTGCAATGAGAATAGCGAATGAAGCTGCGGGAGGAAGAAGCGCAACTGATACCATGACTCCTACTAATGCCGCAGAAATACCCGTAGTCATTGATAGTGCAGCTGCAGCTCCAGATGCCAAGGCTAGAACAATATCACCAATACCTATATTTGTCCTCGATAGAATTTCCTTGCTTTGATAGTTAAGGTCTGAAATAGATGATATTAAGTAACCAAATGAGATAGATATCAATATTCCAATAACTATAGAATTTAAAGATTTAAAGATAAGATTCCTATTACCTATAGATGCAGCGAATGATAGAGCTATGTTAGGACCTAGTAATGGTGCTATCACCATAGCTCCAACTACAACAGCTATGTTATCTTCTGAGAGACCTATAGTGACAACTATAGTTGAAAGTATTACCATAAGTATAAAATTTAGATTCAGATCTACTCCTTTTGTAACATTTTCATAAAGCTCCTCTCTTGTTGTCTTTTGATCTATTTTTTTCTGTTCGTTATTATTTTCTTGTAATCTAGGAATTGAAGCATCAACAGGAAGTACTAGAATTTTGGCATTTTTATCAGATTCAAATAATATCTGCAAGCTATCTAAAACAGATTGTCTTGAATCGTTAGTGACAACCATAGTGAAGACCTGACGCCCATCTTCTAGTTCCGATGACCACCAATAATCTACGACACCTTGTTTTTCTGCTATTGTAATAAGTGTTCTCTTGTATTTTGACTCAGAAATAATTTCACAAATTCTCATTTTCTAACTCTATCATGAAACACGTAGTTTTTAATTAAAACTAGTAACTTTTCTATTGTAAAATTTCGGCAACACTCTTTGTTGGTGCAATTATGAAGGTATTGTCTATAAAAAAGGTTCCATTTTTGGCATCACACAGTGATGCTTTCTCCCAATTTTTCTTATTTGTAAATATATACAAAGAGCTTGAGTCGAAGATACATGCTTCTAAGGAAAGCTTTAGATCTGCCCTCACTTTTCTTAAAGAGCTTTTCTTTATCCGAGCTAAATATCCACCATTAACCGAAAGACCCTGTGTAACAGCAAATAATGTTATTTCTCTATAGTTTTTAATAGGTGTCATTTCGGGATAAATATACTTAATACTATTGTAGGACTTTGCAAATTCTTCCCACTTGGGATCCTTCAGCATTTGTTTCCAAGTGTGACCACTATAGTTTAGGTTGAATGATTTCAACGCTCTTGTTTGTGTGTAAACTTGAGAAGAATCAATAAAACCAATGGATATTATAATAATTAGAATTGCAATAATCTTTTTTGGATTTATAGATTTGTAAAAAATATAAAAAGAAAAAAAAGTTATTATATACATAACAGGCCAAAAAAATCTTCCAGAAGATCTAAAAACACCAAAAAGTTTCTTAGCAAATGATGGAAGTGGATAGCTTATAAGTAAGCTATCATTCAGTATTACTTTATGACTTAATGCAAAAATGACTAGAAATAGGCAAGCTATAAGAATTGGTAAGTAGTTTTCTTTAGTAAATTTAATAAGATTTTTTTTATAATTTATTATAGTTGTTAATATTATCAATATCATCGAAGTCCCAATAAAATTAAATCCCTCGTAGTCACCAGAGCCCTTAATATTAGTAGTATCAGTTAGATTTGGGATTAGTTTAGAAAAATTAAAAGAATCAGTATTTATGTTTGCTAGAGATACGCTAGGATCAAAAATAGAATTTAAATTCATCCTATAGTTCCCATATCCCTGATAGTATGAGTAAGTTTCATTGCTAGTCTCAACACCAATTAGTAAAAAAATTAGTCCTATAGATAAAAAAGTATATACAGAGCAAAGGAAAACATTATGGTTGTTAATCTCTTTGTTTAACCTTCTCTTAAAAAGGTCTGCAAAAAAGATCGGTAGTATCATAGCAAACAGATAAGCCATGGATAAAAGAGAAAGTATTAGTAAGCTTATCCATCGTGTATATTTGAATTGAGGGATTAAGTATAAGTAGATAGAGGCAATTATTATCCAATGCCCAAATAGACCGTTGTGATTTATTAATAAATTAAAAGGCAATATTGGGCTCAAAAGAACTATAGATACAAATAAAAACTTGGTAATTTGGCATTTAACAAATAAGTCTAATATCTTAATAGTGAAATAGGCTTGTAAGAACAAGCAAATTAAGTGATATATTCCAAAGAACTGAAAAGGGAACCCTAATATTTTATCAAAAGGTTTAAGTATGAGCGAAACTATTGGTATTGATCCAGTGTATATAAGAGAGATATTAAGCTCTTGACCATAAGGATAGTTGCTTAGAATAGGGTATTGAAAAAAATCAGTCCATCGAAAGTATTCATATCCAAACCAAATAATTGATGCGTCGTCGTTACCTTGAAAAAAAATCCAATCAATATTTCTTGGATTTAAATAATTTAAACTAAAGCCCGTCATATAAAAGAAAAAGAAGAGAGATATGGATAAAAGAATAATATTTCTTTTAGAATTCAGGGTTTTCATCGGATAAATGATAGCACAATATAGTGTTTACTTTACAAAAAACACCCATATTTACCTCTTTGATTAGGCACTTTTTAAACTTTTTTAGTAGGCATTTATAATGCTTAATATAAAAATATAAAATTTAATTATATTTTAACTAAATTTAAATCAATAATATTAGTATTTTAAGCATAAAAAAGTAAACTTATTTCATGATATTTTTAAATAAATCTACCATCATTTTCTTATTCAGTCTTCCAGTGTTAACATTTCTGGGACTTGGATGATAGCATCCAATAAGACTCTTTCCATCCGGTAGATTATGACTAGATCCATGTGTAAACTGAGGTTTTTTCTTAAATTTTCCATAATTTTCAATATAATATTTTACCGTTGCTTCGAAAGCTATCTTACCCAAAGCAACAATAAATATTGATTTTTTTAATAGTTTTAATTCATTTTTAAAATACTTTGAACATGTTTCAAGCTCTATTGAAGTTGGCTTATCTTCAGGGGGTACGCATTTCAAAGCTGTAGTTATATAGGAATCTTTCAATTTTAATCCATCATTTTTAGATGTAGAGTAGGGCTGATTGCTTATATTTGCTTCATATAAACACTGATAAAGAAATTCTGAAGATTTATCACCTGTAAAAACTCTACCAGTCCTCGTTCCACCGTGAGCGGCTGGTGCAAGTCCAACTATTAGAATCCTACCTTTTTTATCACCAAACCCTGTGATTGGCCTACCCCAATAGTCTTGATCCATATACTCTTTTCTTTTATTTTTGGATATCTTTTTTCTGAAATTTACAAGTCTAGTGCACTTGTTACAATTGATTATCTTTTTATTTAACGACTCTAAAGTAAGGGGATACATGTTTAGTTTGCTTTAAACTTTAATTGATAATCTTTTCCATTAAACTTCTCAAATATATATTGAACCATAGAGTGGTTTATTGGTTTTGGATTCAAAACCTCTTCTATATTCTTTTCGGCAACATAAGTTGTTTTCTCATCATCACTTACTAATACATGGCACCAAGGTTTGTCTCTAGGTGGTTTTGTTTCTGCTACTTTGTCATACCATTCATCTGTTCCTTCGAAATATGGATCAATATCAAATATGACACCTGTATAATCAAACAACTTGTGTCTAACAATTTGACCAATTTTGAACTTAGTTTTAACTTCTTTCATACATAAATTTTACACTAAAACACTTGATTTTTATATTCAAAAAAGTTCAAATATATAATAAGGTATTATGATTTCTATCAATAAAAACAACAAGGGTGAACTAACTGAAGCTAGGGGTAAAAGGGTTAAAAAGTCATCTTTGTACTCCAAAAACCTTGATTTTGAGTTAAGTAGAAGCAAATTTAATGATTTTTTACTCTGTAAGAGATGTTTTTACTTAGATAGAGTTCTTGGTATCAAAGTGCCTGATATGCCTGGATGGACTTTAAATAGTACGGTTGATGAACTTTTAAAGAAAGAGTTTGATTTGTGCAGAAAAACCCAAACACAACATAGACTAATGATTAAGTACAACATGGAAGGTATCGTCCCTTTTGATCATCCTGATATTGATAGATGGAGAGATGCTTTAAGAGGGGGAATTAAATATAGGTACAAAGATACAAATTTGATTATCAAGGGTGGTGTTGACGATGTATGGTTTAATCAATTTACAGAAGAAATAATAATAGTTGATTATAAATCTCAAGCTAGCTTTTATAAGGTGAACACTGAAGATTACCTTTCAAATATATTCCACGAATCTTACAAAGTTCAAATGGATATTTATGCTTATTTGTTCAAAAAAAATGGTTTTAATGTTTCTGAAGTTAGTTATTTTTATGTTGCTAATTGTAGAAAAGATATGAGTGGATTTAATTCTAAACTAGTTTTTGATGAAACACTTGTTCCTTATAAGCTTAGAACACACTGGATTGATGCTAAGATTGAAGAGATGCTAAATGTGCTGAATTCTGAGGAATTACCATCTTTTAACCCCTTTTGTCAGAACTGTGCTTGCTCTAAAGCTAGAGCGGAGTTGGAATACTAGAATTTCCACTATGTAATTATTACTTTTTTCATTATATTTATTGTATGAATTTCGTATCCCTTTTATTATTTTTATTGCTCTCATTTAATTCTTATTCAGTAACAAAAGATGAATGCATAAAATTGTATGAAAATAACTCTCTTTTTTGTTCTTCAAAATTTTGGGATAAAGTTGCAAAAATTAATAGAAAAGGTGTGGTTCATCGATATCAATTACATGAAGACAATAGAGTTACAGGTTATATTTGGAACAATACTAAGCAAGAACGGTATGTCTATTTACGCTGGGTACTTCATGATGACGACCTCGTGCAAATAATGTCTGAAAGTCATACAATTTCAATTCTTAGACCAGATGAAAAATATCTTATTGATTTTATTTTTCATAAAAAGTCAAAGGTGCCCCTTAAAGTGGAAGGTGATTATTTAAGGCTGATGAATTTCGAAGTAAAATAAGTAGAAATTAAGGAAAAATTCCCATTTCAATATAAGTATTAGCTATCTTTTCTATACCAATTTTATATGCGGCTTCTCTATAAGTTAAAGCCCCTTTGTGTTTAAGTCTTTTGGTTTTTATTTCGTCAAATGCCTGACACATAGTCTCATTTAAGGCATTGTTGATTAGATCAACTTCTTTGATACTGTTCTCACCTTGATTGTCAATTCTTCCCCATCTAACATGGTTAAGATTTTTAAGCCATTCAAAATACGAGACAATGACACCTCCAGAATTTAAATATAAATCAGGCAGAATTATTATTCCATTCTTGGATAAATATTTATCTGCTTCATATGTAATAGGGCCGTTCGCGCCTTCTGCAATAATTTTGGCTTTAATTTTATACATATTTGCTTCATTTATTACTTCTTCTAAAGCCGCAGGAACTAAAATGTCACATTCTTCATAAAAAACTGAGTAGGGGTCATCAAATGCGGTACATGATGCATAGTCAGTTAAATTTTCGCCATTGCTCAAGTGTTCTTTCACAAGTTCCGGTTCTAGCCCTTTAGGGTTCAATATTGAACCATTATATTCGCAAATACCTATTATCTTGGCTCCCGCCTTATGTAAGAATAAAGCAGCATGGTATCCAACATTTCCAAAGCCCTGTATTATCACTTTTTTTCCTTTTAAACCCTCT
>JAQWMJ010000039.1:0-40919 GCA_029246845.1 Thermodesulfobacteriota bacterium
AGCTTCATTAAAGAGTCAATGGTCTGCTGGGTAGGTTCGAGAATATCAACAAGGCGCTTATGTGTTCTCATCTCAAAATGTTCACGAGAATTTTTGTAAACATGTGGAGCTCTTAAAACACAAGTTCTAGATATATTGGTCGGAAGTGGTATCGGACCTGCAACCTTAGCACCGGTTCTCTTAACCGTGTCAACAATCTCAAAAGTAGACTTATCTAATAATCTATGATCAAAAGATTTAAGCTTTATTCTAACTTTTGGTGCGGTTTCCATATTTCTCTCTTTTTAATAAAATTTACTCTGTAATTTTAGTAATAACTCCTGCACCTACTGTTCTACCGCCTTCTCTAATAGAAAACTTTAGACCTTCAACCATAGCTACTGGAACTATTAATTCTACATTCATTTTTGTGTTGTCGCCAGGCATAACCATTTCAACACCTTCTCCAAGTTCGATGGAGCCTGTTACGTCTGTTGTTCTAAAATAAAATTGTGGTCTATATCCTTTAAAGAATGGAGTATGTCTTCCACCTTCTTCTTTTTTTAGAACATAAACTTCTGCTTCAAATTTTTTATGTGGCGTAATAGATCCCGGTGCACATAGCACTTGTCCTCTTTCAACATCATCTTTTTCGACGCCTCTTAAAAGAACTCCTACGTTATCGCCAGCTTCAGCGTAATCCAAAATCTTTCTAAACATTTCTAGACTAGTAGCAGTAGTTTCTGTTGTATCTTTTATTCCAACTATTTGAATTTTATCACCTGAATTAATTTTTCCTGCTTCCACTCTTCCAGTTACAACTGTTCCTCTTCCTGAAATTGAAAAAACATCCTCAATTGCAAGAGAAAAAGGTAAGTCTAAAGCTCTTTCTGGTTGTGGTATCCATTCATCTACCTTCGCCATCAATTCCAGAATAGCCTCTTCGCCTGTTTTAGGATCTTTTCCTTCAACCGCCGCTAAAGCTGAACCTGAGACTATAGGTGTATTATCACCATCGAATCCGTACTCAGTTAATAGTTCACGTACTTCGAGCTCAACTAATTCTATCAACTCAAGGTCTCCACCTAGTTGATCAACTTTATTTAAGAATATAACTAATTTAGGAACTCCAACTTGTCTAGCAAGTAATATGTGCTCTCTTGTTTGTGGCATAGGGCCATCAGTTGCACTAACTACTAAAATACCACCATCCATTTGGGCAGCACCTGTAATCATATTTTTTACATAATCTGCGTGTCCTGGACAGTCAACGTGGGCATAATGTCTAGCTTCAGTTTCATATTCGACGTGAGCAGTATTAATTGTAATACCTCTTTCCTTTTCTTCTGGTGCATTATCAATATCAGCGTATGACATAGCATCTCCGCCACCAGCTTTTGCTAAAGTCATACTAATAGCTTCTGTTAACGTAGTTTTTCCATGATCAACATGACCGATTGTACCTATATTACAATGAGGTTTATTCCTCTCAAATTTTTCTTTAGACATCTTATATGTCCCTCCTAAATAATGACATTACGCTTCTTCTAATTTCATCTTTTCGTAAATATGCTGTGGCACATCACTATAAGTTGAAAACTCCATTGTAAAGGTTGCACGGCCTTCTGTCAAGGAACGTACATCAGTAGCATATCCAAACATTTCAGATAAAGGAACCTCTGTCTGAACTCCTTGTAGTTCGCCTCTTGATTCTGTACCTTGAATTCTTCCTCTTCTTGAGTTCAAATCACCAATAACAGTTCCCATGAAATCTTCTGGAACCACAACTTCAACTTTCATTACTGGTTCAAGCACAACAGCCCCAGCCCTTCTCACAGCATCCTTAAACGCAAGAGATCCTGCAATCTTAAAGGCCATTTCGGATGAATCGACATCATGGAAAGAACCATCATAAAGTGTTACTTTTACATCAACAACTTCATAACCAGCGACAACTCCGCCAAGCATTGCTTCTCTTACGCCTTTTTCAACAGCAGGTATAAATTCTTTTGGAATAGTTCCACCTTTAATTTTGTCTACAAATTCAAAACCTCCACCAGTTTCAAGTGGCTCGATTCTAATTTTTACATGTCCATATTGACCCTTACCGCCAGTCTGTTTTATATACTTTTGCTCAGCTTCACTTTCTTTTCTGATAGTTTCCCTATATGCAACTTGAGGTGCTCCTACATTAGCCTCAACACTGAATTCTCTTTTAAGCCTATCAACAATTATTTCAAGGTGCAACTCACCCATTCCAGCGATAATAGTCTGGTTTGTTTCGTGATCAACCTTAACTTTAAATGATGGATCTTCTATTGCTAACTTGCTGAGAGCCATTCCTAATTTTTCCTGATCTGCTTTGGTGTTTGGTTCAATAGCTACTGAGATTACAGGATCCGGAAAATTTAAACTTTCTAAAACTATAGGATTGGACTTGTCACATAAAGTTTCACCGGTATAAGTATTTTTTAGTCCAACAGCTGCAGCAATATCGCCAGCACAAACAGAAGTAATATCTTCTCTCTTATCTGCATGCATTTTAAGTAATCTTCCAACTCTTTCGGTTGCATTCTTAGTAGGATTAAAAACAGCTGATCCAGAATTTAGAACTCCCGAATAAACCCTAATATATGTAATAGTTCCTACAAAAGGGTCAGTCATAATTTTGAATGCTAGAGCTGAGAGTGGCTCGTCATCGCTAGGTATTCTTTCCATTTCTTTAGACTCATCATCAACATCTGTTCCTTTAATTGGTGGTATATCTAAAGGTGATGGTAGATACCTTTTTACAGCATCTAAGAGTAGCTGAACACCCTTGTTTTTGAAGGCTGAACCACATATAACTGGAACTATGTCTAGATTAATTGTTTGTTTTCTTATAGCAGCAATTATTCTATCTCTTTCAATATCTTTTCCTTCCAAATAGTCTTCCATTATTGATTCATCATTATCGGATAATAATTCAAGCATATTGTCTCTCGTAGACTTGGCTTCTTCTAATATTTCTTCAGGGACATCAACAAGGCTAAACTTTGCACCCAAGGTTTCTCCGTCCCATATTGCCAACTTCATTTCAATTAAATCAATAATCCCTTCGAAAAGGTCATCCTTGAAATATGGCAGATGTAGTCTTACTGGGTTTGAACCCAAGCGAGACTTTATTTGATCCACAGTTCTTTGAAAATTTGCACCTGTACGATCCATTTTATTAACAAAACACATCCTTGGTACGTTATATCTATCAGCTTGTCTCCAAACAGTCTCGGATTGAGGCTCTACACCACCTACGCTATCAAAAACGACACATGCCCCATCCAGAACCTTCAAAGAACGCTCAACTTCAATTGTAAAATCAACGTGCCCGGGAGTGTCTATTATGTTTATATCAATTCCATCCCAACTACAAGCAGTTGTTGCTGAAGTAATCGTGATACCTCTTTCTCTTTCTTGCTCCATCCAATCCATGGTAGCTGCACCATCATGTACTTCGCCTATTTTATAACTTTTTCCAGTATAAAAAAGAATTCTTTCTGTTGTTGTTGTTTTACCTGCATCGATATGTGCAACAATCCCGATATTTCTAACTAAATTTAAATCTTTGCTCATTTTTAATATGACCTACCAGCGATAATGTGAAAAGGCTCTGTTAGCTTCAGCCATTTTCAAGGTGTCTTCTTTTTTCTTAGCTGCTCCACCCTTGTTGTCTTTTGCATCCATAAGCTCGGAAGCTAATTTTAGAGCCATGCTCTTACCATCTCTTTTTCTTGCAGCTGTTAAAATCCATCTGATAGCAAGGGAATTCTTCCTTGAAGAGGTTACCTCTACGGGAACTTGATATGTGGCACCGCCAACCCTTCTTGATCTTACCTCAACTGTAGGCTGAATATTCTTAAAAGCCTCTTCGAAAACTTCCAAAGGGTCCGCCTTTGTTTTATCTTTTATTATGTCTAATGAATCATAGAATATTGTCTCAGCTATGCTCTTTTTACCATCAACCATCAACGAGTTTATAAACTTAGATATAGAAACCTTATTATATTTGGTATCAGGTGCTGGTATATTATTTTTAATTGGTCCTTTTCTAGCCATATGAAAAAATATCCTTAATTAGACTTTGGTTTTTTTGTCCCGTACTTGGATCTAGATTGCTTTCTTCCCTCAACACCAGTGGTATCAAGAGAGCCTCTAACTATGTGATACCTAACGCCAGGTAAGTCTTTAACTCTTCCACCTCTAATCAATACAACTGAATGTTCTTGCAATTTGTGCCCTTCACCAGGAATGTATCCTGTTACCTCAATTCCATTTGTAAGTCTGATTCTTGCAACTTTTCTTAAAGCAGAATTAGGTTTTTTAGGTGTAGTTGTATAAACACGTGTACAAACACCTCTTTTTTGAGGATTATTTTGCAATGCCCTAGACTTACTTTTCTTCTTTTCAGTAAATCTAGCATTTTTAGCTAGTTGGGTTATTGTAGGCATAATTTCCTCATATTTAATCCTTGAAATATGCCACACTTGTTTAGTATGTCAAGAGTATTAAGCAATTTTTATCAGACCTTTTTTCCCTATATCTTTTCTATAAACCAAATTAGAGGAATCTATCTTGTCAATAGATCTGTATACTGAAGAAATTGCATCTCTTAGAGTATTGCCTTCAGCAGTTACACCCAACACTCTTCCGCCATTGATTTTTATATCACCTTCTTCTTTTGTTGTACCTGCATGAAAAATTACTACACCCTCATCAGAAAAATCCAATAAATTTTTAATTGAAAGACCAATTTCATACTTTGCTGGATATCCTTTGGCGGCCATCACGACAGTAACAGAATATTTATTCTTCCATTCTAATTTATATTTAGAAAGTTCTTCTTTAGCTGTCATATAAAAAAGATCAAAAGCGTCAGAGTCTAGCCTATACAAGAGTGGCTGAGTTTCAGGGTCACCAAAACGACAATTAAATTCTACTACCTTAGGCTTTTTATCTTTTATCATTAAACCAATATATAGAACCCCTGTATAATCAATTTTATCTCTTTTGAATCCAGAGAATACTGGTTCTACAATATCCAACATTATATTTTTTCTTGTTTCTTGATCAATAACAGGTGCAGGAGAATAAGCACCCATACCTCCAGTATTCGGACCAAGGTCACCATCAAGAAGTCTTTTGTGGTCCTGAGAAGAGTCTAAAGGTAAAATTGATTTCCCATCTGTAAAAACGAAAAAAGAAGCTTCTTCCCCCTCAAGAAAGTCTTCAATAACGACTTTGTCCCCAGAAGTTGAGAATATTTTATCTTGCATTATAAATATTAAAAATTCATTTGCTTCCTCAAAACTGTAACAAACACGGACTCCTTTACCAGCGGCTAGTCCATCAGCTTTGACAACCAAGGGATATTGTGATTTTTTAATATGTTTATGGGCTAAATGAAAATCTGAAAAGCTCTCAAAATTAGCAGTAGGTATAGAATTCTTCTTCATGAAAATTTTCGAAAATTCTTTACTTGATTCCAATTGAGAAGAGTGTTGATTAGGACCAAATATTAATAATTTATTTTTTCTGAACAAATCAACTATTCCAATTGCTAACGGTTGCTCTGGTCCGACTATTGTTAAATCTACTTTTTCATTAATTGCAAAAGCAAGTAGTGAATCTATATTGTCAGATTTGATATCCACCGTGTTTACTATGGAATCTATTCCCGCATTTCCCGGAGCGCAAAAGATTTTGGATACCTTAGGGCTTTTTAATATAGACCAACATATTGCATGCTCTCTTCCACCAGATCCAACAACTAGAACTTTCATACAATGAATTATAATAAATTTTTAGGCTACTGTAACTACCTTGGCTAAATTTCTTGGCTGATCTATTGATAAATTATTCAGCTTTGCTAAATGGTAAGATAGCAACTGAGCTAGAAGTGTGAAATAAAAAGGAAGAACACTAGGTGTTTTTTCTGGTATTGATATAAATTCAATCTGAGATAGAAATTCTGGGTCAATTAACTTAATAGAACCTGTTGTAGCAAAAAGAATAATCTTCTTCGAACGTGTATGTGCTTCATATAGATTCATAATTTCCTTTAACACTGTACTCTTGTCGTTTGAAAGTAAATACAATATAGGAAAATTATTATCTAATAGAGCAATGGGCCCATGTTTCATTTCTGAGGAGAGTGAGCCCTCAGAATGAATATATGATATCTCTTTAATTTTCAAGGCGGCTTCTAGGGCTATAGGATAAGTGAAGTTTCTCCCCAAAATAAAGAAATTTTTAGCTTTATAGAATTTTTCTGCGATCTTCTTAACATCTTCTTCAACATTAAAGAAGGTTTTATAATCTAAATCTAACTTAGGAATTGTGACTTTGCTGCCTTCATTAAAACAAAAAGACATAAGATGTAATATTGCAATTTGTCCAGTAAACGTTTTAGTGGCTGCAACTCCTTTTTCAATACCTAAGGATAAGTTAATACTATCTTTAGTATTCTTAACTAATCTAGAATCTACATTATTAACAATAGATAGAGAATCTTTAAAGAACTCTTTGTTAGATTCAATTAAGTCACATGTATCAGCAGTTTCACCTGATTGTGAAATAAAAATATACAACGCTTTTTTAAGATTTTGATTAAAAAAAGTAAACTCAGATGGCCTATAAATAGAGGTAGGTATCTTACTGATGGATTCAAAATAGTATTTACCCAACATGGCCGCATTATATGAAGAGCCACAACCAATTATTACAATCTCTTTTGGTCTCCCCTTTTCTCTTATTTTATCCAAAATATCCTTTGGGTTATTAAATAATTTAGGTATTAAAGATTTCTGAGAAATCATCTCATTATATGTAATGGAGTTAGATTTGGAGACTATATTATTAGAGAGATTAGAATTTCTTTTATATTTTAAGAGCTTAACTTCTACTTTCTTATATTTTGAGTTAAAACATATAAAGCCTTGGCTGTTTACCTCTAGAACCTCCTCGTTCTTTAAAAAATAATAAGAATCTAAGTCAACCTTCATTGCATTTGTATCTGAGGAAAATATTGATTGCTTATCTTTTTTTAGACCAAAAAATAGTGGTGTTTTATTTTTATAGGAAACTAAAATTTCTGGTTGAGTTTTATCTAAACAAAGAAAAGCATTTGAACCTTTTAAAATTTTTCCTACTTCAAAGACGGCTTTAGAAAGATTCTTCTCTATAGAGTAAAAATATTCAACAAGCTGAACTATAACTTCAGAGTCAGTTTCAGTAACAAACTTATTATTAATTAAATATTTACTTTTTTTTAATTCATGAAAATTTTCCACTATTCCGTTGTGAACCAACAATATTTTCTTGCAAGAATGTGGGTGACAATTTTTCAAAGTAGGTTTGCCATGGGTAGCCCACCTTGTATGTCCTAAAATTAAAGATGATTTAACTTTCTTATCAACCTTTTGTTCTAGACTATCTATTTTTTTAGTTGTTTTACAAGTTATAAAGTTATTCTTTTTTAGATATGAGAGTCCAGCAGAATCATAACCGCGATATTCAAGCTCTCTTAAGGATTTAAAAAAGGATTGAAATTCAATTTCTTTTTTAGAATAGATGCTATAAATTCCACACATAATTATTTCTTTGGCTTTCTTTTCCAGTTTGAGATATGTTTCTCTTTAACCCTTGTAACTGCCAATGTTTCCTCAGGTATATCTGAATTTAGAATTGAACCTGCACCAGTTGTCGAGCCTTTACCGAGAGTTATAGGAGCAATTAACATTGTATCACTTCCAATGAATACATTATCTTCGATAATAGTATTATGCTTATTGAATCCATCATAATTACAAGTAATAGTCCCAGCACCTACATTAACTTTGGATCCCATTTTAGTATCACCAACGTAGGACAAATGCGGAACCTTTGAATCTTTACCAATCTTTGATTTCTTTATCTCAACGAAGTTTCCAATTTTTGCTTTATTATTAATTTCATTACCCGGGCGTAGATTAGTGAATGGGCCTATTTGAACTTCAGATCCAATTTGTGAATTCTCAATTGAAGTAAAAGGTTTAACTAGAGTTCCTTTACCTATAAAAGAGTTGGATATAAAAGCACTACCTTCGATTTTAACATCTTCTTTTATTTCTGTTTTGCCTTTAAGTATTACATTAGGGCCAATAAAAACATTTTTGGATATTTTTACTTCTAAGTCTTTTTGGAAAGTATTTGGATCAGCTAAGAAAATATTATTCTTTATACATTCTTCATAAGTGAACATTTTATCAAGTTCATGAGCTTTACGATAATCATCAAAAGTATTAATATTAATAAACTTTCTTTCGTCTTTAATAGGGACAGAATCAATCCTCATTCCGTTTCTTGCAAATATATTAACCAAATCAGTTAAATAATATTCGGAGTTTTTATTCTTCTTTATTTTTTTAATTAAATCTTTTAGATGTTTTGTTGCAACTAAATATAAACCAGAATTTACCTCTTTAATTAACCTCTGCTCATTATTACAGTCCCTTTCTTCTACTATGTCTAATATTTGTCCATCATTATCTCTTAGTATCCTACCATAACCAAAAGGGGAAGCAGGTGTAGAGGTTGCTATAGTAAAAACAGATTTGTTTTTACTATATTGAGACAAAGCTTGCCTGATAGTTTCTACATCAACAAAAGGAGTATCGCCATTTATAATTAGTGATACTGAATCATCATCAAGTTTTTTATAAGCTTTTTTAACAGCATCACCAGTTCCAAGCTGTTCTTTTTGAGTTACAAATTCTATGTTTTTGTAATCTAATTTTTCTGCTAGATTGACAACAAGCTCTTTTTTAAAACCAGCAACAATAATGATTTTACTGGGTTTTAATTGATTAAGATTAAATAAACTTCTTTCAAGTAAAGTTTTACCGTTAATTGGCAATATAACTTTTGGTAAATTAAATTTCAGTCTTGAACTTTTACCAGCACATAATAAAACAATATTAATTTTAATAGTCATTTAGAATGGGACGTCATCACTGGATGAACTTTCGATATCAAAATCATCTAGGAAGTTGTCATCGCCAGTTTGAGCTGAGCCTCCAGCTTTAGAATCAACAAATTGAAAATTATTTACAACAACCTCTGTAATAAACTTTTTCTCACCACTTTTATCCTCATAAGACCTGCTCTCTAGTGATCCTTCTATATAAATTTGATTCCCTTTTTTAAAATACTGTCCAATAACTTCTCCAGTTTTTCTCCAAGCAACACAACGATGCCATGATGTTTTATCAACTTTTTCGCCAGATTTATTTTTGTAGTTAATTGAAGTTGCAATGTTAAAGGAAGCCACTGGAGTTTGATCTTGTGTATACCTCACTTCAGGATCAGCACCAAGTCTTCCAAGAAGAATTACTTTATTTACACTACCCATTTTTTTATTCTATCACTTAAATAATTAAAGTAAAACATATAAATTCTATTCACAATAATTCTCAATCTCTTGGAGAAAGGCATAGAGGATCTTGCCTGTCATCCCCCAAATTTTATAACCTTGATAAAGAAATACATTGTCTTTATAAGGCTTAGCATATCTAGTTCCTATACGAGCACTATTACTCAAATTTGCAAGTAAAGCACTGATGGGTATCCAAACCATTTCTTCAACCTCATCTTCGCATCTTACTAGCTCGACATCTGGTTTATTTAAATAAAAAATAAAGGGGCTAACAACAAATTTGTTTGCTTCTGGATTTACAGGCCTATAATCACTAAATCTACCTAAGATATCAGAGTACATTTCTAAATCTAGACCCACCTCTTCCTCTGTCTCTCTAATCGCGGTAGCTAGACTATCTTTGTCTATATTCTCTTTAACCCCACCTGGAAAAGCCATATGTCCTGAAAACTTATCTGAATCCCTAGTAGTTCTCTTTATAAATAAAATTTCATATCCAGAATTAATTTTCCTAATTATAATTGAGACCGAAGACTGAACTGATACTTTAGAGTGAGCTATAGGGGTAAATTTATACTTATTGATAAAGTGATTTTTTAAATTTTCTAAAAAGCTTAAATCAGACATTCTAAATTAAGAAGAAACTTAAGGAATTATTATTTAGAAGGTTTTTTAACGGCAATCACTTTTTCTTCAGCAATTTCTCTTAGGGCTAAAACAACAGGCTTATTCTTTTCATCAGATAAAGATTTTGTACCATTATAAATACTTTTAGCTCTTTTCATTGCCGCTACGGAAAGTTCAAAACGATTTTGTACTTTTTCCAAACAATCTTCAATTGTAACTCTAGCCATTATTTAATTTCCTTCCTTTCAGTTTAATGTATATTGATTAATGTAATGGATGAAAAGAAAATATCAAATAGAATAAATATTCTGAATGAAGTTTTCTCAACTATTGAAGAAAGAAAGAATAGCAAGGATAACGAAGATTCTTATGTTTCATCGTTATTCAAAGATGGTCTTGAAAGAATCCATTCCAAAATAAGCGAAGAATCTGCTGAATCTATTGAAGCGTCACAGAACGGTGAAAGAGATAAAATCATATATGAATATTCTGATTTGTTATTTCATATGATGGTGGGCCTATCTTACCATGATATTAAAATGGACGACATCTGTTCTGAGCTTGAAAGAAGAGTTGGAAAAAAGAAAAAAGATTATACTTTAGATGAATGAAGAAAATAGAAAAGAACTTTGGCTATTGATACAAGAGACTGGCGACAGGTTAAAAGATAAGCTTCCGACTAGTGATAATCATCCAAAAGGCAGAAATCCTTATGCACATATCCTGTTGATGATTAAACTTAAATTTAAACAATCCTACAAAGATATCCCCGACGATAGGAAGGAAATTTTAATTAAATTTATAAAATATGTAGAGGATAACCCTAGGTGAGACTATAACAACTTAGTTTTGGACTTATCCATATATTGATGCTTATATCTGTTATCGGCTTTAATATTAGCAGGTTGGTCTTTGGGCTCTATCATCTCGCTAAAATTAACTCTTCCCCTAATTTGCTCCGGCAAATCTGCTAGTCCAGGTGGCTTTGGGGCATCCGTGGAGAGATCAGAGGTGTAAGAGAAGGAAGATATTACTCTTTCAATCTCACCTTTTTTACAGCAATTTGTTGAAATATTTTTTTCATCTTCTTCGTCAAATATTAATTCGGAGAACCTAAAGTTAGTAGCATAAAAAAGGACCATTTTCTTGCCTTCCTCTATGTATAAATCAATTTCAACATTATCTTCTTCTTTGACTCCTTCTGACTGAATCAATTTTTCAGATATTAAATCAACAATTTGGATTCCATTTAAATTTTTAAACTTTTTTATAACGCTTAATAAGGTTTTTTTATCATATTTTTTCTCAATTAACCTTAGAGCTTTCAATAGATTTTTTTTACAAGATTTACATTCAAATTCATATAACGGCATAACGTTCCCTATTCTGAACCATAAGAGCCATCATGTTGAGAGTTACCAAAATATTGGTCTAGATGGTCTTGTCCAACCCAGTTGGAAGCTTGTTCTTCATCCTTCATAACCTTGTAGTCCTTATGCCATTGTACAGGATCTCCTGGTGCAGGAGCTCTATCTTTTGCACCACCTCTTTTTTCAAAAATAGCTTTAAAAGGTGAAAAAATCCTGACTACATTTTTACATTTTTTATTTGAAGGACAGCAAACTGTCTCGGGTATCTCCTCATCTTGAAAATATAGCTCTGTAAATCTGAAATCTTTTAATTCCAAAAATAGATATTTATCATTACCCATTCGATATCTATATCTTTTAATACCTTTGTTACCTTCTTTGCCTAAAGAGAATAAAGTTTTTTCATTTTTAATCTTTTGGACTTCTATGTACAAAAAGTTTTGGTTTCTTTTCATAACCTTTTGTCCAGTCTCTTTATCTAAAGACTTAGAAAGAAGAGTAATATCTTTGTTGTACTTCTTCATGCAATCTCTACATTCAAATTCATATAATGGCATATCAATCTCGCTTTAAAAATATTTATAGTTTACTATAACGGATATGAGTAAATTTGTTAAATATGAAGATGTAAAGAACACACGAATTATTACCTTTGATAGGCCAGAAAAAAAGAACGCTTTCAACGAAGAAATGCTCCTGAGAATGTCAGAAATTATTCAAGATGCTGAAAAAATCCTTGAAATAAGGACAATAATAATAACTTCTAAAGGAGACAAGGTGTTTTCTTCTGGATATGATATCTCTTCTGAGAGTATAGATTCCAAGGAATCACTTTTAAAAATTCATATTATAGAGAATGATTCAGAAAAACACCCATTAATGAAGATTTCTGAGGTAATTGTTGAAAGTCCAAAAATTATAATAGCAGCAATAAACGGGAGTATTTTTGGTGGGGCCCTTGAGATAATGTTAAATTGTGATTTTAAATTTTTCTCTAAAGAAAGTATATTTTGTATGCCACCTGTAAAACTTGGTATTTTTTATAATTATTATGGCTTAAAAAACTTCATAAATAAGATAGGAGTGTCAAATACTAGAAAAATTTTCTTTACAGGTGATAAGTATTCATCTGATGACGCTATGGATATGGAGATATTTGATTTCATATATGAACAAAAGGATATTTTAAAGAAATCTTTAGAATTTTCTGAAAAAATTTCCCTTAATGCTCCATTATCTCTTGCTTCAATAAAAAAATCTATAAACACTTTTGAAAGTAGTCAAAGTATCAATCCTACTGATTATAAAAAAATAAAAGAAACAATCTTACGAGCAGCAAATAGTTCTGATTACTTGGAGGCTCAAAATGCATTTAAGGAAAAAAGGTCTCCTAACTTTTCGGGTAAATAGCTAAATACTTGAATAATTGAAAGCTTTTTCTTTCGTCTTTAACCATGTACTGTCAATTTTAACTCTAAGGTCCAAAAAAACCTTACAAGAAAGAAAATTTTCTATATCCGCTCTACTCTCTATACCAATTTTCTTAATCATTGAACCATTCTTTCCAATAATAATCTGTTTATGATGTGTATTCTCAACTATGATATAAGCCTGAATAGATGAAACCCTTTTTTTGTCAATTATGTCTTCGATCACAACAGCTGTCCTATATGGTACCTCTTGATAAAAAGTGTTAAAAATCTTCTCTCTTATTATCTCGGAAATATAAAATTTTTCGGGTTGATCTGTTGTAACATCATCAGGCAAGATCTTATCGGCAACAGGTAAGATTCTTTTAAATTCTTTTATCAATATATCTAATCCTTCCTCCTCTAATGCACTTATAGGTATGAAAGAATCTACTGTAGGAAAAATGTCTTTAAGAATGTTTACGATGTTTAATATTTTACTTTTCTTAACTAAATCAATCTTATTAATTGCAATAATAGGTTTTTTATCCACTATTTTAGATGCTATTTCATCTGTATTAAAAGTTGAACGCTTTGTACAGTCAACTATAACAAGAACTATGTCAGATTCTCCAATAGCTTGATAAGAAGACTGAACCATTATTCTGTTTAAAAATTTACTAGATTTTTGTATACCAGGAGTATCTAAAAAGATAATCTGACTGTCATTGGAATTACACACACCCAATATCTTATTTCTTGTTGTGTTAGGCTTATCAGAAACAGCAGAAATCTTACTACCAGTTAGGGCATTGATTAACGTAGATTTACCAGTATTTGGCTTTCCGATTATAGAGACTGTGCCACATTTAAATTCTTTCATTTAACTGTTTTGATTATACTCTTCTTGTGATGTTTAACAAATGGAGTTAAGATTAATTTCCAATAATGAAAACTAGTTTCAGAACTGATTATTGTGCAACTTTTAATGATACCTTTGAAGGTAATTCTATTACAATTTCTGGTTGGTGCTCTTCTATTAGAGACCATGGAGGTGTCATATTTATTGACCTGCGAGACAAGTCGGGAATAATTCAAATCGTCTCAGATCCAAACAATTCTCCAGAGGTGCACAAAACAATAGAAACAATAAGAAATGAATATGTAATACAAATTTCAGGTACTGTTCGTTTGAGGACCGAAGGAACCATTAATGAGAACCTTCAAACAGGTAAAATTGAGGTCTTAATAAATTCAGTCGAAGTTCTTAACTCCTCAGTCCCTCTTCCTTTTCAAATTGAAGAAGAAATAAATGCAGATGAAAACGTTAGGTTGAAGTATAGATATCTGGATTTAAGAAGGCCAAATATTAGTAACAACTTCATTTTAAAAAGTAAGACAATGATGATAACCAGAAACTTTTTTGATCAAAAGGGTTTTATAGATATTGAGACTCCTTACCTAACTAAATCAAGCCCAGAAGGAGCTCGTGACTATCTAGTTCCTAGTCGTGTTCATCAGAGTTCTTTTTTTGCACTACCACAATCACCTCAAATCTTAAAACAAATTTTAATGACTTCAGGTTTTGACAGATATTATCAAATCGTTAGATGCTTTAGAGATGAGGATTTGAGAGCAGATAGACAACCTGAATTTACCCAAATTGATATGGAAATGTCATTCGTTAACGAAGATGATGTAATAGAGATTGTAGAAGAGCTACTAATAAAAATATTTAAGGAAATTAAAGCAATTTCATTAAACCCTGGTTTTAATAGGATTTCATACAAAGAAAGTATGAATAGGTTCGGAAATGACAGACCTGATCTTAGATTTGGTCTTGAGCATCAAACAATTACAAATATTTTTAAAAATACAGAGTTTAAAGTTTTTAAGGGAGTTGTAGAAAGTAAAGGTATTATAAAATGTATCAAAGTAGAAAATGCCACTATGACAAGAAAAAATATTGATGAATTGACTACTTACGCTCAAGAACATGGAGCAAAAGGCTTAGCTTGGATTAAGGTCTTAGATTCAGAACTTCAATCACCTATATTAAAATTCTTCACAGAAGAGGAAATAGGCTCCCTTAAGAATCAACTCAAATTGAAGGTGGGTGATATTGTTTTCTTTGGAGCTGGTGACGAAGAAGTAGTAAACAATTATATGTCTGCTGTTAGGAATAAGCTAGGTAAAGATTTAGGTTTAATAAAACCAAACTCTTATGAATTTGTATGGATAACAGACTTCCCGTTATTTCTAAAAATTGATGATAAGGTTACTTCAACTCATCATCCATTTACAATGCCCAAGAATGAATCTATTGAAGAAAAGGATTTGACTACTTTAGAATCTAAAGCTTACGATATAGTTCTTAATGGAACTGAGATTGGCGGTGGGAGCATTAGAATTCACAAGAAAGATCTCCAGGAAAAAGTTCTCCAACTTTTAGGTATATCTAGAGATGAATATGAGGAAAATTTTGGCTATTTGTTAAAGGCACTGGAGTCTGGAACTCCTCCACATGGTGGCCTAGCAATTGGATTAGATAGATTGATGATGTATTTAACTGATTCTCCATCAATTAGAGACATTATAGCCTTCCCTAAAACACAAAAGGCTTCTTGTCTCCTAACGGAAGCACCTTCCAAGGTTTTTTCTGACAAACAACTTACTGAATTGGGAATTAAGTTAATAGAAGAAGATTGATTTAGGTATATCTTCCATAAGCCTTACCGTTCTCAACTTTATCAATTACTAAATCTAACAATTGGCCTGGTTTTGCTAGCCGTCCATGTTCGATCTTGACATCAATGTAATTTCTAGTTCGAGCATGATTATTCTTCTCCGCAATGGCTGAGAGTTTTTTACCAATGAACGTGGAATAAAAATTTGACTTCTTTTTTTCACCGAGCTCACGTAAAGCTTTAGATCTTTGTTTCTTTAATTCAATAGTAACTTTATCATTCCTAGCTGAAGCTTTAGTACCACGTCTATCTGAATAAGGAAACACGTGCAGATAATCTAGTTGGGAATCTTTAATGTAACTATAAGTTTCATTAAATAAATCCTGAGTTTCACCTGGGAACCCGGCTATAACATCAGTACCAATACAAGAAAGTTTCACATTGTCCTTTATTAAACTTAAGATATTGCTAAATCTTTCAATTTTATATCTTCTTTTCATTAATTTTAAGATATCAGGTGATCCACTTTGAAGTGATATATGAAATGAAGGGCATACTTTTTTAGACTCAGAGAAAAAATAAATTAATTCTTCGTTAGTATCTGCAGGGTCTATGGAGCTGAGTCTTATATTTGGGATATCCACCCTATTCTCAATTTCTTTAAGAAGTTGTAATAAACTTGAACCAATATCCAAACCATAGCTTGAAAGATGAATTCCAGAAAGAACAACTTCATTATAGCCTAACCGTGATAGCTCATTTATCTTCTCGATTATAGAATCAACCCTCATACTTCTCGACTTACCCCTAGCAAAAGGAATAATACAAAAAGAGCATCTAAAACTGCAACCATCTTGGACAGATAAGAAAGCTCTAGATCTATTCTCCTTTTGACTGATTTTAAAGTCATCAAATTTTTCAATATCAAAAATATCTGAAATTATTTTCTTTTTAACTATGGGTGAGGATAAGACTTTAGGAATTAAATACTTATTAGCATTATCTACTATAAAATCTACTTCCTTTATTAATTCTAAAGATTCAGGATTCGTTTGCGCAAGACATCCTGTTACTAAAATCTTACAATTAGGATTATTTTTTTTTAATCTTTTAATATCTTTGATAATTTGAGAATCTGAATTATTTGTTACAGTACAAGTGTTAACAATGCACATATCAGATGACTTGGTATCATCTATTATTGTAAATCTATTTGAAAGTGATGCTACAATTCTATCTGTATCGAACTGATTGACCTTACATCCATAAGTAAGAAAACTAATTCTCTCTACAGACTTCATCGATCCATCCTCCTCCAAGAACTTTGTCTTCATGATAAAAGACTATTGCTTGACCAGGAGTAATTGATCGTTGAGCTTCGTCAAACAAAACGTGGAGCCTATCATCTATGAATCTTATACTAGCCTTAGATTCAGGACTTCTGTATCTAATTTTAGCCTCAATCTTCTTCTCTAATAACTGACTTGGATCAACAGTCCAATTAAGATTGTTTGCGAACAAGACTTTTGAATACAGGTCATCTTTGTCCCCCACTATCACATCATTATTTTCAAAATTTATACTTACTACATACATTGGCTTTAAAGAATTTATCCCCAATTTCTTTCTCTGACCAATAGTAAAATTATGTATCCCTGAGTGAGTACCAAGAACTTCCCCATTTAGCGACTTAATCTCACCAAGTTTAGCACTAAAGCCAGGTAAGTTTTTTTCAACAAAACCTCTATAGTCTTTAGCAATAAAACAAACATCCTGACTATCTTTTTTGGTAGCAACACTTAACTCAAAACCTTCTGACATTTCTCTAACTTCTTTTTTGGTTAAGGCACCCAAGGGAAACATTAGTCTAGAAAGCTCTTTTTGACTTAGAGTAAAAAGAAAATATGACTGATCTTTAAATTTATCCTTTCCTTTTTCAAGAAAAAAGATACCTTCATTATTCTTGGAAATCTTTGCATAATGACCTGTTGCTAAAAAGTCAGCTCCCATTTCCAATGATTTGTTTAGTAAAAAATTAAATTTCATGTGTTCATTGCACATTATGCAAGGATTAGGTGTTTGCCCACAGTAATATTTATCGATGAAGTCTTTTACAACATATTTTTGAAAATCTTCTTTGTAGTCAACAACTGTATGCTTAATTCCAATCTGGTTTGCGGCCTGTCTTGCATCAAAAACATCGCTAAGAGAGCAGCAGCCAGATTCCTCATCGGCATAGTCCCAAAGTTGCATAGTTATGCCTGAAACATCATACCCCTGTTCTTTTAATAAAGCCGCTGTAGTTGAACTGTCAACTCCTCCACTCATTGCAACTATTACTTTTTTTTTCATCTCCATTACTTTACCAGAATCAGTTTGAAAATCTAAAGTGAATTAATAAAATTCATTATGTATTATAAGAATCTATGGATAACCTAGCTTTTGCATTAGAGAATGGATTAACAAAAAAAGAATTTAACCTTATAGTTAACAAACTAAAAAGAGAACCAAATAAAAATGAAATTGGCGTGATAGCTGCTATGTGGTCCGAACACTGTTCTTATAAAAGTTCAAAATTTTATTTAAAAAAATTGCCTACAAAAGGTAAGTGTGTAATTCAGGGTCCTGGAGAAAATGCTGGCGTAATAGATATAGGAGACAATCAGTGTCTTGTGTTTAAGATAGAAAGTCATAATCACCCATCTTTTATTGAACCATACCAAGGAGCAGCAACTGGAGTAGGTGGAATTCTTCGTGACATCTTTACAATGGGTGCAAGACCAATCGCCTTAATGAATTCTCTTAGGTTTGGTAACCCTAAAAAGAAAGATACTAAGAGGGTTGTAAATGGTGTAGTAAGTGGAATAGCAGGTTATGGAAATTGTATGGGAATTCCTACTGTCGGTGGAGAAGTTTATTTTGACGATTGTTATAACGGGAATCCTTTAGTTAACGCTTTTGCGATTGGAATAGCCAAAAAAGATAAGATTTTTAAAGGTTTAGCTGATGGACCTGGTAATCCTGTCTTCTATCTAGGGGCTAAAACTGGAAAAGATGGTGTAAAAGGGGCGATTATGGCATCTGATATATTTGAATCCCAAGAAGATCTTGACCGTCCAACAGTACAAATTGGTGACCCTTTTAAAGAAAAATTATTATTAGAAGCTTGCTTGGAAATGTTTAAACTTAAGGGAATAGTTGGTATTCAAGATATGGGTGCAGCAGGGCTGACATCATCAGCCTCAGAAATGGCATCGAGATCTAATAATGGAATAATTCTAGACTTAGATAAGATTCCAAAGAGAGATTCAAGTATTACACCCTACGAGATGCTTCTTTCAGAATCTCAGGAAAGGATGCTTCTTGTTTTAGACAATAAGAATAATAATAAAATTAAAACCATTTTTAAAAAGTGGGGACTTGACTCTAGCAGGATTGGTCAAGTAATAAACAGAAAAAATTTTGTAATCAAAAGTAATAAAAAAGTTGTAGTAGATATACCAATTTCTATACTAACCGACGATTGTCCCATGTATCAGAGGAAAATAAGAAAACCTAAGAATACAAATGGTATAAGTAAATTAGTAAATAATGATATTAATAAAATAAAATTTGATTCAAAGAAGCTTTTGAAGAATCTTCTTAAAGATGAAAATATTTGCTCCAGAGAGTGGGTTTATAATCAATTTGATTATATGGTTGGAACTAATACTTTAGTCCGGCCTGGTTCAGACTCAGCAATAATTAGAATCAAGGGTACTAAAAAATCTGTAGCATTGACAACAAATTGTAACTCAAACTATTGTGAGCTTAATCCTATGATTGGTGCATCTATAGCGGTTGCTGAATCCACAAGGAACATAGTAGCAAGTGGTGGAAAGCCTCTAGCTATTACAAATTGTCTAAATTTTGGAAATCCTGAGAAGCCAGAGATTATGTGGCAATTCTCTGAAGCTATAAATGGGCTCTCGAGAGCGTCAAGAACTTTCAATACTCCTATAGTGAGTGGCAATGTGAGTCTATATAATGAAACTTATAAGAAGGCTATAAAACCTACTCCTACAATAAGCATGGTAGGAATAGTGGAAAATCACAATTTGATCACAAAACAGTGGTTTAAAAACGTAGGAGACCAAATAATTCTTGTTGGAAGAATTGGAAACGACTTTGGTGGGTCACAAGTTCTAAAATATTTAGACTTAAAGAAAAAGATATTATCGCCACCCGAACTTAACTTGGATGCACATTTAAAAATAAATAACTTTTTATATAAGATTATTAGAAAGTTTAATATAAGTTCAGTTCACGATATATCAGAAGGTGGATTGATGGTTGCACTCTCAGAGTCATGTTTTAACCCTGAACAAAATATAGGAGCAAAAATTAATTTAAAATCTACTGGATTAAAACATGAACTAGGCTTATTTGCTGAATCTCAAGGTTGTTACCTCGTAAGTTCACCTAAAGATCAAACAAAAAAGATTAGAACATTTGGTACAAAGAATAATATAAATGTTAAAGTAATTGGTGAAGTTGGTGGAGACTCTTTGATTTTAGAAAACAGTTTTAGTATTAAAATTAATAGCTTATTTGAAATTTGGAAGAATGGATTCCCTAATTAATGGATAAACTCAAGGAAGAATGTGGTGTTTTTGGGATCTTCAATGCAGATGAAGCTGCCTTACTGACGACTCTAGGGCTCCATGCTTTGCAGCACAGAGGGAAAGAAGGTGTAGGAATCGTCACTTTTGATGGTATCAACTTTAACGCTGTAAGAGAGCAAGGATTAGTTGGTAAAACTTTTAACAAGCCTGAGACAATTGCAAAGCTTCCTGGGAAAAATGCGGTCGGCCATGTTAGATACTCAACAACCGGCGCCTCTGTTTCCAAGAATATACAACCTCTCTTTGCAGATTTAGCAGCCGGAGGTTTTGCTTGCGCCCATAACGGAAATCTAGTTAATGCAGAAAGAATAAGAAAAGAACTCATCGGTGATGGTGCAATTTTTCAATCGACTTCTGATACTGAGACGATTTTACAACTAGTAGCCAGGTCAAGGAAGAAACTCATCAAGGATAAACTTATTGATTCTCTTCATGAAATAAAAGGAGCCTATTCACTCGTTATACTGACCAATAAGAAACTAATAGGAGTTAGAGATCCTTACGGTATAAGGCCTTTAGTCTTAGGAGATTTAAATGGTTCTCCAGTCTTAGCATCTGAAACATGTGCTTTTGATATAATTGGTGCTAAATATGTTAGAGACGTAGAAAATGGAGAAATAGTAATTATTACTAAAAATGGAATTGAAAGCATCAAGCCTTTCCCTAAGCTTAAGGAAAGACCTTGCATCTTCGAAAGAATCTACTTTGCAAGGCCTGATAGTATTATGGGTGGAAAGACAGTCTATACTTATAGAAAAAATCTTGGGAAACAGCTAGCCATTGAAAATAAAGTTAAAGCTGATGTAGTAGTCCCTGTTTTAGATTCTGGTGTTTCTGCTGGTTTGGGATTTTCACAGAAGTCAGGGATACCCCTAGAATTAGGAATTATCAGAAGTCACTATGTTGGTAGAACTTTTATTGAACCCACTCAAAATATAAGACAACTAGGTGTAAAATTGAAGCATAGTGTCAATAGATCCTGTATTGAGAATAAAAGAGTTATTCTTATAGACGACTCTATAGTTAGAGGAACCACGGCAAATAAAATAGTAAAAATGATATTTGATGCTGGTGCAAAAGAGGTTCATTTAGGAATCGGTTGTCCTCCTATAACCCATCCAGATTTTTATGGTATAGACACTCCAAACTATAAGGAACTGATAGCCTCCAAAAATACACTAAAGCAAATGACAAAAGCAATTGGTGCAACAACTATATTCTTCTTATCTTTAGAGGGAACATATAAGGCAATGGGCTATAAAAAAAGAAATAACAAAACTCCACAATTCACCGATCATTGTTTTACAGGTGAGTATCCAGTCAGCTTAGAAGAGAAAAAAATATAATTCTTATGATAGTTGTGATATTAAACTTTTTATATCATCTATAGATTCTGCAGTATCGTAAGCCTTAGCCTTTTCTTCCTCGACTACATTTTCTGGAGCGGAATCTAAAAAACCTTTATTGCTTAGTTTGGACTTTGAAAGATTATAAATTCTTTCTAAAGATACAAGATCCTTCTTTAATTTATTTATCTGAGTAGAAAAATCTACGTCTGAGCTTTTCAAGAAAGAGACGGTTCCCGATGGTGTTAGGTTTGAGATAAGGTCACTACTAGTATCATTATCTAGTTCAGTAAATGATACTAAATTACATAAGCTTTCAATTAGTGTTTTATTTTCTAATAAAAATTCGTTCATATTGTTGTTACTATTAGTATAAAAACAAACAATTTTATCACTTGGTTTGATAAGAAGATTTTTCCTAAGAGATCTAATTCCAATAGTAAAATCTTTAACCAGTTGGACTTCTTTCTGAAAATCTCCGGTGTATTCGATAGTTGACTTCTCAGGTAAAGAAGTAAATTTTTTATTAATTGAATCTTTATCAAAATTATCTTTTAGCTCTAAGGAGATGTAGGGTGCAAATGGATAAAGAATATTTAAGTAACGACAGAATATATCCTTCATATTATTTCTAGTGTTAGTAGTGTTAGAATTTTTACTATTAGTGAAAGAAATTTTTGCTATTTCAATATACCAGTCACAAAAGTCATCCCAAAAAAAGTGATACAATTCATAGGAAGCTTTTTCTACTTCACAATTTTCAATATGAACTTTATATTTATCTAAAAGATTATTAAATCTATAGGATATCCATGCATCATAAAAAGAATCATTTCCTAATTGAGATTGACTGTCCTCTTTGTTAAGATCGATGAATTTACCAGCATTCCAAATCTTATTCATAAAATTCTTATAAGGTTCGAGTGAGTTTGGAGAAAGTTTAATATCGCTATGTGGAGAAATATTAGAGGAAAGAAAAAACCTTAAAGCATCTGTCCCATATTCAGCAATTAAATCTAATGGGTCAACTACATTGCCCATCGTTTTACTCATTTTTTGGCCTTTTTTATCTCTAATTAAATTATGTATATAAACAACTTTAAATGGTACTTTTCCTGTTAATTCTAAAGACATCATTATCATTCTTGCAACCCAAAAAAAAATTATATCGAACCCTGTTACCAGAAGAGAAGTAGGGAAATATTTCTTATATTCTGCTGTTTCTTCAGGCCAACCTAGTGTAGAAAAAGGCCACAAAGATGACGAAAACCAAGTATCTAAGACATCATTATCTTGAAATAGTTCTTTTTCTTCATTATATTTTTTAAGAAATTTTTGTTTAGCCATAGTTAAATTTTTAGCTGCAACTGACTTTCCATCATCTGAATGCCATACAGGTATTCTATGGCCCCAAATTATTTGTCTTGATATACACCAAGGTTGTATTTTATTCATCCATTCGAAAAAAGTGTTTTCCCAAAATTTAGGTTTAAACTTAACTGTTCCATCTTGGACCACATTCAAGGATTTGTTAGCCATTTCTTTAACATCTAAAAACCATTGATTTTTAAGCAAAGGCTCAACTACCTCGCCTGACCTGTCACCAATAGGTATAGTATTGTTAACCTTTTCTTCCTTAACAAAAATTCCTATTTCGTTCATGTATTCAACAACTTTTTCTCTAGCTTTTAAAACCGATAAATTTCTAAATTGTTCAGGTACATAATCATTTAATGTACCATCATCATTTAGTATATTGATAACAGCTAAATCATATTTTTTTGCTATCTCATAGTCATTAAAATCATGTGCAGGTGTTATTTTTACAGCTCCCGATCCTTTTGTCATATCGGCATACTCGTCACCAATAATTTTTATAATATTTCCGTTAAAAGGACTTAAAATTTCTTTTCCGACAAAGTTTTTATGAATTTCATCATTAGGATTAACTATTACAGCTACATCCCCAAAGACTGTCTCTGGTCTTGTAGTAGAGACAGTAATGAATGAAGTTGAATCTTTGACTGGATATTTAAAAGAGAACATACTACTTTTTCTATTCTCCGAAATTACTTCTAAATCAGATATTGCAGTCTTAAGTTTTGTATCCCAATTTATTAGAGTTTTTTCTTGATAAATCAAACCTTTATCATACAGCCTAATGAATGCCTCTTCTACAGAATTAGTCATATCTTCATCTAGAGTAAACTTAGGATCTTCCCAATTACAACTCAACCCTAAAATTTTTAGTTGATTTAATATGTCCTCACCATTCTCAGCTTTCCATTTCCAAATATGTTGGAGCAAATCTTCTCTACTAATTTCTTTAGGATTAACACCTTTTTTTATTAAGCTTTTCTCAACTAGTAGCTGGGTTGCTATTCCAGCATGATCTGTTCCTAGAGACCAAGAGGTCTCAGCTCCATTTAAGGAATAAAATTTCATAAGAATATCCTGGATTGTGGTGTTTAAGGCATGGCCAAGATGTAAGTTGCCAGTAACATTTGGTGGTGGTATAGCTATAGAATAGCAAGCTTCATCGTTAGCAAGTGAGTCGTTGGCTATTACTTGGTTGGCCCATTTGTCTTCTATTGTTTTTGGAGTGTACTTTTGAGATAAAAAATCGCTACTGTCAGTCATTTCTATGTTGTAGTAGGCGGAGTTTCTATCTCAGGAGCGTTAACTTCAACATCAGTATTTGAATAAATAGGAAGTCCCGTACCTGCTGGAATTAATCGACCCATAATAACATTCTCTTTCAAACCTTTTAAATGGTCAACTCTACCTTCACACGACGCGTCTGTTAACACTTTAGTTGTCTCTTGGAAAGATGCTGCTGATAGCCAACTTTTAGTACTTAAAGAAGCTCTAGTAATACCTAAAAGAAGTGGTTCGGCTTGTGCAGGATTTCCATTTTCAGCAATAATTTTTTCATTTGTTAATATGAACTCGTTTTTATCAATAGCTTCACCTACCAGCAAGGTAGTATCTCCACTATCAACGATTCTAACTCGCTTAAGCATCTGTCTGGTTATTACTTCTATGTGTTTGTCGTTAATCCTAACACCTTGCAATCTGTAAACATCTTGAATCTCGTCAACTATATATCTCGCTAATTCAATTTCACCTTTAATTTTAAGGATATCGTGTGGATCAGGAGCCCCATCAACAATTTGATCTCCTGAAGTAATTCTTTCACCTTCTCTAACAAGTATGTGTTTAGCCTTAGGAACCATATACTCTTTTGGATCTCCTATATCTGGAGTAACAATAATTCTCTTTTTAGATTTAATATCTTTACCAAAGGAAACAACACCTTCTATTTCAGATATAACTGCTGGATCTTTTGGAGGTCTTGCTTCAAATAATTCAGCAACTCTAGGTAGACCACCTGTAATATCTTTTGTTTGGGTCTTCTGGTTAGCTAATGTTGCAATGAAATCACCGGGTGAAGTCTTTTCACCATCATCTTTCCTGATTTCAGAACCCTTAGGTAAAGAGTATTCAAATCTAGTACCATTCTTGCCGACTAAAATTAATGAAGGATTTAATTTCTGATCCTTATATTGAATAACTTCTCTAACAGAAAGCCCAGTAAATTGGTCAACTGTTTCTTTAAACGACATATTAGGTTCCAAATCTTTATACTCAATATGGCCTTCTTCTTCTGCAATAAATGGATATATAGTAGGATCCCATTCAGCTAGAAGGTCGCCTGCTTTAACTTTATCACCATCATTTGCATATATCTTTGCTCCAATAGTAATTGGATATCTTTCAAGCTCTAAAGATGTATTCGAATCTTCAATAACAATCTCAGCTGACTTACTTGTGCAAATGTTTATTTTTTTATTAGATATAAAATTCATATCTACATATCTAATTTTTCCAGCGTTTTTTGTTTCATGTCTGGACTGGTCAACTTTAGCTACTCCGCCAATATGAAAAGTTCTCATTGTAAGCTGTGTTCCAGGTTCGCCTATTGATTGTGCGGCAATTATGCCAACTGCTTCACCTGTGTTTACAATCTGACCACTTGCAAGATTCCTTCCATAACATAGAGAGCAACAACCACTTTTTGTAGTACAAGTCAAAACTGATCTGATGCTAACTCTTAGAGAGCCAGGAACATCATCAATTTTTTTAGCAATTGCCTCATCAACTTCTTGATTTCTTGAGGCAATTAGTTCACCGTTTAATGGGTCAACAACATCATCAGCTAAAATCCTTCCAAGAGTTCTTTCACCAACACTAGCTACTATTTCCCCACCTTCAACTAATTGTGAAACTTCTAATCCTTCCGTGGTGCCACAATCAAATTCATTAACCATCATTTCTTGAGCAACATCAACTAACCTTCTGGTTAAATAACCGGCATTAGCAGTTTTAAGAGCCGTATCAGCTAGCCCCTTTCTTGCTCCGTGAGTAGAAATGAAATATTGAAGAACTGATAATCCTTCTCTGAAATTTGAAGTTATCGGTGTTTCAATAATATCACCAGATGGCTTAGCCATTAACCCTCTCATTCCAGCCAACTGTCGGACTTGAGATTGACTTCCTCTGGCACCAGATTCTACCATCATAAAAATAGGGTTGTTACTTGGCTGCTTTGATCCGTCAGAAAGTTCCTTGGATTTTGATATTTTACTCATTAAAATATCACCAATTGAATCCCCCGTCCTTGCCCAAACATCAATGACTTTATTGTACCTTTCACCATCTGTAATAAGTCCTTGAAGGTATTGATCTTGAATATTTTGAACATTTATATTTGCTTCATTTATTAAAAAATCTTTTTCTTTTGGAATTGTCATATCTGCTATAGAAACAGAGATTCCAGAAGTTGTAGAATGCTTAAAGCCTAAAGTCCTAAGCCTATCTGCTAATAAAACAGTGCTTTTTCCTCCAGAAACTCTAAATGTTGTATCAATTAAATCTTCAATTGCTTTTTTTGTCATTAATCTATTAACTAAATGGAAAGGTACTTCTTTGGGCATAACTTCAAAAATAAGCGCTCTACCTACAGTAGTATCTTCAACTACACCATTAATTTTAATTTTAATTTTTGTATGAATTCCAATTTCATTGAGGTCAAATACACATCTCAACTCTTCGATGGAACTGAAAGCTTTACCTTGTCCTGGTAGTCCAGGAACTTCTCTACTCATATAATAAATACCTAAGACTATGTCTTGTGAAGGCAAGATAATTGGTTTTCCATGAGCTGGTGACAGTATGTTGTTAGTAGACATAATAAGAGTCCTACACTCAGTCTGAGCTTCAACTGAAAGTGGGACGTGAACAGCCATTTGGTCACCATCAAAATCAGCATTAAACGCAGGGCACACTAAGGGATGAAGTTGAATGGCTTTATCTTCAACTAAAACTGGCTCAAAAGCTTGAATGCTCAACCTATGAAGAGTTGGAGCTCTATTTAGCATTACTGGATGTTCTTTAATAACATCGTCTAAAGCATCCCAGACTATTGGTGCTTGTTGTTCAACAAGATTTTTTGCAATCTTAATGGTTGCGGCATGATTCCATAGTTCTAATTTTTGATAGATAAAAGGTCTAAAAAGCTCCAATGCCATTTTTTTAGGAAGCCCACATTGATGAAGTTTCAGCTGCGGTCCTACCACAATTACGGACCTTCCAGAATAATCTACTCTTTTACCCAATAAATTCTGACGGAATCTACCTTGTTTTCCTTTTATTATATCACTCAAACTTTTGAGAGGTCTATGGTTATGACCTAAAACTGGTCTTCCTCTTCTACCATTCTCGAATAAAGCATCCACAGATTCTTGCAACATCCTCTTTTCGTTTCTAACAATAATATCAGGAGCACCTAATTCCATAAGTTTCTTAAGTCTATTATTTCTATTTATTACTCTTCTATATAAATCATTTAAGTCTGAAGTAGCAAACCTACCTCCGTCTAATGGAACCAAGGGTCTTAGATCAGGGGGTAATACAGGTAATCTTTTTAAAATCATCCACTCAGGTCTATTACCTGAATTTCTAAATGATTCAGCAACTCTTAATCTTTTGGAAATTTTAACTCTCTTTAGTGGAGATGCTGTTGCTTTTAGTTCTTCTTTAAGAGCTTTTGACAACTCTTCCAGATTTACTTCTTCTAACATTGTCCTGATAGCCTCAGCTCCCATTCCAACCAACAAGAAGAAATTGTCGTCAATGTACGTTCTATACTGCTCTTCTGTTATCACAGTACCTTTTTTAAGATCTGAATCACCAGGATCAGTTACGACATAGGCTTCAAAGTATAAAACCTTTTCTAAGTCTTTTAATGTAATATCAAGAATTGAACCTATTCTACTAGGAACACTTTTGAGAAACCATATGTGAGCAACTGGAGAAGAAAGCTCAACATGAGCCATTCTTGACCTTCTAACTTTGCTGGAAATAACTTCGACTCCACATTTCTCACAAGTTATTCCTCTATGTTTGAGTCTTTTATATTTTCCACATAAACATTCAAAATCTTTTACAGGGCCGAAAATCTTACAGCAAAAAAGACCATATTTCTCAGGTTTGAAAGTTCTATAATTTATAGTTTCTGGTTTTTTTATTTCACCATATGACCAATCTTTTATTTGATCGGGAGACGCGATGCTAATTCTTATAGAATCAATATCACCAGGATTCTTCGGTTTATCAAACAATACGCCCATATCAATCATTGGTTACTTCTCCTGCGACTTTATCTTTTTTGTCACCTAGATCTATATTCAAGCCTAAAGATTTTAGCTCATTGGTTAACACATTAAATGATTCAGGAATACCTGGCTCAAATGCAACTTTATTCTTAACAATGGAATCAAACAACCTAGTCCTTCCAATAACATCATCTGACTTAACCGTTAAGAATTCCTGGAGTGTATTTGCAGCACCATATGCTTCTAGTGCCCAAACTTCCATTTCACCTAGTCTTTGTCCTCCAAAGTGCGACTTACCGCCCAATGGTTGCTGTGTGACCAACGAGTAAGGTCCTATTGCACGAGCGTGGATTTTTTCTTCTACCAAATGATGAAGTTTTATCATATACATAATTCCTACAGTAACTCTTTGATCAAACGGCTCGCCTGTTTGACCGTTAAACAATACCAATTTACCATCTTCAGGCAAGTGGTTATCTTTTAATAAAGCTCTAATCTCAGATTCTTTTACACCTTCAAATATTGGTGTTTCAACAGGAACTCCGTCTATTAGCCTTTTAGATAAATCTAACAATTCGTCTTTATTAAGCTTCTTAACATTATTTATATAATCTATATTGTTTGGATATATTTTTTCTAACAAGCTCTTTAAACTGTCTAATTCAAAATCATTTTTTGCTAAATGCTCGTCAATTTGACGACCTAGTGACTTGGATGCAAGTCCTAAATGTGTCTCTAAAATCTGTCCAACATTCATTCTCGATGGTACACCTAATGGGTTAAGTACCATGTCTACAGGTGTTCCATCTGACATGTATGGCATATCTTCTTCTGGAAGAACTCTAGAAACTACACCCTTGTTTCCATGCCTACCCGCCATCTTATCTCCAACTTGGTGCTTTCTTTTAACAGCAACATATACTTTAACTACTTTAAGAACACCTGGAGGTAAGTCGTCAGGTTTAGATAACTTCTCTATTTTTTCAGAGTACCTAGAAAGAATGCTTTCGATTTTTTCTTCGGATATTTTTAATGTTTCTTCAATTTCTTTTATCTGGCTAGATTTGTTATCAAACTCAATTGTTTGAATTTTTTCATAAGGAACTAAAGCAAAATTTTCCTCATCAATTACAGCTTCTTTCTTTATAACAACTTTTCTACCATCTCTGACAGCATTAATGTTTACTTTAGAAATAAATATCTTTTTTAAATTATTTCGAGTCTCAACTTTAACGATATTAATTTCTTGTTCCTGATCTTTCTTTAATTCAAGAACTTCAGGTGAACCAGACCTTGATTGATCTTGTTTATCTCCAATTCTAGAAATTAAATGTTTAACATCCAAAACAATTCCATTAACACCAGGTGGAACTCTAAGTGAGGTATCTTTAACGTCTCCAGCCTTATCTCCAAAAATTGCTCTCAGCAATCTTTCTTCTGGTGAAAGTTGTGTCTCACCTTTAGGAGATATTTTACCAACTAAAATATTATTAGGTTTGACCTCTGAGCCAATCTGTATCACTCCCTCTTTATCTAAGAATGATAAATGCTCTTCGTTAACATTTGGTATGTCTCTGGTAATTTCTTCTTTTCCTAACTTTGTTTCTCTTGATATACATTCAAATTCTTCGATATGTAATGAGGTAAAAGTATCTTTTTTAGCCAATTTTTCACTTATTAGAATAGCATCCTCGAAATTATATCCACCCCATGGCATGAACGCCACAGTTATATTCTTTCCTAAAGCAAGTTCACCATACTCAGTTGATGGACCGTCAGCTATTATATCTCCTGCTTTAATCTTCTGGCCTCTTTTAACTATTGGCTTTTGATTCCAGCATGTATTTTGATTTGATCTTTCAAACTTAATTAATGTATATATATCAGAAACATCTCCGTCTATAGATGTCTTATCTTTTTTAATAACAATCTTTGAGGAATCAATATAATCAACATACCCAGAATTTCTTGCCAAAACTGTTACTCCGGAATCTCTGGAAATATTCCTTTCAAAACCTGTTCCAACCAATGGCGCAGATGCTCTTAAGAGAGGGACCGCTTGTCTTTGCATATTCGAGCCCATAAGAGCTCTGTTAGCATCGTCGTGCTCCAAAAAAGGAATAAGTGACGCTGATACAGATACTAATTGGGAAGGTGAAACATCCATTAACTGAGGATCTGACTTAGGTACAACCTGAAATTCACCTTTAATCCTAACAGATATGGTATCGCCTGAAAAACTATTATCTTCATTGAGTTCTGAATTAGCTTGTGCTATTACATAATTTTCTTCTTCAAGTGCGTTCAAAAATTTTATGTTATTTGTAACTTTTCCGTTTGTAATCTCTCTATAGGGTGTCTGTATAAAGCCATGCTCGTTTATTTTAGCATAAGTACTTAAGCTTGATATAAGTCCTATATTAGGCCCCTCTGGTGTTTCAATTGGACAAATTCTTCCATAATGAGAAGAATGAACATCTCTAACTTCAAAACCTGCCCTTTCTCTTGTTAGTCCACCAGGACCAAGAGCACTAATTCTTCTTTTATGTGTAATTTCAGATAAAGGATTTGTTTGATCCATAAACTGAGACAATTGACCCGTAGCAAAAAATTCTTTAACTACCGAAGTAACACTCTTAGGTATTACAATCTCTTGAGGCGTAAGATCTTCTAATTGACCATAATTCATTTTTTCTTTAGTTGTTCTCGTTAACCTTTCAACCCCAGTAAAGAACCTATCTTCGATAAGTTCACCAACAGTTCTAACTCTCCTGTTCCCTAAGTGATCAATGTCATCTACTTCACCCCTACCTGACTTAAGTGCCAGTAGGTATTTAAATGATTCAACTATATCTAGTCTATCAAGATGGAATTTATTATTTGCAATTCCATGATTAAGCTTGTGATTTATCTTCATTCTTCCAACTTTTGAAAGTCTATATGTATCCTCATTGAAGAACATATTCTCAAAAAAAGTTGCGGCAATTTTGTCAGTTGGGGGATCAGTAGGTCTAAACTTTTTATATATCTCTGATATTGCATGCTCTTTAGTTATAACTTTTGTTTTGGAAATCATTTCATTAATTGTAATAACAAGTGAGCTAGTGAATGAGCTATTGTCTACATAGTAAATATTGAATTCGGTAATCTTATTTTCTTTAATAAATTCAATAGTTTTTTCATCTATCTCATTAATCAATGAGTTCTCAACAGCTTCAGGTTCCTCACTATTTTTTTCAAAATTCTCTACTAAATACATTCCTAATAAGTCGTCTTCAGTTATTGGTAAGGATTTTAATTTAGCAGATTTTATTTTTTCAATAACTCTATCAGAGAACCTTCTTGTAGCACTAACTATTCTTTCACCGGTGTCAGGATCAAGTATATCAACAGACGCTCTTTGATAGGAAAGGAGGCTTGAGTTAATATCTTTACTAAAAGTATCAGTGCTAGGGTCGTAATTAACTTTTTCATGTGAATAAAAAGAATTGAGTATATCTTCTATTGATTCACCCAGCGCTAACAACAATAAAGTTGAATGAAACTTCTTCTTTCTATCAATTCTTACATGTAGAACATCTTTTGAATCAAATTCGAAATCTAACCAGCGTCCATCCTGGGGAACTATCCTTGCAGTAAAAGATGTTTTATTTGTAGTTGTTAAATTTTTAGAATCTTTTTGAGAATCAAAGAAAACTCCAGGAGATCTATGTAACTGATTGACTATAACTCTCTCAGTACCATTAATAATAAAGGCACCATTGGTTGTCATAATCGGGATTTCACCAAAATAGACTTCTTGTTCAATAGCTCTTCCAAATCTTCTTGTTTCAAGAATATTATTTCCAGACTCATCTAAATCGAATTCCCATGTAACCAGCTGGAAAGTGGCATGAATTGAAGATTGATAATTATACCCTTTCAATTTACATTCGGATTCTGAGTGTTTTGGATCTTCTAATCGATAAGAGACATAATTTAATGTAGCTCTTTTATTATAGTCTTCTATTGGGAAAGAAGACTTAAAAACCTTCTCTAGGCCAACATTTAGCCTATTTTTAGGGTCTAAACCTTTTTGAATTAAGTTGTCAAAAGACTCCTTTTGAACACTCAACAAATCAGGGGTATCTGCCCTATTCTCAGACTTATTACTAAAATTAATTCTTTTCTTTGTTAAAAGTATATTATCCTTATACAAAAAATACTCTCCTTGGATTAAACAAAATGTAGACTAAGACTAAGCTAATGTTACTTTAGCGCCAACTTCTTCGAGTCTTTTCTTCATTTCTTCTGCTTCCTCTTTTTTAACCCCTTCTTTGAGTGGTTTAGGTGCAGATTCTACAAGCTCTTTTGCTTCTTTTAATCCAAGAGCAGTAATTTCTCTAACAATCTTAATAACCTTGATCTTTTCAGACCCAGCCTCAGCTAAAGTTATATCAAATTCAGTTTTTTCAGCAGCGGGAGCTTCTCCCCCAGCGGCTGGTGCGGCAGCAACTGCAACAGGTGCAACAGCTTCTACTCCAAATTTTTCCTCTATATCCTTTACTAGCTCTGAAATTTCCAGCAAACTAGCTTTTTCTAGATAAGTAATGACGTCTTGTTTTGATAGTTCAGGCATAAAAATCCTCCAAATATTGAATTCGTATTATATACGTTTATTTTTTATCTTTCAAGTTATTTAAAACATTTACTAAGTTTCTAGGGATTGCCTTAGATACATTAATAAACTTAACAATTGGCTGGTTAAGCATAGATATCATCTGGCTAATTAAAACTTCTCTAGATGGTAACTTGGATATCTTTTCCAATTCAGCCTTATCTACGGATTTGCCTTCAATAAAACCAACTCGAATTTCAAGGTTTGGAAAGTCTTTCTCTATTTCAACAAATGTCTTAGTTACTTCAACATAATTTTCTTCTAGGAAAGTAATAGCTGTTTCACCAACGGAATCTGTAAAGATTGATTCAAAGTCTGTATTTTCAGAAGCTTTTTTTAGAAGATTATTTTTTACAACTGTTAACACAGCATTATTATCCCTAAGCTTCTTTCTTAAAAGCTCGAATTCAGATACTTTTGCACCCCTAAAGTTTACCAATAAAAACGAAGGAGTATCTGAAAATGAGCTCTTAAAGTTGTTTACAATTTGCTCTTTTTGTTGTTTCCCTAACATTAAACTAAGCTATAGCTCCATTATATTTCTTAAGTTCTTCTTTCAGTAATGAAATATCTATTTTAAAACCTGGCCCCATAGTACTAGAAACGCTAACCTTCTTAAGATAGTTGCCTTTAGAAGATGCAGGCTTTGACTTATTCAATGACTGAACTAAGAAGTATAGATTATCCATAATTTTTGCAAATTCAAATGATTTTTTACCACAAGGAAAATTTACTAGTCCTAATTTGTCATTTTTTATCTCTATTCTTCCCGCTTTTGCGTCTTTTATAGCCTTTTCAACATTACTTGTTACAGTTCCCATCTTAGGACTAGGCATCAAACCCTTGGGTCCTAAAACTTGGCCTAGCTTAGCGACCTTAGGCATCAACTCTGGAATCGCAATTACTACATCAAAGTCAGTCCATTTTTCTGTGATAATTTTTTCAATAATGTCCTCTGATCCTACAAAGTCAGCTCCTGATTCTTCAGCTTTCTTTGTATGTTCGCCATTACAGATTACTAAAATCTTTATCTTTTTACCTAAAGGGTTAGGTGGAACAGTTGCTATCTTTATTTGCTGATCATTTTTTTTAGGGTCTATTCCAAGCTGAATAGATAAATCTATAGTTTCATCAAATTTTGAAGTTGTAAGACTTTTAATTATCTCAATTGCTTCACTTGGTGAGTAGTGCTTATTTTTATCAACTCTTTGATCTTCTATAATAATTTTTTTATTTTTACTTATTTTCATTACTTCACCTATCCTTTTATTTCAACTCCCATACTTTTTGCTGTACCTTCTACAATCTTCTTTGCAGCATCTATATCATTGGCATTTATATCATCCATCTTAGTCTTTGCAATTTCCTCCAACTGACTTTCAGATATCTTGCCAACTTTAACTAGTGGTACAGTACTTGAACCTTTTTCAATTTTTGCAGCTTTTTTAATTAAATATGACACAGGAGGGGTCTTGACTATAAAAGAGAAAGACTTATCAGAATAGACTGTTACCACAACCGGAAGCAAGCCTTCTAGTTTTTCTGTTTGTGAATTAAAAGCTTTACAGAACTCCATTATATTTATACCTTTTTGCCCTAAGGCTGGACCTATAGGGGGAGCCGGCGATGCCTTTCCTGCCTCACATAATAATTTTAAAGATCCTTGAACTTTTTTCATTTAAATTTTCTCCACTTGATTAAAGTCTAAATCTATTGGTGTTGCCCTACCAAAGATTTCCACTAAAACTTGAATTTTTCCCTTCTCCATTTTAACTTCTTCTACCACACCTGTAAAATTCTCAAAAGGTCCTTCAATTACTTTAATAGACTCGCCTTTATCGAAGATAACTTTTGGTGTAGGCTTAAGTGTTCCCTCTTCAATTTTATTCCTCATTTTATTAATTTCAGACTCATCTACAGTAGGTACTGACTCTACAAGCAGTTTACCATCTTTTACCTTACCACCTACAAAGCCAATGACTTTAGGAATGTTTCTCAAAAAATGCCATGATTCCTCATTAAGTTCAGTTTTAACTAAAAGATATCCTGGAAAAAATTTCTTCTCAGAAGTTTTCTTTCTCCCACCTTTTAATTGCTCTTCAATTGTTTCAGTTGGTACAAGAATATCAGTAATCAAATCAAGACAATTGTCCATCTTCATTTGAGTATTTATATATCTTTTAACTGTATCTTCCGATCCAGTATTACAGTGAACAACATACCACTTATCTGCCATTTATTTACCACCCAACAGTAATTCTGTTATTGAAGAAAAAACGAAATCAACTATTAACAAAAAAACTCCTAATATAATAGTTACAAGGACAACTCCACCCGTTGACTTTATATTCTCTCTCTTGTTTATCCAAGAGATTTTACCTAATTCTGATTTAATATCATCAAAAAATTTTTTCATTTTACTCCGCGAAATTTATATTCTCAATTTGCTTTAATTTATTTAGCCTTATATCATGTCTTCCTGCCTCATAATCAGTTGTTAGCCAAAGCTCAATTATATTCTTAGCAACATCTACCGAAACATACTTTGAACCCAAAGTTATTATATTTGAATTATTATGTGCTCTAGACATAATGGCCAAATTAACATCATTTGCAACTACTGCTCTAACATTAGGGTATTTATTTGCAACAATATTCATTCCTGAACCTGAGGCACATATTAGTATTCCCCTGTCATATTGACCCTGTGAAACTTTCAAGGAAACCTCAGCAGCTGAGTCAGGATAGTCAGAACTCTCTTCCGAGAAAGCCCCAAAGTCCTTATAGTTAAAACCTAGTTTTTGAATATAGTCTTTTAAATCTTCTTTTAAACTGAAGCCTCTATGGTCAGAACCTATCGCGATTTTCATTATTAATCCTCAAACTTCTTAAATATCAAAGTGCAGTTAGTTCCACCGAATCCAAACGAATTACTAACAGCAATCTTTATATCTTTCTCAATCGTATTGTGAGGAACGTAATTTAAATCACATCCTTCTTGAGGATTATCCAAATTAATAGTTGGAGGAACGACACCTTCGCTAAGAGCAAGCGATGTAATTCCAGCCTCTAGTCCACCAGCTGCTCCCAACAAATGTCCTGTTATAGACTTTGTAGAGCTTACTAATAATTCTTTTGAGTAAGAACCAAATACTTTTTTTATTGCATTTGTTTCATTTATATCATTTTGTTGAGTAGAAGTACCATGAGCATTGATATAGTCAACTTGCTCTGGGTTAATTTTGGAATTTCTTAATGCAGACTCCATACATATAACAGGTCCATCAATATTGGGTGAAGTAATATGGTGAGCATCTCCACTAAAACCAGAACCTATAAGTTCCGCATATATCTTAGCTCCCCTTTTTTTAGCATGCTCAAGTTCCTCGAGTACAACCAAACCAGAGCCTTCGCCCATAACAAAGCCATCTCTATCCTTATCAAATGGTCTAGATGCAGCACTTGGATCTTCATTTCTTGTTGAGATTGCTCTCATAACATTAAAACCTGCAATCGCTACATGAACTAAGGGTGCCTCCGCACCACCAGCTACCATTGCAACAGCATCCCCTCTTTCTATCATCATTGCTGCATAGCCTATTGAATGAGCTCCAGCAGCGCATGCTGTACATGCAGCACAGTTTGGACCTTTTAAATTATTAAATATTGAAACGTATCCAGCTGCCATATTAGGCACCATAGATGGAACAAAGAAAGGTGAAACTCTTGTCGGACCTTTGTCATTATAGACAAGAGTATTATCTACAAAAGTTTGTATCCCACCTATTCCAGAACCTATATAGGATCCGACTAAGTGAGAGTTGTCGTCTGTTATCTCTAATTTTGAATCTTTTAATGCTAAAGCTGCGGCCGCTACGGCAAAACGTATGAAAGGGTCACTTCTTCTTGCTTCCTTGGCATCCATAAAGTCTTCTGGATTAAAATCTTCTGAAACTTCAGCTCCAAACTTAGTTTTCAAATCGGATGCATCAACTTTTTTTAAAAAATTAACACCAGAGGTACCCTCTTTTATTTTGGGCCAAATCTCATCAACTCCCACACCTAGGGACGACAACATTCCAATTCCAGTAATTACAACTCTTTTCATATCTTTTACTTTTGATTCTTAATTATGTAATCGACAGCATCGCTTACCTTAAGAATTTTTTCTGCGTCCTCATCAGCAATTTCAACACCGAACTCGTCTTCCATGCTCATAATAAGCTCAACCAAATCTAAAGAGTCGGCTCCTAGATCTTCAATAAATTGAGCATCTAATGTTACCGCGTCTTCACTTTTGCCTAACTGTTCTGCAATTAGGGCTACAACCTTCTGTTTAGTTTCTTCTGACATAATAGTCCTCCATTAAGTGTATAAACCACCGTTAATTTTTAAAACTTCTCCAGTTATATATGATGAATCATCTGAAGCTAAAAACAATACAGCTTTAGCAACATCTTCTGGCTTTCCAAATCTTGAAAGCGGAATTATTTCTTTATATTTATCTTTAATACTATCTGATAAAACTTCTGTTATGTCTGTTTCAATAAAGCCAGGGGTAATTGCGTTAACATTTATATTTTTTGAGCCTAATTCTTTAGCTAAGGACTTTGTAAACCCAATCAGCGCAGACTTGGTTGAAGAATAATTAACTTGACCAGGATTGCCCATCTCACCTACTACTGAGGATATATTAATTATTTTTCCATATTGATTTTTTAACATCATCCTAACAACATTCTTTGTACAATTGAAAACACCTTTAGTATTGGTTTCAAAAACTTCATCCCACTGACTTTCCTTCATTCTCATAAAGAGAGAATCTCTGGTGATGCCTGCGTTATTAACTAAAATATCAATTTTCTCATATTTCTCAATTAAATATTTTATCTTTTCTTCCACAATAGAATAATCTGATACATCAAATTCTACAACTTCACCCTTACCATTACCTTGCACTATTTCTTCTAGCACCTTAAGAGCCGAATCTTTAGAGTTAGCATAGTTAATAAGCACAGTTGCACCCGCCTTGGCTAATTCTTTACAGATTGAACTACCTATTCCCCTAGACCCACCTGTAACTAATGCAATCTTATCTTTTAACATTTTAGATTTTTTCCAAATCAGCTTTTTCGCCGAAGTTTAAAGTTTCGCAGTCTGGCACTATTCTTTTTATTAAACCGGTCAAAACATTTTTAGGGCCGACTTCCATAAATGACTTTACTCCTAAGTTTGAATTCAAATAATTTATTGATTGGTGCCAAAGAACAGGACTTATTAATTGATCAAGTAATAAATTTTTAATTTTACTCTTATCACTGATAGTTTTGGCATCAAAATTAGTAACCATAGGGATCTTAAAATCTAAAAAATTAATACCGTCTAAAACACCTCTCATTTTATCGACTGCTGATTTCATCAGCTTAGAATGAAACGGGGCACTAACGTCTAAAAGAACTACTCTTTTAGCACCTGCATCTTTTGCAAGTTTTGCGGCATTTTCTACTGCTTTCTTTACTCCCGAAATAACAACTTGTCCTATACTATTATAATTTGCAGCAGAAACATATGAGTTATTATTAGAGGCCTCATTGCAAATTTTGTCTACTTCTTTATCCGGTAAACCCAATACTGCCGCCATTCCGCCTATTCCTATAGGCACAGCCTCTTGAGTATATTCTCCTCTTTTTCTAACAGCCCAGATTGCATCTTCAAAATCTAAAGATCCCGATGCGACCAAGGCAGAATACTCACCTAAACTATGGCCAGCTACAAAATCAGCCTTTATTTCTCTTTCTGATGTTAAAACTCTAAAAGCTGCTGTGCTTACGGTTAAGATTGCTGGTTGAGCATTAACTGTTAAGTGAACATCCTCAGATTCAAAACATAGTTTTTTTAAATCTAGATTAAGCTTATCGCTTGCTTGTGCAAAGGTGTCTCTTGCAACTTTAAAATTATCATAAAGATCTTTACCCATGCCCACATATTGGGAACCTTGCCCAGGAAAAACTAAACTCAGCAAAATAAACTTCCCCTTATAAGGGTAAATGGACTAGGCTTTTTTTGATTCTTCATATTTCTCAATAGAGCTATATCTGTGGGTAACTTTTAATTCTCCAGATTTTTTGTCTTTAGAAAGTCCAGGCAAATTAACTTTAGTATTATTTCTTCTTTTACCTACTTTTGATTTTGATGTTTTTCTTTTGGGTGTAGCCATTTTTTATCCTTTTTACCGAGTATTATATGACATAAATACTATTTTACAACTTCCAATATTTTTTTTGTTGCTTTATGAATGGGATTTGCAAAAACTTCACTTGTTTTACCGTCCTCTACAATCTCTCCATCCGATAAGACCATTACACGATTACATAAAGCCTGAATAAGTCTATAATCATGGGTTATAAATAATATGGTTATATTACCCTCTAAATATAGGGATTTAATGATTTTAATAATTTCATTCTGAGAATTAATATCTAACGAAGACATTGGCTCATCAAAAATAATCAACTTGGGATTAGCAAGAAGAGCCTTTAATATTAAAACTTTTTGTCTTTGTCCCCCGCTCAATGAACTTGGATATCTATTTAAAATGTTTATATTTAATCCCACCTTTTTCAAATAAATAGAAATTTTAAACTCGAAATCTGCTATTTTTGATGAAGTCTTTTGAGTAGAACCTGGAATAGCGGAATTCTTATTAACCAGGAATGAGTCAAGTAAAATATTAAGAATTTTTCTTTTTGGATTAAGAGAACCATATAAATCTTGAAATACTATCTGAACGAGGGAGGCATAAGATTTAGTGCTATATTGACTAATGTCTTTTCCAAACAAAAAACAAGAGCCGTTTTCTGCTTCATAAAGTTTCATCAAAACTTTTGTAATCGTACTCTTACCTGAGCCACTTAATCCAATGAGACCTAAAACCTCTCCTTGATTTATTTTAAAATTTACATTTTTCAATATGTTTTCATTTTTTGAAAAACCAAAGCTAAGATTCTTTACTTCAACTACTTCTGTCGAATCATTTTGTGGAGAAAGCGGTAATGAGGAGTGATTAATTTTATGACCAGAAAGCACATGAAAACTCTCAAAATCCATAGGTTTGATTAAGTTTAATTTATTATTTTTAATAAAATAATGTTCTGAGCAATAACTCTTGGCTATTCTAGAATCATGTGTAATGAGAATTATTGTAAGGTGTCTAGTCTTAGAAATCTTACTTAATAAGTCTAATATTATTTTCTCATTAACTGCATCAAGAGAAGAAGTTGCCTCGTCGGCAATTAATATTTTAGGATTATTTTGTAAAGCTAGGGCAATCAATACTCTTTGAGCCATACCACCGCTTAATTCATGAGGGAACATTGATAAAATATAATTTGGATTTGTAAAACCCACTTCAGCTAGGAGCCTTAAGGACTCTTTCGTTACATCAAAAGCACCAGAATTCTCTCTTTGATTTAGATCGAAGTGCTTAAAAATTGATATGACAGGGTTCAAAGAAGAAAGTGGTTCTTGTGGAACATAGGAAAAATGTTCAATAGGAACATCTGCAACAACATTATTACCACATTTGAATATATTATAATCTTTCGTAGCTCCATATAGCTCCTCCTTGGATAGCAAACTAAAACCAAATAAAGATTTTCCCACGCCACTCTCACCCATGATTGAAACCATAGTAGGTTTAGTAATTTCAAAATCTACGTTTTTAAGAATTGGATTTGTGAGATCAGGACCTAGAAAAATATTCATTGACTTGATTTTAATTACATTATCCATATTTATATGGTTAGTTTAGTCGAATTACAATTAAAAGTGTATAATTCTTTTATGGAAAATATGTTAAAAAAAATTATTATGATCTCATTAGGGGGCCTTATTCTTTATATATCAATTGTTTTCATAATAAACAACAAAGAAGCCAAGCAGCTTCAAAATAACAATATTGTTAATTCTGCCATCAACAATAAGGTCTTTAAGGATAAAGTAAAAATTGTTAAATTAATTGAATCTATTGATCCATCTTATAGCTCTTCAATCTCT
>JAQWMJ010000045.1:0-6210 GCA_029246845.1 Thermodesulfobacteriota bacterium
CCAGATGACTTAGGGCCCATACCAATCCATTTTTTTCTATTTCCAATCTTAACAGAACTTGGAATTATAGCGGTACCAACATCTTTGGAACTAAATATATCTTTTAGTACATTCTTATTCTTTCCATTTGCAATTATAGTGGGAATTCCAAACTTTGACACATCCAGAGCAGCATTGATTTTAGAGCTCATACCGCCAAAGGAGACTTGTGATTCAGAATCGTTTATCACTTGAAAGTCAAAACTTTCTTCATCTAAGCTACTTATCAGCTTTGCTCTTTTGTTTGTTTTTGGATTATTACTATACAATCCATCAATATCAGTAAGAAGTATTAATAAGTCTGCATCCATCATAGCAGCAACCTTAGAAGCAAGGATATCATTGTCGCCAAACATTATTTCATCAATAGAGACAGTATCATTTTCATTTATAATTGGAACTATACCCATTTTTAATAACTCTAGAATCGTAGCTCTGGTATTTAAAAATCTTTTCCTATTGTTAAATATATCATTTGTTAAAAGAAGCTGGGAAACATTAATTTCTTTTTTTGAAAATGCTTTAATGTAATAGCTCATAAGCTTTACTTGGCCTAAAGAGGAGACAGCCTGTTTTTTAATAATATTTAATCGTTTTAGATTAAAATTAAAAAACTCATTTCCTGCCAGAATCGCACCAGAGGAAACTAGTAAGCATTCGATTCCAGACTCTCTGAGTCTTCTAATATCAGTAGCCAAAAATTTAATCCTATCATAACTAATGTTGTCTTTATCAGCTAAAGCTTTAGAACCAATTTTAATTATAACTCTGTTAATTTTTTTAAAAATACTTTGTCTATCCATAATAACCTATTAACCCTTGACATAAAAAATATAGAAGTATAATTAAAGAATGTCTATAGCGCGGGAATAGCTCAGTTGGCTAGAGCATCTGCTTGCCAAGCAGAAGGTCGCGGGTTCGAGTCCCGTTTCCCGCTTTTCTTTTTTTAAAAAAATTAAGAAAAGCTTATAAAATTATCAGTTGTTTCTACTTTCTTTATCCATTCTAATATATTCGGGAATTGAACTAAATCTATCTTCCCTTCATGAGAAAGCCTTATATATGGATAGTATGCGATGTCTACTATAGAGTAATTGCCAACAAAAAAAACTTTACCTTCCAGATGATTATCGATTACTTTCAATGATTTTAGTCCTTCATCTTGCAACTTTCTCAACTCATCTAAATCTTGAGCATCTTCGGGATAAAACTTTAATATAGCTCGCGCCTTAGCTAAAAAAGGGTCTACTGACGTTTTATTAAAAAAAAGCCATTTATAGGCCTCTGCTCTGCCTTGTAAATCATAAGGCAATAGTCTTGGTGAGTACTTTTCACAAAGATACATAAGTATTGCATTAGATTCCCAAACTATTATTCCATCGTCATCTATAGCTGGTATTTTAGTAGCTGGATTGATTCCAATAAATTTATCCTTTTTATTCTCGCCTTTAAAGACGTCTACTATTTCAGTTACAAATTCTACATTTGATTGAGCCATTAAAAGCTTAACCTTATAACAGTTACCGGAAAGTGGGTGATCATAAAGTTTAATCATTCCTAAAACTCCTTATAAATTCAGTATAAAAATCTTCGCCGAAAAGCTTTTTTATTGCTGAATCGCTTATTAGCTTATATGATACCAGACCTTTTGTTTTTAATTTCGAATCATGAAATATGCTTACTTCAACTCTTGAAGTCCTATCAATTAATGAAACCTCTTTACCAACAACTTTAAGATTTACATCTGTCTCAATCTTAGACAGATAATCAATTTCAAGTTTTTGAGTAAATCCTATCTGTTTTCTTGCGTTAAACATTCCCCAAAATCCAATCTCATCTATTATAGAGGCTTGTATTCCTCCATGAATAATCGAGGGGAACCCTGAGTACAGATTAGATAGATTAAAGTTGGAATATGCAGAGTTATCAGAGAATTTAATATCTAACTTAAGACCAATAGGATTTGAACTTGAACATACAAAGCAATTATAATTTTCAAACGTATGAAAGACTTTCTTTAATTTATTAAAAATATCATTCATTTTCTTTTTCTGTAATCTTAGCCACAGCTACAACTTTGATGTCTTCACCAACCTTCATCAATCTAACGCCTTGAGTTGCTCTTCCAATTATTGAGATGTCAGAAGTTTTCAATCTGGTAGCCTTCCCTGCGGAAGACAGCAGCACAATATCATCCTCATTCTCTGTCTGAAAAGCATTGACTATTAACCCTGTTTTATCTGTAATTTTCAATGTTGTAACACCCTTACCGCCCCTTGAAGTAAGCCTGTACTTGGAAACCTCAGTCCTTTTTCCAAACCCATTTTCCGTTACGGTCAATATCTTAACCCCTTCTTCTTTAATAACTTCGGAGCTTACAACAGAATCTTTATCCTTTAATGTTATTCCTTTAACTCCCATGCTATTTCTTCCTACAGATCTGACTTTTTCTTCTTTAAATCTAACTGCTTGGCCCATTCTGGTTGAAATTAATATTTCATCTTCTCCAGAGCTCGTATGAACCGATATAAGTTCATCTTTACCTTTTAAATTTATTGCAATAATCCCATTTGTTCGAGGTCTTGAGTAATCTTCAAGTTTAGATTTCTTAATAATCCCATCCTTAGTTGTCATTATTAAGAATTGATCTTGACTAAAATCCCTCAAAGAGACGTGAGCTTTTACCGTTTCCTCATTTGATAAATTAAGTACATTGGAGAGTCCTCTACCTCGTGCAATTAAACTTGCTTCTGGTAGCTCGTATACTTTTCTCCAAAAGCACTTACCTTTATTGGTGAAGAAAACAACATAATCATGAGTTGAGGCAACAAATACAGTTTGCGCAAAATCATCATTTTTGCTAGTAGCTCCTTTTTTTCCTACTCCGCCTCTACGTTGGCTACGGTACAAGCTAAGTGGTGTTCTCTTTATGAATCCTTCGTGTGTTAAAGTAACAACCATATCCTCTTCAGATATGAGGTCTTCAATCTTAATACTGCTTAAGTCTCTATCATCAATCTTACTTTTTCTTTGATCTCCATACTGCTGAGTGATTTCCTCTAATTCGCTTATCATTATTTTATTAATTTCGTTATCGTTAGAAAGTATTGCTTCTATTTCCTTGATTCTCTTAATTAGAGAATCTCTCTCGTCCATTATCTTAGTTTGCTCCATTCCAGTTAATCTTTGGAGTTTTAAATCTAAAATAGCTAAAGCTTGTATTTCGGACACTTTTAATTTGTCTATCAAAGATGTTTTTGCTTCTAGGGGTTCTTTTGACTGCCTAATAATCTTTATTGTCTTATCAAGATTATCTAAAGCAATTTTGAAACCCTCTAAAATATGCAATCTAGACTGAGATTTGTTTAACTCAAACAATAAACGTTTGGTAATAATTTCGAATCTATGATTAATAAAACATTTATTAATTTCTTTAACGCCGAGCAACTTGGGTTTACCATCATCAATAGCTAGTAATATAATTCCAAAAGAGGTACTTAGAGGTGTTAAAGAAAAAATGTTATTGAGGATAACATTTGAGTCCTCCCCTCTTTTAGGGTCTATTACTATCCTTATACCTTCTCTATTTGACTCATCTCTAATATCGGAAATACCTTTTATTTTTTCTTCCCTTACTAAGCTCGCAATTTTTTCGATTAACTTAGTTTTATTGACTTGATAAGGAATCTCGCTAATTACAATCTTGTTAGTATCTGTTTCAACGTTAGCTACACCACGTAGTTTAATGATTCCCTTACCTGTTTCATATGCTTGTCTAATAATATCTTTAGAGCCATGTATCACTCCCCCAGTAGGGAAATCAGGACCAGGCATAATCTTTAATATTTCATCTATTGTTATATCTGGATTCTTTATCTGAGATATAATAGTAGCTATTAATTCAGTGCAATTATGTGGAGGAATGTTTGTGGACATTCCAACAGCAATACCTGAAGCGCCATTTAAAAGAAGATTGGGGATTTTAGAAGGTAAAATCTTTGGTTCTTTTGATGAACCATCATAATTCTCTATAAAGTCAACTGTGTCCTTATCTAAATCATCTAGAATCTGAGAAGATAGCTTGGTAAGTTTTACCTCAGTGTACCTCATAGCCGCGGCAGGGTCGCCATCTATAGAACCAAAGTTGCCTTGACCATCAACAAGGGGATATCTTAAAGAAAAATCTTGGGCCATCCTAACAAGAGCTTCGTACAATGCTGAATCTCCATGGGGATGAAATTTACCCATAACATCTCCAACGACTCTTGCAGACTTTTTATAAGACTTATTAAAGTCTAGACTTAAGTCTTTCATTCCATAAAGCAACCTTCTATGAACAGGTTTTAGTCCATCTCTAACATCAGGCAAAGCTCTACCAATTATTACACTTAACGAGTAGCTTAAATACGAATCCTTAAGTTCATCAAATATTTCAGCCGGCTTAATATTTTTATCTTGTGAAATTGTGTAACTCCTAGTTTAATAGAGTAATTATACAGTCCCAGAAAGAAAAATGAAGCTTAAATATCTGCTATTCCATCATTTTTCAGTAGATTTTTCACTATGTTCCTTGGATTTGAGTTTCTATATAAAATTCTATAGATAGATTCTATAATAGGAGAATGAATCTTATACTTTCTAGTAAGCTCATATATAGCTTTTGAAGTATAAAATCCTTCTGCCACAGTTTTTTTAGAACTCAGAATCAATTTGATCTTCTTTCCCTTACCAATATAAATTCCAAGGGATCTATTCCTACTTTGTTTCCCATATGCGGTTAGCATCAAATCTCCTACACCAGATAATCCCATAAACGTTGTATTCTTTGCACCCAAAATTTTTGAAAGTGTCCTTATTTCTTTAAGCCCACGGGTTATAAATGCAGCCTTAGTACTTTCACTAGACTTAATACCGTCCAGTATTCCAGCTCCGATTGCTATTACATTCTTTAAGGAGCCACCAAGCTCGACACCTACAACATCTTTACTTATATATGTTTTAAAGTTTTGATTTTCAAATATCTTCATTGCCCCTGGTAACAACAAAGAATTAGCAGAAGCTAAAGTTACAGAGGTTGGCAATTTTTTAGCTACATCATATGCAAAACTAGGCCCCGAAATTGTCACATACCTCCTACTAACTCTTGGAAGAATCTCTTTAAATATAGAGTATATTGGCTTCATACTTGACTGTTCGATTCCTTTTGAAGTATTAATCAATATTGAATCTTTGCTAATCATTTCCTTCATTAACAACAAAGACTCCCTAATGAATTGTGTAGGAATAGAGAAAATTAAGAAATCAGAGTCGAATAAGTTTGTATCAAGTGAATTAGTTGGATAAATCGAGCTAGGTAACTTTACTCCTGGAAGAAATATTTTGTTTTCTCTTTTTTTAATTATTGAATCAACTACATTCTTTTCTTTTGCCCAAATTCTTACTCTGTAACCATTCTCAGAAATATTTTTTGCTATAGCTGTTCCCCAACTTCCTGCGCCAAAAATAGTTACTACTTTCTTTAATTTCATTGTAAGATATATTATATTGCTTTTTTAAGGATTTTATTATGTTAAGAATAGATTATATTGGTTCAGCTTTTGTTTGTCTAATTATATTTGCCCTCTTTGGACTAGCTATTTCTAATGTTTCACATGCTGACTTAGACTTTTATTTCAAATTAGTTGGTGGAATTGTCCTTTCTGCTATGCTAGTTGGGCTTTTAGCTAAATTTCTAAAGAACGATTAAAGAGTTATTTAGGTTGGATATTTTCATTAATCCAGTTAATCATCTCAGTTGTTGTAGTCCCTGGTCCGAAAATCTCTTTTACTCCAACTTTCTTTAATCCCTCTATGTCCTGATCTGGTATAATGCCACCTCCAAAGACAACGAGGTCTTCTAAGCCTTTTTCTTTTAAGGCCTTCAGGATTTCAGGAAAAAGGAAGTTATGTGCGCCCGAAAGCAGACTTATTCCAATTGCGTCAACGTCTTCTTGTAATGCCGCTTCAACTATTTCCTCAGGAGCTTGATGGAGTCCAGTATAAATAACTTCAAAACCAGCATCTCTTAATGCTCTGGTGATAATTTTTGCACCTCTATCATGGCCATCTAGTCCTGCTTTAGCTATCAATATTCTTATTTTTAACTGACTCATATGCAACTCCTTTGAAGGT
>JAQWMJ010000008.1:0-3970 GCA_029246845.1 Thermodesulfobacteriota bacterium
TTTTAAGAAAAGCACTGATTATCCAGGCAGATATTATTAGATTAAAAAACATAGAAAAATAAAAAGCTTTAAAAATCCTTAAGTACTTAGCAGGTGCTCCAGAATAACGAATCTCAATCAACTGATTATCAGTTATAACATCGGCCCTTCTCCAGTATCTAGAGAAGAAAAATATTACTAGACAATGTGTAAACAGGAATGACCACCAAAACCAGTTCTTCCAGATGCCTGGGTCTCGTATCCATGAAATGATTACTATGGGTGTATCAATAGATAAGGTTGTCGCGACCATTGAAGTTCCCAAAAGCCACCATGGAAGATTTCTTTCAGAAACGAAATATGAGCTGATGTTATTTTGACTTCTTTTCTTAAAATAGATTCCTATAGACATACTGAGTAGTAAATATAGTGAGATTATTATTAGGTCAAAGGCTGATAAGTACTCTAAAAAAAGAAAGTAGTTCATGTGAACATTAAACTCCTAGCTTTGTTCTTAATCTTGATAATTTTTTTTATTTTTCTATCAATATCTTCACTCGCTGTAGGATAGATTTCCTCAATGACATCAATCAGCTGAATAGGATTTATAGGATCAAGTATCAAGTCTCCACCTTTTAATATAAACTCCTGAGATATTTTAGATTCGCTGAAGTTTTCGGTTATAGCTCCCATTCTAATTGAGTCACTAATGATTAACCCCTTAAAATCCAACTCCTCTAACAAAAGTTTTTTCATTATGTTCTCTGACATTGATGCTGGAATTGGTAAGGCGTCATAAAAGCTATAGTTAATGTGGTTAATCATTATCATTTCTACGTTATGAACCAAATCTATAAATGGTTGCAGATGCTCTTTAATTAAACTAGAGTCTGAAGTTGAACTTTTAATTAACTTATCATGAGTATCACCATGAACTATGCCATGCCCAGGAAAATGTTTTAAGCAACTTATCAAGTTGCTACTTACACAAGAATCTATAAAGATTTTTCCAATTCTTGACACTACTTTGGAAGATTCAGAGAAAGTTCTACCATTTAAAACTTTTGATTTTTTTTGTCCTAAATCTACTACAGGAGCGAGGTTAAAAGATATCTTGTGGATATAAAGCTCTGAATTTATGGAATCAAATATATCTTTAATTTGCCGATCATCTAAGGCTTCTATATTAGTAAAGTCATGCTCTTCTCCAACTAAACACCTTCGACCTAAGCCATTTTCAGCATCTAGAAAGAAAAGAACTCTCTCTTTAGAAATTGAATCTAGTTTATCTCTCAACTCAACCAAATCTTCGGGTTTGAATTTTATATTTTGTCCAAACACAACTTCATCTGAAGCAAATAGAATAAAAGTATCAAAGGAATGCTCTTGAACAAGTCGGACAGCTTCATTTATTGATTGAGGAGAATTTAAATTAATTCTAGGAATTATTAAATTTGAAATAAGCTTTTTCATTTTATGGACTTGAAATCTTCCCTAATAGAACTTTTTTCTTTGAACCCGTTAGGTTTTTAAGAAGAAAACTCTTATTTGTTAATCTTAGATATCCTAAAAGTGCGAACAAAATTGCTTCTTTATATTTGGAAGGGATTCCTAATTCATCAGATGGAATAAAATCAAGCTGTGGCAATCTTTCTCTAAGACCTTCCATTATAAAACTATTCCTGACCCCACCCCCCGAAACAATTACTTGGGTAGGATGTGAAATGGGAAATATAAACCTTTCATATGATTTTGCTATAGATTCTATAGTTGCGGTTGAAAGCGTGGAAACCAAATCATTAAATCTAATTCCTTTTTGAAGTGAGTAGCGGAACAAGTTCTTTGTATATTCTATGCCAAATTCCCTATTTCCTGTTGATTTAGGGGGTATCAAAGAGAAGAAAGGGTTTCTGAGAATCTTACTTAACAAAGCAGGTACTACTTTCCCTTTCTTTGCTGTTGCGCCATTCTTATCAAAAAAGATTTTACTCTTATGTTTAATCTGAAAAGCTCTATCAATTAAACAATTAGCTGGTCCAGAATCATAGCCTATACATTTAAGAAAAGTTTTTTCAACTAGTGTTGAATTTGCAATGCCACCTAAATTTTGACATATAAATGGCCTTCTTATCTCTGGAAAGAGATGGAAGTCTAAGATTGGAACTAATGGAGCACCTGAACCTCCCATAACAATGTCTTTCTTCCTGAAGTCATATATGGTTGTTAAACCGGTTTTAGTTGAAACAACATCTGCCTCAGTTATCTGAATAGATATCGTCTGACTTACCTCGTGAGAATGATGTATCGTTTGTCCGTGCAAACCGATACCGTCGACTGTAGAGCGGGGGATTTTATTCTTTAAAATAAACTGATTAATCTTGCGTGATACGAAATCTCCAAGCTTAAGACTAAGAACTTCTATGTCATAAATTGAGGATTTGGGACCAGAGTTTAAAATTTCCTTTCTTAAAACTGGAGGAAACTCATAAGTCGATGCAAACCTAAGAGAAAGCCCAGATTTATCAATCCCAACTAGCGCGATATCCAAAGAATCAGCTGAGGTTCCGGAGTTAACACCAATTAGATTAAATGTTCTCTTACTAAGCATCCAATAACTCAACTATAGAAATTTTCTTAGATAAGCTTTTTGCCTTTTGATAAGGTAATTTCATTTTGAAGATTATAACTGCAACCCTTATGCTCCACTTACTATCATTTAAAAGTGAGCTAGCTAGCTCCTCATTAATATGAAGAAGTAAGGATAGGTTTCTGATAGATCTTGCTCGCAACTTCTTAGTAGACGGGACTATGTCAATCATTAGATTATTATAAATCTTTTCAAGTTTAATCATTGAGACCGTTGTAATTATATTTAATACATTTTTTGTTATCGTACCGGACTTTAACCTTGTAGACCCAGCAACAAACTCACTCCCTACATTTAACTCAAGATCTAAGTCCGAGACCTTATTTTTAAGATGGTTACATGAAATAAGAATAGTCTTTGCTTTCAACTTTTTTGCAAACTTAATTCCTGACAATACATATTCTGACGTCCCACTTGCAGAGATGCCTATTAGTAAATCATTTTTTGAAAATTTCTTGTTTTTTAAATCTTTTTGTGAATCAACAGAAGAGTCCTCAGCTCCTTCCTTTGAATTAAAGACAGCAGAGTTACCGCCAGCCATTAAAGCAATGATTTTATTAGGACTTGTCCCAAAGGTTGGTGGGCATTCAGCTGCCTCAAGTACCCCAAGCCTACCGCTGGTTCCAGCACCTATAAAGTAGATAGAGCCCCCTGCGGAGAACGTTGAAGTAAACTTATCAATTGCCTTAGTTATATTTTTGTTATTTTTTTTCAGTATTGAGCTAATCTCATCGTGCTCTTCAACGAAATTTTGAACTAGGAGAGATACGGGATCTGAGTTCTTTTTTATTTTTCTACCTACTTTCTCTGTTTCTAGGTTTGCAAAGTCATCTTTCATCCATAAAATCCTATATTTTTTTATTATAACAAACTGTAAATAAAAAAATTAATTTTTACTTCCAATCCTAACAATTTAGATATAAAATATCTTAATCCAATGAGCAATATTAAAAGAGCCCTAATAAGTGTATGGGATAAAACAGATATCGATATATTAGCTAAAAAGCTAACTGATATTGGAATTGAAATAATTTCAAGTGGTGGAACAGCAAGATTTCTAAGAGAAAAAGGTATTCCAGTAAAGGATGTTTCCGAAATAACTGAATTTCCTGAAATGCTAGATGGTAGAGTGAAAACATTGCATCCCAAGATTCATGGTGGCCTTTTGGCTATAAGATCAAATCCTAGTCATATGGAATCCTTAAAGACTGAGAATATAAATCCAATCGATTTAATAATAGTTAATTTTTATCCTTTTGAGAAAGTGATTAAATCAGAAAATATTTCTTTTCAAGAGGTTATAGAGAATATAGACATAGGTGGACCAACTATTGTTCGTGCTGC